>CAKTFD010000006.1 GCA_934553285.1 uncultured Faecalibacterium sp. | reverse complement strand
AACACCTTCCTGAACACCCGCACCCTGTTCATCATCGTGCTGGGCCTGATCGCATTCTCCTTCGGCACCGCAGCCGGTGTGCTGTGCGGCAAGGTCATGTACAAGCTGACTGGTGGCCAGGTGAACCCCCTGATCGGTTCTGCCGGTGTTTCTGCCGTGCCTATGGCAGCCCGCGTTTCCCAGAAGGTTGGCCAGAGCGAGAACCCCTCCAACTTCCTGCTGATGCACGCTATGGGTCCCAACGTGGCCGGCGTTATCGGTTCCGCTGTTGCTGCTGGTATCCTCATCAACATCTTCGGCTAAGCGTTTCCTGAATAACTACCCCAAGAGCCATCGCACAGCGTTGTGTGGTGGCTCTTTTTTCATGCGTGGGATGGATCCTGCGGGACGATCTGGAATGGCCTCCGCTGCGCTCTGGCCATAAACAGCGGAAAGTTTATTGATAGTTTGCATCTGTCGCGGCCTGCGGGCCGCGACAGATGCATTTTTCACAAGAGGAGTAAAAAGGGAAAATCGATACGTTACCCTATTGATTGCAGAACATCGAACATGGTCGGTTCAGATGCTTTTTCCGGTTACGGCCCCCTTTTGTGAAGAAGGGGGTCAGAAACGCCCGCAGGCGTTTCTGCTCCCCTGAAACAGGAAACATATCTGAGCTTTTCCTGTTTGTGTTTAAGGGCAGTCTGTGCTATCATAGAGAAAACCGGGTACAGGACGCACAGCCGCCCGGTGCAGGAGGGAGCCGTTATGGAAAGATCATGCATTGAGGTCGCAGGCATTCCGGCTGTTCTGTACGGTAAACACAGCCGTAAGGTCTATCTTTATGTCCATGGCAAACATGGAAGCAAGGAGGAAGCACTGCGCTTTGCCCGCACGGCGTGTGCGGCAGGCTGGCAGGTGTTGGCTATCGATCTGCCGGAGCATGGTGCACGGCAGAACGCCCCGGAAAAGCTGCTGCCCTGGGTAGTGGTGCCGGAGCTGCAGGCCGTTTATGCCCGGATGCAGCCGGTGTGGAAGCATATCCGGGTATATGGTGTCAGCATCGGGGCGTGGTTTGCGATGCAGGCTTTGCAGGCGCAGAAAGCGGAAAAAGTCCTGTTCGTTTCGCCGGTGGTGGATATGGAAGCGCTGATCCTTGCCCTGATGCAGCAGGCGGATATTACCGAGGAACAGCTGCGCGCAGCAGGGGAGATGCCGACTGAAATGGGCGAAACGCTCTCCTGGCAGTATCTGTGCTGGGTGCGGGAGCACCCGCTGCACTGGAAGGTGCCTGCGCAGGTGCTTTATGGCTGGGAAGATACCCTTATCAGTCATGCCGCTATCGAGCAGTTCCGGCAGCAGAGCCGGGCGCATATCACGATTTTAGAAGGCGGGGAACACTGGTTCCATACCCCGGTGCAGCTGGCCGCGCTGCAAAGCTGGGAAGCCTGTAATCTGTAAAAAAAGCAAGGGACTGTTGCAACGATGCAGTGCAACAGTCCCTTGCTTTTATATAAGGAGTGGTTTCTCAGGTTCAGACTTTGGCTTCGCTGTTGTGCTCAGCCTTCTTATAGGCCTTGAAGGAGTGGAACACGATGTTCAGGCCCAGCACGATCAGCAGCACAGCCAGAATCAGCTGCAGGCCGTTTGCGATGAACACGGCACCCCAGGTGGTCTCACCGGCAGGGATGGTGACAGAAGCGGCATTGCTGATGGCCTTGATCATAGCAATCAGGCGCTGTACCAGTGCGGTAAAGGTGACGCACAGCATGATGACCAGCGGGGGGAACAGCATCTTGTTGCTGCGGCCGGTCACTTTCAGGAACACACACAGGGTGGCCAGCACCAGTGCGCTCAGCAGCTGGTTGGCAGAGCCGAACAGCGGCCAGATGTTGGCGTAGCCGATCTTGGTCAGGATAAAGCCGAACACCAGGGTGATAAAGGTGGAGAAGTACACGTTGCAGAACAGCTTGCGCCAGCCCTCGGCGTGCTCCATATCGTCCACGCTGAACAGCTCCTGGAAGCTCATGCGGCCAATGCGGGCCACGGCATCCAGGCTGGTCAGGGCCAGTGCGGAAACGCACATGGTCATAAATACGGTGGCAGCGTAAGCAGGCACGCCGAACATCTCAAAGAAACCGGCAACGCCGCGGCTGAAGATCTGGAACGGGGTACCGGCAGCGGGGGTGCCATCGGCAGCAGCAGCGGCACCGGCCACGCACAGGGCCAGTACGGCCAGCAGGCTCTCCAGGATCATGGCGCCATAGCCGACTTTCAGCATATCTTTCTCATTCTCCACAGTCTTGGAGGAAGTACCGGAAGAAACCAGGCTGTGGAAGCCGGAAACGGCACCGCAGGCCACTGTGACGAACAGGATGGGGAACATGGTGCCCAGCTTTTCGTTGGTAAAGCCGGTAAACACGGGCAGATTCATGGTGGGATGTGCAACCAGCAGGCCTACCACAGCACCTGCGATCATGGCCACGAACATAAAGGTGGTCATGTGGTCACGGGGCTGCTTGAGCAGCCACATGGGCAGCACTGCAGCAAAGAAGATATACACAAAGGTGATGTAGCTCCAGGCAGCCTTGCCCAGGATGAGCGGCAGATTTGCACCGATCACAAAGGACAGCACGATGAACAGGATGCTCAGTACGCTTTCCTTCCAGCCGGTAAAGTTGAACTTTTTCTGCAGCAGGCCAAAGATCACGGCAAACACCATGAACATGATGGAAACCATACCGGCTGCGCCGTTGGTCTGGGCTGCATCCACCAGTGCACCATCGGTGCCAAAGGCGTTGAAGGTGCCGGCTACCATATCCGCAAAGGCGGCGATCACGATGCCGCAGAACAGCCAGCAGAACAGCAGGAACAGCTTGCGGCCGGTCTTGCCGATGTACTTTTCGATCAGCATGCCCATGCTCTTGCCGTCATTCTTAACGGAAGCATACAGCGCGCCAAAGTCGGTCACGGCACCAAAGAAGATGCCGCCCAGCAGCACCCACAGCAGCACCGGCAGCCAGCCGAAGGCTGCAGCCTGGATGGCACCGGTAACAGGGCCTGCGCCTGCAATGGAGCTGAACTGGTGTGCAAACACGGTCCAGCCGTTGGTGGGTACGTAGTCCCGGCCGTCCTCATGGACAACAGCCGGGGTCTTGGCAGCGGGGTCGATGCCCCATTTGTTGGCCAGCCAGCGGCCGTAAAGCACATAAGCGCCAAACAGGCACACCGCTGCGATCAATACGATGACCAGCGTATTCATAGATTTCAACCTCTTTCCTTTTTTCACTCGGCAAAAGGGCCGGAACTGTGGGCTGCATGGCAAGCATACCTGCAGAGCGTAAAAAACCTTCGTCCCCGGTACATAGCCGGATCGACCGGCCATATGCCGAAGACGAAGGCTTCTGCATCCGCCTGCCAGGGTGGATGCAATGCTCCGCGGTACCACTTCGTTTGCTGTCCTGCCGACAGCCACTCTCCCACGCATGGCAGATAAGCCATGCCGCCCGGTAACGTGGGCTGGACGGCGCTGGCTACTGGGGAAAAACTCCCGTTCACACAGGCTGCTCGCAGGCGAGGGTCTTCTGCTCCTGACTGCCGCTTTTTCATCCGGGAAGCGGCTCGCTGCAAGAGGGTGCTGCAGAAGATCATGTCCTGTTCCTTGCATTTGCTGAATGATTGTGTTCTACTTTATTCCGGTTTTCACGAATTGTCAATATTCTGGACACAAGTTCAGAGGAAGCGCCAAATCGGCTCATTTTCTGAGAAGAATTTTTAGGTGATTTTCTTTCATGTGTGAAACAAATAAAAATAAACACCATGATGATTGAAAAGTGTTCACATACAGGGCTTGACTTTCACACTTTGAAGTGCTAAAGTAATGGCGTAATGGAAAAATCTCTGCGGCAGGGCAGCACAGGCTGCCGGCCGCTGCTGCTATAATAAGGAGAAGGAACATGGCTGAGAAAAATTCCAGAAGAAACGAGACTACGGATGCCCTCTTTGACGCGATCCTCAGTCTGGAGACCCGGGAAGAGTGCTACGCATTCTTTGAGGACCTGTGTACCGTTAAAGAGATCTCGGATATGGCGCAGCGCCTGGAGGCCGCAAAACTGCTGCTGGATGGCGCCACTTACGAGCAGATCGTCAAGGCGGTGGAGATCAGCACCGCCACGATCAGCCGTATCAACCGCTGCATCCAGTATGGCTCCGGCGGCTACCGCGATACTATTGAAAAGGTGCGTACCGCTGCTTCCCGGCAGTGACACAGCCGTATCTCCCGGCATAGGATGGGGCACACAAACCGGAAAGGATGGTTTTGCCCTATGATGACCGATACACCCTGTGCCCGCTCCCAGTGCCCGGAAATGCCCAAGGTCAGCCTGGATCAGGCGGTCGTGGACCTGATGGAGAGCATCGCCCTGCAGGAGACCGCCCTCAGCCACATCCTGTGTGCGGAAAGCCGCAAGATGCAGAAGGCGATGGACCTGGAAGGGCTGGATCTGTGCAAGCTGCTGGAAGTGAATGATTCTGCCACCAACATGGTGCATGCCGTGGCAAACCTGGAGCTTGTGCTCAAGGATAAGCTGGAGTTTATCTCCAACAACCTCTATGTCCCGGGAAACGGCGACTGCACTACCCCTGCGCTGTGACCCTGATCTGTGCCTGCCCGGCCGCCGGGCGGGCATTTTTTATCTGAAAATCTGCATAAGATACAGAAAAATCTTTTGTTGGAATTGCTGATGCACCAAATCTGTGCTATACTATAGGATGTATCACCATGAAAGCGAGGAATGAAACATTGCTGCATTATGATGCAATTCTCTTTGATGTGGACGGAACGCTGATCGATTCGGCTCCCGGTATCATTCATACATTGGAAGAAGTTTTCCGCACGATGGGTGTGGATGTGTCCGGCACAAACCTGCGCCGGTATCTCGGCCCGCCGCTGCGCAAAAGTTTTGGCGAGCACTTTACCGACCCCGCCCTGATCGAAAAGGCGACCGATCTTTACCGCACGAGCTACGCGGTAAAGGGCAGCCACGAGTGCGCCGTGTTCCCGGGGGCAAAGCAGATGCTGCAGCGCCTGAAACAGGCCGGCTTTATCCTGTGCACTGCCACCTCCAAACCCACTAAGGTGGTCACCCCCATCCTGGAAGAACAGGGCCTGGCTCCGTTGTTCGATTTTATCGGCGGTGCCTCCATGGATGAGAGCCGCGACACCAAGACCGAGGTAGTGCGCTATGTGCTCAGCCAGCCTGCACTGCAGGGCAAACGGGTACTGATGGTGGGCGACCGCAACGATGATATGCGCGGCGCTGCCGACTGTGGGCTGGATGCCGCCGGTGTGCTGTATGGCTATGGCAGTCGGGAAGAGCTGGAACCGTTCCATCCGGTACTGCTGGCAGAAAGCTGCGCCGACCTTGCCGACCAGCTGCTGGCCGCCCGGGTATGACAGGATGTTTTATCCGTTCGGAAGGAGAATGGTGAGAATATGAAAAACAACGCCCAACAGGAGAATCAGACGCTGACCCCGATGCAGAAGCAGGCGGTGCTGGTGTGCATCGTGTGTGCACTGGCCGCGCTGCTGACCATCGGCATCACCCTTACAATGCTCAAGCGCGGTAAGCCTGGGGTAGAGCAGCCGGACAGCTCCTCCATTGAAACGCCGGAAGGGGGCACAGAAGGGGGCGAGGATATCTCGGATCACTACCAGATCAACGAGACCTCCAGCGCCCTGCTGACCGAGACTGCCGATGCAGGCAGCGCCTATCAGGACCAGACCCTTTTCATCGGCGACTCCAACACGGTGCGCCTGTATGCCAACGGCCTGATCTCGCTGCAGCAGTTCTGCGCCAAAGAGGGCATCGGCACCAGCGCTGCGCTGAACGAGGGCATCGTTACCTTTAAGCGGGATGATTCCCGCTACACCATCGCCCAGGCGGTGGCAAAAATGAAGCCCCGCCGGGTGGTCATCATGCTGGGCACCAACGACAACAGCATGAGCACCGAGGATTTTATCGGCAACTACACCGCACTGGTGCAGGCCATCCAGGCCAGCTACCCGTATACGGATATCATCGTCAACACGGTGCCGCCGGTCCCGGCCAACCACTCCAACTACCCTCACATGGATCAGACCCGCATCGATGACTTCAATATGGCGCTGCTGTCCATGTGCGAGCAGCTGGGCATCAAGTTCCTGAACACCGCCGAGGTGCTCAAGGATGCCAGCGGTTACGGCAATGCGGATTACTACCAGAACGGGGATATCCATCTCCGGCCTGCCGGACTGAAAGTGTTGCTGAACTACCTGCGCACACATGCCTACGAGACCGAGGATCGCCGCCCGGATACTGCCAACATCCCCACCCGCGCCGAGTATACGGCAAACCCCAGCTCTGCCGTGCAGGCGCCTAGCAGCTCGGAGGCGGCTTCCTCCTCTGCGGCAGAGCAGACGGAGCAGAAGGTGGAGTATCAGGTCAGCTACCGTGTCGATAAATCCGGCGGCGGCACCCTGAGCAGCGGCAGCGAGAGCGGCAAGGCGCTTACCGCCAAGGTGACCAGCGCCAACCAGACCGTTACGGTCACCGCTGTGCCGGAAGATGGCTACGTGTTCGTTAAATGGAGCGATGGCGTGACCAAGCGCACCCGCACCGATACCAATTTCCGCCAGAATCTGGATGTTACGGCAGTGTTTGCTGCAGCCTCCATCAAGATCAGCACCAGCGGCAAGGCCGTTCTGGGCGATTCCTATACCTTTAAAGCTACCCTCAAGGGCAAATATCTGGATACCGACAGCATCCGCTGGTACGCCAACGGCACCGAGGTGCCCCAGGCTGCCGGTAAGACCACCGTTAAGGTAGAGATCGACCCCGCCATGCTGGGTTCTACCTTCCGGGTGTACGCTACCGCCAGCTATAACGACTGTATTGTGACCAGCAACAAGCTGGAAGTTACGGTAAGCGGCGCAGTGTCCAGCAGCTCCAGCACCTCGAGCAGTTCCAGCAGCAGCTCGGGCAGCTCCGGTTCCAACAGCTCCGGCAGCTCTGCTTCTTCCGGTGCATCCGGAAGTACATCTTCTTCCGGCACAGCGGGCAGCGCTTCCTCCAAGGAAGAAAAGCCCGCTTCCTCTAAGGAAGAAAAACCGGCATCTTCTGCCTCTAACGGTACATCCGAGAGTTCGTCTGCTGCCAGCAGTTCTTCTTCCGGCAGCAGCGCGCACAGTGGCAGCAGTTCGCACAGTGCATCCCAGAGCAGCACTGCATCCTCTAAAGAGGAAAAGCCTGCTTCCTCCAAGGAAGAGAAACCCGCTTCTTCTAAAGAAGAGAAGCCCGCTTCTTCCAAAGAGGAGAAGTCTGCCTCTTCTAAGGCCGAGGTCAGTGCCGGCAAGGAAGCTGCAAACTGAGCGCACATTCCATGCCCGCGCCGCATAGGCTGGCGTGAGAGGAAGGTGGAGCCTTATGTACTGGGAAGAAATGCGTGCCCCGGCCCTGCCCGGGGAAGAGGATGTGACCGATGGCAGTGTGGACTACTACGGCACCGATTGGGAAAACGTGGAGAACGGCGCACTGGAAGAAGAAATGCAGAAATGCCGCCTGACGCCTTGCGATGCCCGGACGGCCTGCCCGGACAACACACCGGCGCAAACGGACATTGCTGCGTATGAGATCGTTCCGGAATAATGGGAAGCCAGCTCTGCCAGGGGGTGGGGCTGGCTTCTCCCTGTTGATACGCTATGTGGGAAATGCAGAAAAGAAAGTGAGAGATTATGGCAAAATATTATTGCATCCTGTTCGATGCGGACAATACGCTGCTCAACTTTGATGCAGCCGAGAACAAGGCCCTGGCAGAAACGCTGGTCAACTACGGCATCGAGCCGGATGCGGAAACGGTGCAGACCTACCGCACCATCAACGAGGAACTGTGGCGGCAGCTGGAAAAAGGCCAGATCCGCCGCGAGAAGCTGTTTGGCGAGCGGTTTGGCCGCTTTTTAAAGGCCATCGATGCCGCCGGCGATGGAGCCGAGATGAACCGCTACTATCTGGAACAGCTTTCCACCCATCCGGATCTGCTGGGGGCAGAGGTGCTGGATGTGCTGCGGGAACTGTCGGAGGTGGCTACACTGGCCATCGTCAGCAACGGTGCGCAGAAGGTGCAGACCCGGCGTCTGGCCGAGAGCGGCGTACTGAACTTTATGGAGGATGTGTTCATCTCCGAGAAGATGGGCTGCGAAAAGCCCAGCGCCCGCATTTTTGATGCCGCCCTGCGCGCCCTGGGGGTGGAGAACCGGGAGCGTGTTTTGATGGTGGGCGACAGCCTGTCCAGCGATATCCAGGGCGGAGTCAATGCCGGGCTGGATACCTGCTGGTTCAACCCCAGCCACGCCGAGAATCCGGGCAAGGTGATCCCCACCTACGAGATCGCCAGCCTGGAAGAGCTGTATCCGCTGGTGATGGAGCCGGAGGAGCTGGCCAATGTCGGCCAGAAGAACCGCCGCCACCAGTGCTGAAACTTTAAAAAGAACGGATAACGGATCAAGATTATGCTGATACATTTGGAAAAACTGGGCAAGACCTTTGGCGAAAAGGTCGTGCTGCACGATGTGACCGCCAGTGTCGAGCGGGAGGACCGCATCGGCATCGTGGGGCAGAACGGTGCAGGCAAGACCACCCTGCTCAAGATCCTCACCGGCGAATATCAGGACTACGAGGGCGAGTTCAGCGTGACCCACGGCGTGACCCTGGGCTATCTGGAACAGAACGCAAAGCTGGATAATACGCTGGATATCTACGGCGAGATGCGCGCCACCTTTGCGCCGGTGCTGGATGCCATGGCGCAGATGCAGATCCTGGAACGCCGCATGGCTGCAAACCCCGAGGACACCGCCCTGCTGGCACAGCACGATGCACTGCAGAGCGTGGTGGATGCTGCCGATGGCTATAACATGGATGTAAACATCAAAAAGGTGCTCTCCGGCATGGGCTTTGCCCAGGATACCTGGCAGAAGAATATTGCCGTGCTCTCCGGCGGCGAGCTGACCCGGCTGCGGCTGGCAAAGCTGCTGCTGGAAAAACCGGATGTGCTGATCCTGGACGAGCCTACCAACCATCTGGACTTTGCCACCATGGAATGGCTGGAAAATTACCTCAAAGGCTACGCCGGTGCGGTGCTGGTGGTCAGCCATGACCGCTATTTCCTGGATAATGTGTGTACAAAGATCTGGGAGGTATCCTTCCAGACCATGAACACCTATAAGGGTAACTTTTCCACCTATCTGCCCCAGAAGGAAGCCGCCGATGCACTGCGCCAGAAGCAGCACGATGCAGATGTGGCGCTGGCGGAAAAGCTGCAGGATTATGTGGACCGCAACCTTGTGCGCGCCTCCACCACCAAAATGGCGCAGAGCCGCCGCAAACAGCTGGAAAAGCTGGAGATCACCGAGGCCCCCAAGGATGAAACAAACCAACTCAAGTTTCGCTTTGAATATGACGTAGAGCCGTGGAACGAGCTGGTAATGCTCAAAAACCTGAGCATCAAGATCGGGGAGCGCACCCTGCTGGAACCCTTTACCTATACGGTCTGCCGTGGACAGCGGCTTATCATTGCAGGCCCCAACGGCGCGGGCAAATCCACCCTGATGCAGGTGCTGGACGGCAAGCGCCGTCCCTCCGGCGGCATGGTGCGGCTGGGTACCGGGGCAAGGCCCAGTATCTTTGCGCAGCAGCAGAACCGTCTGGGTCAGGGCCGGGTCATCGATGTTATCTGGAACAAATATCCGCGCATGACTGAGCTGGAGGTGCGCAGCCATCTGGCAAAGCTGGGCTTCCGGGGCGAGACCGTGTTCAAGCCCTGTGAGGCACTGTCCGGCGGCGAGCTGGCGCGCCTGCGCTTTGCGGAGATCGTGCTGGAACGGCCCAATCTGCTGTTCCTGGACGAGCCTACCAACCATCTGGATATCTATACCCGCGAGAACCTGACCGAGGCATTGATGGCCTACACCGGCACCCTGCTGCTGGTCACCCACGACCGTCACCTGATGAACAGCCTGGCCTGCCCGATCTTGTATCTGGAAGATGGCAAGGCGGTGCTCTATCCCAGCTACGATGCCCTGATGGGTCGTGCTGCCCCGGCGCAGGCCGCCCAGAAAACGGCCGAACCCGCCAAGGTCGGCTACGGCAAGGAGCAGCGCCGCCGCCGCGCCGAGCTGCGCGCAAAGATCAAAGCCTGCGAGGACGAGATGGAAGCCTGCGGTGCACGGGAAGTGGAACTGGATAACGAGATCAACTCGCCGGAAGTGTACAACGACCCTGACCTGCTGCGCCAGAAAAGCGATGAGCTGAGCGACCTGCGCTTCCATCAGGAGGAGCTGTTCGCCGCGTGGGAAGCAGCCATGGAAGAGCAGGAATCCTACGAGCAGGCCCAGCAGTCCGAAGAATAAAGGAGCGTAGCCTCTATGCCTAAAAATCACCGCAACTATCAAAAAACACGGCACATCGCACTGTCCGGTCTGCTGTTTGCCCTGGCCATGGCGCTTTCCTTTATTGAGGGCACGCTGGTCATCCCGGGGCTTTTGCCGGGCATGAAGCTGGGCCTGGCCAACATCGTTGTCATGTATGCGCTGTTCTTTATGGGGCCGCGGCAGGCACTGGTGCTGGATGTGCTCAAGGCGCTGTTCGTTTTTCTGGTATCCGGCTTCACGGCGGGGTTCCTCTCGCTGTGCGGCGGCCTTTTGTCGCTGGCTGTCATGTGGGTGCTGTACTACCTTTTGCCGGTGCGGCCCACCTGGTTCATCCTGTCGGTGTGCGGTGCACTGGCCCATAACGTGGGGCAGCTGCTGGGCGCAGGGGTCATCATCTCCTCGTCGTTATCCCTGTACTATGCACCGGTCATGCTGGTGATGGGGCTGGTGATGGGAGCACTTACCTCGGTAACACTGCGGGCGCTGCTGCCTGCGCTGGGCAAAATGGGCTTTAGCACCCACGAGAACCGCCCCGATTGACCGACTGTTCCGGGCGGGTGGTTGCATTTTGGCCGGAAATCTGTATAATAAGGAAACAACTGTATTTTTATCTAGGGTGTATCTGAAAAGTCGAAAATTTAGTCTATTTCTACAAACACAGCTGGATTTTGCGTTAAACAGCCTTGAAATCCACAAAGGATTCCTGCGGCTATTTGCCTTAAATCCCGCTTGTGCTTGCGAAATATTCGTCATTTTCTTTGTTTTCAGATACACCTTAAAGACCCCAAAAGAGAGCGCTGCCGCAGCACAGAGGATCCAGCGGCAGTCGGGAGGTGTTTGTATATGTCTGAAAAAGTTACCATCAAGGTCGAACGCAAGGAGCTGCATCTGCCCACCATCGCACTGCGCGGGCTGGTGGTGTTCCCCAACAACCTTGTTCATTTTGAAGTCGGGCGGGAAAAGAGCATTGCCGCCGTGGAGTGGGCAATGGCCAACAACTCCAACGTCTTCCTTGTTGCACAGAAGGAGATGGAGACCAGCGAGCCTGCCCAGCAGGATCTGTATGCCTACGGCGTTGTGGCCGAGGTCAAGCAGGTGCTGCGCGTGTCGGATGAGCTGGTCAAGGTGCTGGTGGAGGGCAAGTACCGCGCCAAGCTGACGGAACTGGATACTACCGGCGATTTTCTGCTGTCCGCCGTGCGCCCGGCCCCGGTGCGTGCCGGCAAAGCCGATGAAACTGTGGAGACCGAGGCGCTGCTCCGCGCCCTCAAGAGCGGCTTTGACGAGTATCTGGGCATGAACCCGCGCCTTGCCAAGGATGTGGTGTTTACCATCGTTTCCAGCGATGACCCCATGTTCCTCAGCGAGTATATGCCCGCAAACCTGCTGTTCCGCTATGAGGACAAGCAGGCAGTGATGAACGAGAACACCATCAATGGCCGCCTGCAGCGCCTTGTGGAGATGCTGCGCCGCGAGTGCCAGGTGATGAAGATCGAAAAAGAGATCGCGGAAAAGGTCAATGAGTCCATGGACAAGAACCAGCGCGATTACTATCTGCACGAGCAGCTGCACATCATCAGCGATGAACTGGGCGAAGGAGACGATACCCACGCCGAAGCAGACGAGTACCGCCGCAAGATCCAGGAGCTGCATCTGGCAGAGGACAGCGAGAAAAAGCTGCTCAAAGAGGTGGACCGCCTTTCCCGGATGCAGAGCACCAATCAGGAAGCCACCGTCATCCGCACCTATCTGGATACCTGCCTGGATCTGCCCTGGCACACCATGACGGTGGACGATCTGGATATCGGCCGTGCGCAGCAGATCCTGGATCGTGACCACTACGGCCTGAAAAAGGTCAAGGATCGCATCCTGGAAACGCTGGCGGTGCGCAAGCTGGCACCGGATGTCAAGGCACAGATCATCTGCCTGGTAGGCCCTCCGGGTGTGGGCAAAACCAGTATTGCGCGCTCCATCGCGGAAAGCCTGGGCCGTAAGTATGTGCGCATCAGCCTGGGCGGCGTGCGGGACGAAGCGGAGATCCGCGGCCACCGCCGCACCTATATCGGCGCCATGCCCGGCAAGATCATCAGCGCCATGATAACCGCCAAGACCGCCAACCCCCTGATGCTGCTGGACGAGATCGACAAGCTGGCCGGGGATTTCCGGGGCGACCCGGCTGCAGCGCTGCTGGAAGCGCTGGACCCGGAGCAGAACAGCACCTTCAACGACCATTTTATCGATATCCCGTTTGATCTGAGCCATGTGCTCTTTATCACCACCGCCAACGACCTGGGCAGCATCCCCGGCCCGCTGCGGGACCGCATGGATGTTATCGAGCTGCCCAGCTATACCCGGGTGGAAAAATACAACATTGCCCGCAAGCACCTGCTGCCCAAGCAGCTCAAGGCCTGCGGTCTGGCCGGCAAAGTCACCATGAATCAGGGTGCGCTGTACGGCATCATCGATGGCTACACCCGGGAGGCCGGTGTGCGTAACCTGGAGCGCACCATCACCAGTGTGCTGCGCAAGTGCGCCCGCAAGATCGCTTCCGGTGAGGTGGAAAGCGTAGCCGTTACGGCTTCCATGCTGGAAGAGCTGCTCGGCCCCCGTATCGTCAAGCCGGACTTCCTTAACCGCACTAACGCAGTGGGCATCGCCAATGGTCTGGCCTGGACCAGCGTGGGCGGCGAGACCCTGCCCATCGAGGTGCAGGTCATGGACAACGGCACCGGCAAGATCACGGTCACCGGCTCGCTGGGCGATGTGATGAAGGAAAGCGCACAGCTGGCCGTTACCTGGGTGCGTGTCCATGCCGAGGAATACGGCATCGACCCCGAGCGGCTGAAAAAGTGCGACCTGCACATCCATGCCCCGGAGGGCGCAGTGCCCAAGGATGGCCCCAGTGCCGGTGTTACCCTGACCACGGCGCTGGTATCCTGCCTGTCCGGCATTCCGGTGCGCGGCGATGTGGCCATGACCGGCGAGATCACCCTGCACGGCAACGTGCTGCCCATCGGCGGCCTGCGGGAAAAGAGCATGGCTGCCTACCGCGAGGGCATGAAGACCGTGCTCATCCCCCGGGATAACGAACCGGACCTGTACGATGTGGACGAGGAGGTCAAGAAGAACCTGACCTTCCTGCCCATGCAGAACCTCTCGCAGGTGCTGGCTGCTGCCCTGCTCAAGCCGAAGGCTGCCAAGAGCACTGCAGGCCGCTCCCGCACCAAAAAGACCAAGGCAGGGGAGAGCCATATCCCCGCTGTGCCCGAGAAAAACCAGCCGGGCGCCGTCTGCTGAAAAAACAGAAAGGAACACGCCATGATCTTCAACAAAGCTGATTTTATTGCCAGCTATGGCATTTCCAGCCAGCTGCCCGAGAGCGACCGCCCGGAGCTGAGTTTTTCGGGCCGGTCCAATGTGGGCAAATCCAGCCTGATCAACAAGCTGTGCAGCCGCAAAAATCTGGCGCGTGTCTCCAGCACGCCGGGCAAAACGGCCACCATCAACTTTTATGCAGTGGACGACTGCTATTTTGTGGACCTGCCGGGCTACGGCTACGCCAAGGTGAGCAACGCCGACCGTGAGCGCTGGGATGACCTTATCAACAGCTACTTCGAGGCACCGCGCCACCACACCCTGCTGGTGCAGCTGCTGGACTGCCGCCATGCCCCCAGCGCAGACGACCTGCAGATGCTGCGTTACCTGCACTACCACCGCATCCCCTATGTAGTGGCGCTGACCAAGGCCGATAAGCTGAAAAAGAGCCAGCTGGCCAAAACGCTGGAAGAGTTTGAAACCATCTGCCGCCCCTACGGCTGCCAGAAAGTGGTACTGACCAGCGGCGAAAACGGCTACGGCATCCCGGAGCTGCAGGCAGTGCTCAACGCTGCGGTGGCTGCGGAAAACGAGGAAGCGGAGTAACACCATGGCATATAATGAATTTGCCTATTTCTACGATGAATTTAACGGCGAAGCAGACTACGATGCCCTGTACAGCCAGATCCATGCAAAGCTGCAGGCGCACGGCATCTGCGATGGCATCATAGCCGACCTTGGCTGCGGCACCGGGGAACTGACCCTGATGCTGACCCAGGCGGGCTACGATATGATCGGCATCGACCAGTCGGAGGAGATGCTCTGCGTGGTGCGGGATAAGGCCGAACAGCTGGGGCTTTCCGGCAGGCTGCTGCTGCTAAGGCAGGACCTGCTCAAGCTGGACTTGTACGGCACCATCCGGGCGGCGGTATCCACCTTTGATACCTTCAACCATATCCCGGATCTGGATACCGCCATTGCCAATGCGGGCTTTTTTATGGAAAAAGGCGGGCTGTTCCTCTTTGATATGAACACCCCCTACAAGCACCAGAAGATCCTGGGCGATAACGAATTTACCTTTGAAGAAGAGGATGCCTCCTGCGTGTGGCGCAACCACTATAATGCCGCCGACCGCAGGGTGGAGATCACGGTGGATATCGATTACCACGAGACCGGCGAGCATTTCCACGAGGCATTCTGCGAGTATACCTATGACCTGGATACCATCCGTGCAGTGCTGGAAAAACACGGATTTGCGCTGGAAAGCGTCTGCGATGGCGAAACGTTCGGCCCGCTGACGGAACAGAGCCAGCGCTACTTCTTCTGTGCAGCAAAACAGTATACACAACTGGAGGGATAACCTATGGCAAACCTGATCCGCGGCCTGTCGGAGAACGGCGGCGTCGTGTTCTGCGGTGTGGACTCCACCGAGATCGTCCGTAAAGCAGAAAAGCTCCATACCACAAGCGCTACCTGCAGCGCGGCCCTGGGCCGCCTGCTTACCGGTGCAGCACTGATGGGCTCCATGCTCAAGGACGACCGCGACCGCATTACCCTGCGGGTGTCCGGCGGCGGCCCCACCGGAGTGCTGATCGCCTGCACAGACGGCACCGGCAACGTTAAGGGCTGTATCGATAACCCGCTGGTGGAGCTGCCTGCAAAGCCCAACGGCCATCTGGACGTTGGCACAGCTGTGGGCAAAGATGGCGTGCTGACCGTGATCCGGGATAACCGCCTGCAAAAAGAGCCTACGGTAGGCCAGGTGCCGCTGGTGTCCGGCGAGATCGCCGAAGACCTGACCAGCTACTATGCCTACAGTGAGCAGGTGCCCACCGTGATGGCGCTGGGCGTGCTGGTAGACAAAGACCTGTCCATCCTGTGCGCAGGCGGCTTTATGGTACAGCTGCTGCCCGGTGCCACCGATGCCGAGATCGACCAGCTGGAAAAGAACATCAACGCTATGCCCTCGGTCACGGAGCTGCTCCATGCAGGCAAGACCCCGGAGGACATGATGCAGCTGGCACTGGCAGGCTTCAACCCCAGCGTGCTGGATGCGCGCACGGTGCAGTACCAGTGCGACTGCAGCGCAGACCGCACAAAGGAGATGCTGCTCAGCCTTGGCCACGCAGAGCTGGTGCGTATGCGGGACGAGGACCCGCACTGTGAGGTGGTGTGCCACTTCTGCCACAGCAAGTATCAGTATGATCTGAACGACCTGCTGGCAGAGTACGATGCCCAGGCCGCCGAAGCCGCTCAGCCCAACGAATAATAAATACCGAAGCTGCTGCCCATGATTTGGTGCAGCAGCTTTTTTGCTTCTGCGCTTCCGAAGCAAGTTGTGCTTGCAGATGCCGTTTTCTGTCATGCCCCATTCCGTGAAAAGACAGGTCTGGAAAATCCGCAGATTTTCCAGACCTGTAAATAAAAAAAATAATCTTTCCGCTGAACATGGTCGGAGCAAGGCAAAGACCATTCCAAATCGTCTGCCTTTTGCTATGTGCAGATATCCGCCGCTACCGTGTACACCGCATCGTAGTGCAGCGTGTCCTCCTGCACGGTAAAGTCCTCCCGGCAGGCTAAAAGCTCCGCATCCGGAAAAGCGGCATGGAGCGCCTGCAGCCCCTGCATCCGCGCCAGTGCAAGCGCCTGCGCCTCGGTGCGGTACAGGGTCTGCGTATCCTGCGCATAAAAGGTAGTTTCCTCCACAGCACAGGGCAGCGGCAGACCCAAAAACTCCAGCGGCAGGTGCCGCGTGCGGCACAGCGTGTCCCCGGTGGGGGTGGGGACAGGCAAGGCTGCGGAATGCCCGGCAAAAAACAGCTGGAATACAGTTTTCTGCCCGCCGGTCAGCTGCAGGCAGGGCTGTGCCAGCGGAACGCGCTGCGCAGTCTGCCACTCCAGCTGCGCCACCACCGTGCCCGCCGCCGGGGCAAAGATCAGGGTGCCATCGCGCTCGCTGCGTGCGGTGCCGATCAGCCCCTGCCCGGCTTCCACTGCCTGCCCGGGGGCCACCAGCATGGTGCCGCTGATAAGATTTGTGCGCAGCACCGTTCCACTGCATCTGGCCCGCAGTCCGTGCAGGGTGCCCGCGGCGATCTCCGGACGGGGCCGCGCAGGGGCAGCTTCCACGGCAAGTCGGCCTTTTTCAAAATTCAGGCTTGCCCAGGAGAACTCGCCGCTTTCCAGCAGAGCGTACTCGCCGGTGCGCAGCAGCTCCTCGCTTACAACGGTGCCGGGTTGCAAGCCGCAGCTGCGCAGCACAGCGGCCGCCCGCGCCCGCTGCCCGGTGCTCAAAGTACCGTAGTCCACTGCCCACACAAGCCCCTGCAGCCAGACCAGCAGCAGCCCGCAGCCTGCAAGCCCTGCCCATAGCCCCCTGCGCCGCAGCAGCGGACGCAGTAAAAAATACGGCCCCTGCCGTTTTTCGATACGCAGCCGTACCCGCCGGTGCCGCGCAAGCCCGGCCAGCTGCCGGTATTGCCAGGCGGCACAATGGGCACGAAAACCGCCGGGCATGGGCGCAATGCCATACAGGTGCAGCCCTTGTCCGGCGGCATCGGTCAGCAGTGCCTCGGGGCTGCCGTTTCTGGCGGTAAAGCATACCGCAGCCCAAAACCGTGCAGCTTCCATGGCGGCCTCCTATCCATCGGAAAAATCAGTGCGCAGAAACTGCCCCTGTACCGTCAGCCGGGCGGTGGTCAGGGTGCAGATGCGCAGCCCGCTGCCATATATCGTAAAGCGGCCCCGTGCCAGCTGCAGGCATAGCTTGCTGTCGTCAAAAAACAGGACCGTGCGGAAATGCTCGATCTCCATCCGTTCGCCGCTCAGGTAGATGGCAGGGCGGCAATAAAACCCGGGCGGCGGCTGCCGGAACAGCCCGTGCAGCCAACTGCGCAGGGTGCGCCGGTCGTGGTGTGCTCTGGCCATCTCCGTCCCTCCCGTTCCGCGCGTCGTACATTGCGCAGCCCCTGCTTCCATATATATGGAGGGGGAGGGCGTGCTTATGTATCAAAGTGGTAAAACGCTGCATCCGGGCTTTCTGCTGCTGGGTGCGGCCACGGCAGTGCTGCTGTTTGCGGCACCGCGCACCTGCGCAGCAGCGCTGCAGCAGGGGCTAAGGCTGTGCGGCGGGCCGCTGCTGGTGTCGCTGTTTCCGTTTCTGGTGGTATCCGCACTTATCATGTGCAGCGGGGCAGGCGGGGTATTGGGCATCCTGTTCTGGCCGGTGGTGCGCTGCATCGGGCTGCGCAGCCGCAGTGCAGGCAGCGTGCTGCTTATCGGTTTTGTGGGCGGCTTTGCCCCCGCTGCCGCTGCCGCCGCGCAGGCGGTGCGCAGCGGCGAACTGACCCCGCAGGAAGCCGCAGCACTGCTGCCCGCCTGTATCTGTTCCGGGCCGTCCTTTGTCATCCTGACGGTAGGGGAGCAGATGCTGCACAGCCGGACGGCGGGGGTCTGCCTGTTTGCCGCGCAGGTGCTGGCAGGCTGGCTGACGGCGGCGGTGCTGTACCGTATCCGGGGCAGGGAAGCACGGCAGCCTCTGCCGCAGCCCATAGCGCCGCAAAAGGAAACGCCGCCCGCGCTGGATGGCATCCTGGCGCAGGCGGCGGTGACCTACCTGAAATTATGCGGCTTTGTGCTGTACTTCCGGCTGCTGGCGGCGGGGTGCGGGCTGCTGCTGCCCGCCGTGCTGGCCCCTTTTCCAGCGATGCTGCTGGAGGTATGCTCCGGCTGCGATTATGCCTCCCGCACGGGCCTGTGGGCAAGCGGGCTGTGCTGCGCCGCCCTCAGTGTGCAGGGGGCTTCGGTACTGTTGCAGGTGCGCACCATCTGCCCGCCGGAGATCTCCTTTCGTCCCTTGCTGTGGGGCAGGCTGGTGCACCTGCCGCTCTCGCTGGCACTGTTTTACCTGGGCCTGCCGGAGGATGCAGCAGAAACGTTCAGCACCCTGTGTGCCCGGGTGGTGCCCATGCAGCGGGTGCCGACAGACTGCGCCCTGCTGGTGTTCGCAGTGTGCTGCATAACGGCATGCGAGGCCTGCCGCCTGAACGCTGCTGCCCCAAAAGGATGCGGCAAACAAAAACGGCAGAACGCTTTAAAATAAAACGTTCTGCCGTTATCTGGAGCAGGATACGGGACTCGAACCCGCCGCCTACTGCTTGGGAAGCAGTCGCTCTACCGGATGAGCTAACCCTGCAAGTGCTCTATTATTGTAACAAAGCAGGGCGGGATTGTCAAGGCTTTTCCGGACGAAATTTGCGTTCAGCTCTTTTTTGCCCAGGTCAGGTCCAGAACCGGGAAAAACGGGTCGAACACCAGGTCCTGGATGCCATCGGCCAGCAGCAGACGCTTCTGCTGTGCCAGCAGGGGCACTACGGTGCAGCTTTCCAGCAGCTGGCGTTCGCACTGTGCCAGCAGAGCGCAGCGGGCGGAACCGGTCTGCTGTGCGCTCAGCGCCAGCCGCTCGGCATACACGGTATCCGCATAGCCGGTCAGGCTGCCGCCCTCGGTGGTGAACTGCTGCAGCATCTGATACACGCTGCCGCCCTCGGCGTGGATGGGGGCCAGCGCAATGGTATAGCTGCCGCTGGCAATGCGGCTTTCCAGCTCGTCCTGCTCTACTTCCTCCACAGAGAAGAACAGGGAACACTCCTTCTGCCAGGCACCGTTGATCTGGTCGGCCAGCTCGGTCAGCCCGGCACCCTTGGGCAGCAGCAGGGTCACACCGGAAAAATCCGAGGTGGCCATACCCTGCCGGGCCGCCAGATACAGGGCCTTCGGATCCTGTATAGTGGGTACGGGGTCTCCGGCTGTAGCGCGGTAATCCAGTCCGTCCACCGTCAGGCCCTCCGGCACAAGCCCCTTTGCAGCGGTGTACAGCCCGGAGGTGGGCACGGTGGCATTTTCACGCGCGATGCCTGCCAGCGCCTGCCGCAGCTGCTCGTTCTGGAATACGGAGCCTTCGGCTGCATTGAACAGCAGTGCCCAGGTGGTATCCGAATAGTCCACAGACCGCAGCCGTGTGGGTCTGCCGCTTTCGTCCAGCGCTGCCGAGCATTTTCCGTCCGTAATGCGCTGGGCAGCATCCTTGTCGGTGCCGCTGGTGTCCTGCACCAGGCGCAGGCTGTCGATGAGGGGGCTTTCAGCGGTGCGGCGCAAAAACAAGCCGTTGGCAGTCCAGTTGTACAGATAAAAGCTGCCGCTGGCCAGCGTGGTCTTGGCGGTCAGCCCGTAGGTGCCGCGGGTGCTCTCGAAAAACGCTTCATCGCAGGGGGCGGCGCCGGGCAGGGTGAGCTTGGCCAGAAAATTTTCGTCCTTCTCGCTCAGGCGGAACACCAGCGTCTGTGCGCCGCTGGCCGAAACGCCCAGGCTGCTCTCCTCGGCCTGCCCTGCCAGCACGGCAGCGCTGTTCTGGATAGCGGCAAACTCCACCGCATAGGGGGAAGCTGTAGAGGCACGGAAAATGCGCCGGAACGCAAACACAAAGTCCTCTGCCGTTATGGCGTATTCGGTAGCGGCACCCTTGACCGCCGCGTAGGTCAGGCCGTCCTTTAAGGTAAAAGTATAGGTCAGCCCGTCCGGGGATACGGCCCAGCTTTCGCACAGGTCCGGCACGATCTCACCGTCCGGGTCTTTGCGCACCAGGGTGCCGTAAAGGTTCTCGCAGGCGATCACATCCGATGCGCCGGAAGCCACCTGCGGGTCCAGATTGGCGGGGATGCTGTCCACAAACCAGGTAAAGCTGTTGGTGCCCGTGGAGCCGCCGCAGCCGGTCAGGGCAAAAAGAAACGCAGCAGCCAGCACCGCTGCGGTAAAACGCAACCATTGTTTCAAAGAGAAAAACCTCATTCCGTTCATCTTCGTGCAGAATCGGCAAAAAACGCTCTGCAACGACAAGTGTAGCAGAAAGCCCCGCAAAAAACAATTGCCTTTTTGTGAATTTATCAGGCTTTTTGAAGCATACGGTGCGGTTATCCGTTGCCAATTGCGGGCAAATGGACTATAATGGTACAACAAAGCTGTTCCCGTGCCGCCCAAACGGCGCGGTGTTATACCATGATCCTATAGAGGAGGAACTGTTTTTATGCAGAAAGATCAGCAAAAGCTGGCCCAGCTTATCCAGGGCAAAAAGGTCGCGTTTATCGGTGCCGGCGTCAGCCACAAGACCCTGATCCGGGAGTTTGTGGAACTGGGGGCCCACGTGACCCTGTGTGACCAGAAAAAGAGCGTGGAAGATTTTGGCGATTATGCTGCCACCATCCGGGAGCTGGGCATTTCGCTGAGCCTGGGCGATGACTATCTGGATGGCTTTAAAGGGCAGGATATCATCATGCGCACCCCGGGCTTTGTGGGCTATTTTGAAAAGCCCCTGCAGGATGCCATGGCCGCCGGTACCATGGTCACCAGCGAGGTGGAACTGTTCTTCGACTTCTGCCCCTGCGAGATCGTGGCGGTGACCGGCTCGGACGGCAAGACCACCACCACCACCCTCATCTCCAAGTTCTACGAGGCCGCAGGCCGTAAGGTGCATCTGGGCGGTAACATCGGAGCCGCGCTGCTGCCCATGCTGCCCGAGGTCGCCCCGGAGGATGTGGCCGTGGTGGAGCTGTCCAGCTTCCAGCTGATCAGTATGCATTCCAGCCCGGACATTGCGGTGGTCACCAATGTGACCCCGAACCATCTGGATCACCACAAGGATATGCAGGAGTACATCGATGCCAAGCGCAATATCCTGCTGTACCAGAAGCAGCCCTGCCGCGCCGTGCTGGGCTACGAGAACGAGATCAGCCGCTCCATGCAGGCCGACTGCAAGGGCAAGCAGGTGTGGTTTACCCGCCTGCACGATACCGATAATGGTGCCTTCCTGCGCAAGGAGGACGGGATGCTCTGCATGGCAGAGGATGGGGTCGTGACCCCCTTCCTGGCGCAGAAGGACATCAAGCTGCGCGGCCTGCATAACATCGAAAACCTGCTGGCTGCCGCTGCTGCCGTGTGGGGCGAGGTGCCTGTGGAGGCCATCCGTCTGGTGGGCAGCACCTTTACCGGTGTGGAGCACCGCATCGAGCCGGTGCGTACCCTGGATGGCGTGCTGTACTACAACGATTCCATCGGTACCAGCCCTACCCGCACCATTGCGGGCCTGCGCAGCTTTGACCAGAAGGTCATCCTCATCGCAGGCGGCTATGATAAGCACATCCCCTATGAGCCGCTGGCACCGGAGATCATCGCCCATGTCAAGGATCTGGTGCTGATGGGCGCTACCGGCCCCCGCATCGAGCAGGCTGTGCGCAGCTGCGCAGGCTTTGACGAAGCCGCACTGCCCATCCAGCACGCAGATACCATGCAGCACGCGGTGGAACTGGCGCGCGCCGCCGCAAAGCCCGGCGATATCATCATCCTCTCTCCGGCCAGCGCATCCTTTGACCTGTACCCCAACTTTGAGGTGCGCGGCCGCGAGTTCAAAAAGATCGTAAACGCGCTCCAGTGATCGCGCAGGTAAACACCCCGCAGCGCCGCACCCGGTTTGCAAATGCCTGCCGGGGGCTGCCGGTGCTGGATGCCCTGCTGCCGCTGGATCGGGCACTGTTTGGCAAAAGCCAGCCGTGGCGGTTTTATGCCGGGCCGACCCTGGCGCTGGAGCTTTCCGGCAGCACAGCCTGGGCCGCCGGGCATACAAACCCGGAGGAACTGGCCGGATTTCTGGCCTTTTGCGGGTGCAAGAGCGTCATTCTGGATGCAGAGGTCTGCCCGCCGCCCGCTGGCTGGCACAAAGCGGAAACGCTTACCGTATTCAGTCTGGCACCAGGCAGGGCACTGCCTCTGCCTGCGGTGGACGAAGCCCTGTGGGCGCAGCTGACCCTCTGCCGGGAGGCTGCCGCCGCCCGCGTGGCCGAGGCGCTTTACCCGGCAGACCCCGCACGGCAGGAGGACTTGTATTCTGAGCTGTGCACAAAGCGCAGCCGGGGCAAAGCAGTGGCCTGGACGCTGGAACAGGGGAATGCGGTAGTCTGCACCGTGGGTGCCTATGCGCTGTGCAATGGGCAGGCTTATATGGCCTGCGGGCAAACGGCAGAACAGCTCCGGGGCAGGGGCATCGGCGGGCGGCTCATCGTGGAGATGGCAAACAGCCTTGCCGCAGCGGGCCTGCGCCCGGTATTCCTCTGCGCGCCGGAGCGGGTGCATTTCTATACCCGGCTTGGTTTTACAAAACTGGCGCAGTACGCGCGCTATGTGCCCGCGCAGGAGGGCACCAGATAATATGCAGGAAGGAACTACTACGTTATAATGTCGATTCTGAACCAATTTTTTGAGTACAAGCCCGAGGTGCTGGCACTGGACGAAAAAGCCATGGAGCTGTGCCAGCCCTACTTCCGCCAGATGGAAGAGATCCGGGACTATAACCAGCTGAAGATGCTTAAAGCCTTTGCGGATACCCAGATGTCCTCCACCGATATGCTGGGCACCACCGGCTACGGCCTGTGGGATACCGGCCGCGCCAAGCTGGAACAGATCTTTGCACAGGTGATGGGCGCAGAGGATGCGCTGGTGCGCAGCCAGTTCCAGAGCGGCACCCACACGCTGGCCGTGGCGCTGTTTGGTCTGCTGCGGGCAGGGGACACCCTGCTGGCTGCTACCGGCCGCCCCTACGATACGCTGGAAGGCGTCATCGGCCTGGATGGCAAGGGCAAGGGGACTGGAACCCTGATGGATTACGGTATAAAGTATGACGAAGCCCCCCTCAAGGCGGACTTTACCCCGGATTACGAGCTGATCGCCCAGAAGGCACCCGGTGCCAGAGTGTGCCATATCCAGCGCAGCCGCGGCTATCTGCAGCGCAATGCCTTTGATCTGGCTACGATCCGGAAGATCGCCGATACTGCCCGTGCGGCCAACCCGGAGATCATCATCTTTGTGGATAACTGCTACGGCGAGTTTACCCAGACGCAGGAACCCTGCCAGGTGGGTGCAGATATCGCGGTGGGCAGCCTGATCAAGAACCCCGGCGGCGGCATTGCCCCCACCGGCGGCTATATCGTGGGACGCAGAGATCTGGTGGAGCTGTGTGCCTATCGCCTGAATGCGCCCGGCCTTGGCAAGGAGCTTGGCTGTACGCTGGAGACCCCCCGGGATATGTACCTGGGCTTCTACTATGCGCCCGGCGTTGTGTGCGAAGCCATCAAGACTGCGATCTACGCCCAGTGTATGCTGGAGCTGCTGGGCAAAAAGCCCATCCCGCGCTACTGCGAGGAGCACAACGACATCGTTACCTGCTTTGATGCCGGTACGGCAGAGGCGCTTATCGGCTTCTGTCAGGGCATCCAGGCTGCCAGCCCGGTGGATAGCTACGCTGCCCCGGAACCCAGCCCGGAACCCGGCTACACCGATGAAGTGGTCATGGCCAGCGGCAGCTTTACCCAGGGCAGCACCATCGAGCTGTCCTGCGATGGCCCGCTGCGCGCCCCCTATACCTGCTACCTGCAGGGCGGGCTGAACTTTGCAGCCAGCCGCGCCGGTGTGCTGCTGGCTGTCCAGAAAGCATACTTTATGGAATGATATGTGCCTGACGAGCCATGATGATGGCCGGAGGCCGCATCATGGCGCAAGCTGTATCCTTTGCCGAAGAGTAACAGCATTAAAAAAGGAGCCATCGCACACATGCTGCGATGGCTCCTTTTTTCCCTCTATACACAAAAAGCGCATGTTTATACAGCGCGGGACTGCGCGGCAGGCATCAGCTCCACAATGGCCGGATGCATCCCTTCGCGGTAGTCCAGGTCGCCCTGATCCAGACCGCGCAGCAGGACCTCTGCGGTGGCAATATTGGTGGCGATGGGCACGCTGTGCATATCGCACAGGCGGAGCAGATTCTGCTCGGTCAGGCTGGCGGCATCGGCCTTCAAGGGGTCGCGGAAGAACAGCACCAGATCTACTTCATCGCAGGCAACGCGGGAGGTGATCTGCTGCACACCGCCCAGCTTACCGGAGAGGTAGCAGTGTACCGGCAGGCCGGTGGTCTGCGCAAGCATCCGCCCGGTAGTGCCCGTAGCGATAACATTATTGCGGGAAAGGATGGCGCTGTAAGCGGTACAGAACTGCAGGGCCAGTTCTTTACGGGAGTCGTGGGCAAGAATTGCGATCGTCATGGGATGCGCTCTCCTTTACTTTTATTTTAAGGTGTGCTTTATTTAACGAACAGTTTTTTGACTTTCAGTGAAATCCAATTGAAATCGATACCAGACTTTCCACTATAGTTTTACCGCATTGAAAACAGGCTGTCAAGAGGAAATTTTGCCTTTTTGCCCCATAAAAACAGAATAGTAATACTTTTTGTTTGTGTGAATCGGCAATAACTTGGATACATACATACATCCGGTGACACATATTTTCCAGTAAAAGTGAAAAAACTTTCACAGACTGTCCGCTTTATAAACACAACTTGTGCGGATAAAACAAAAAAGCAGGCCAATGCATACGGCATCGGCCTGCAGAAGGAAATATTTTTCAGGGGCTGAGGGCATCAGCGGATCTGCCCATCGCCATGGATGATGTACTTGTAACTGCACAGTTCCTCCAGGCCCATGGGGCCGCGGGCATGCAGTTTCTGGGTGGAAATGCCCATCTCACAGCCCAGGCCAAACTCGCCGCCATCCGTAAAGCGGGTGGAGCAGTTCACATACACGGCAGCGCTGTCCACGGCAGCGGTAAAGCGGTCGGCGTGTGCCTGGGTATGGGTCAGGATAGCTTCGCTGTGGCCGGTGGAGTGCTGCGCAATATGTGCAATGGCATCGTCCACGCTGTCCACCACCTTGACGGCCAGGATGTAGTCCAAAAACTCGGTATCAAAGTCCGCGGGGCCGGCCGGGGTGCCGGGGATGATGGCTGCGGCGCGTTCGTCCAGCCGCAGCTCCACCGGCAGTTTGCCGCTGGCAGCGCGGTCAGGGCCAAGGCGCTGAGCGAGCCTTGGCAAAAACTCTGCTGCAATGGCAGCGTGCACCAGGCACACCTCCTCGGCGTTGCACACGCTGGGGCGGCTGGCCTTGGCGTTTTCAATGATATCCAGCGCCTGCGCCTGGTCAGCGGTATCATCCACAAAAATATGGCAGATGCCGGTGCCGGTCTGGATGCAGGGGACCTTTGCGTTTTCCACGCAGGCGCGGATCAGCCCGGCACCGCCCCGGGGGATCAGCAGGTCCACATACCCCACAGCGGTCATCAGCGCATTGGCCGAGGCATGGGTGGTATCTTCGATCAGGCAGACCGCGTCCTGCGGCAGGCCGTTTTCCTGCAGGCCCAGCCGCAGTGCCTGCACGATGGCGTTGGCACTGCGCCATGCCTCCTTGCCGCAGCGCAGGATGCAGGCATTGCCGCTCTTGATGGCAAGGGCAGCAGCATCGCTGGTCACGTTGGGGCGGCTCTCGTAGATAATGGCGATCACGCCCATGGGCACAGCGGTCTTTTCGATCACAAGCCCGTTGGGGCGCTCCACCCGCTTCAATACCCGGCCCACCGGATCCGGCAGGGCAGCTACTTCCTGTATGCCCTTTGCCATGGCCTGGATGCGCTCCGGCGTCAGTGCCAGACGATCCAGCATCACCTCCGAGATATGCCCCTTTGCAGCGGCCATATCGGCGGCGTTTGCGGCAAGGATGGCCATCATGTTTGCCGGGCTGCACAGCTGCGCAGCCATACTGCACAGTGCCTGCGCACGGCTGGTGCCATCGGCCAGAGCCAGCGCCCCCTTGGCAGCGCGCGCGGCTTCCAGAATTTCCTGTGTAGTCATAAGTCAAACCTCCTGTGTGGGCAGTGCGGGCTGCTTTTGGGCGGCAAAACGGGTGCCGATGGATCTGCCGGCGGCAATATCATACAGCAGCTCCGGGTGTGCGCCGTTGGCAATGACCATATCTGCGCCGCTGCCGGTCACCATGCGGGCAGCCCGCAGCTTGGTGGCCATGCCGCCGGTGCCCAGGGCAGAGCCTGCACCGTCTGCCAGCGCCATCACCTCCGGGGTGATCTGCTCCACCAGCGGGATCAGCGCAGCGTCCGGATGGGTGTGGGGGTTAGCGGTGTACAGACCGTCGATATCGCTCAGCAGCACCAGCAGGTCTGCCTTGCAGCAGCAGGCCACGATGGCGGCCAGGGTGTCGTTGTCGCCGATGGAGGTGATCTCATCGGTGGCAACACTGTCGTTTTCATTGATGATGGGCAGTGCCCCCAGCTCCAGCAGCCGGGACAGCGTGTTCTGGATATTCACCCGGCGTTCGGTGTGCTCCACATCCACGCCGGTAAGCAGGATCTGCGCCACCGTGTGATCGTAGGCGCTGAACAGCCGGTCGTAGGTGTACATCAGTTCACACTGGCCCACCGCAGCACAGGCCTGCTTGGTGGTAGTGTCCTTGGGGCGGGCAGACAGCGAGAGCTTGCCCACGCCCATGCCAATGGCACCGGAGGACACCAGAATGACCTCGTGCCCCTCGTTTTTTAAATCGCTCAGTACCTTGACCAGTTCCTCTGCATGGCGGATGTTCAGCCGCCCGGTGGGGTATGCCAATGTGGAAGTACCCACTTTCACAACGATGCGCATGATTCCATTAACCCTTTCCCATTTCCTTTGTTTTATCGTAGGCAGCCAGCACGGCATCCATCACCGCGCCGCGCAGCCCGTGTTCCTCCAGTACCCGCACGCCCTGGATGGTGCTGCCGCCGGGGCTGCACACAGCATCCTTTAACGCACCGGGGTGCTTGCCGCTTTCCAGCACCAGTTTTGCACTGCCCAGTACCATCTGGGCGGCGTACTCCTGGGCCTTTGCCCGGGGCAGGCCGCAGGCCACGCCGCCATCGGCCAGCGCTTCGATAAACTGGTACACCCATGCCGGCCCGCAGCCGGAAACGCAGCTGGCGGCATCGATCATGCCCTCGGCCACGGCATCCAGCCGCCCGGCAGCGGCCATCAGGCTGCAAAATTCAGCCTCTTCCTCGGCGGTCACATTGCTGGAGCAATACTGGATCATCCCTTCGCCCACCGAAGCGGGGGTGTTGGGCATGATGCGGATCACCGGATAATCACCGCCCGCCATCTCCTGGATGCGTGCTATCGGCAGACCGGCAGCCATAGTGCACAGCACGAACCGCTGCGGACGCTCGGCCAGGATAAAGCGCAGCGGCTCCAGCATCGCCTCCATCATCTGGGGCTTTACGGCCAGAAAGATCAGGTCGCAGTTCCCGGCCACCTCGGCGTTCGTAGCGGTCTGGCAGCCAAGCTCGGCAGCCAGCGCCTCGGCCTTGGCAGATGTGCGGTTGGCCAGGAATACATGCTCCGGGTCAGCGGCTTTGCATACGGCGCGGGCAATGGCACCGCCCATGTTTCCGCAGCCTAAAAAACCAACGGTTCTCATCATTATAATAACCCTCCCTCGGCAGGCATACGGACCGCAGTACGGCCTGCGGTAAAACCTGCTTCTCATTCATTCTAAGCACCCGGCGGGAGAAAATCAAGGCTTTTGCCGTATTTTTGGTGGGTATATTGAAAAAACAGCGCCGCTGTGGCAGGCAGAGCACACACAATCTTCATAAAAAGGTTAGAATCTTTACTTGAAATGGAACGGCCAGTTGCGTTACAATAAATCATGGGCTATAATTCACGGATCTTACCGTAAACGGCAGAGGAGCCTGCCGGGAAAGGATGGTTTTTGTGTCACAGACAACGAAACGGGCACTGGAGGCGTCTCTGAAAAAGCTGCTGCTGGAAAAGCCCCTCAATAAGATCACGATCAACGATATCACCGAGGATTGCGGCGTCAACCGCATGACCTTCTATTATCACTTCAAGGATATCTACGACCTTGTGGACTGGATCCTTGCAGAAGATGCTGCAAAGGCGATGGAAGGCCGGCGCGGATTTGACACCTGGAGCGAAGCGTACCTGGATATCCTGCACCAGCTCCAGGACAATAAGACCCTGGTGCTGAACGTCTATCGCTCGGTAGGCAGGGAACAGGTGGAGCAGTACCTTTACAGGCTGGTGGACCCCATCCTCAAGGACTTTGCAGACCGCGAGTGCCGGGATATCACGGTGCAGGACGCAGATAAGCAGTTCGTTGTTGATTTTTATAAGTACGCATTGGTCGGTTTGACGCTGGAGTGGATCCGCCGGGATATGAAGGCCGACCCCCAGCGGGTGGTGGAGCGCGTGAGCACCATGATCCATGGAGATCTGCGCCGCGCACTGTGCCGGTTCAGCACGGGTGCACGGAAGCTGGAGGATTGATGCAGCTTTTGCCCGGGCCTGTATTTAATAAAGTTTTATCAAAGAATACGCCGTGATGGGTTTTCCATCACGGCGTATTTTCTGCTTATGGTACAAAAACACGTAACGTGGTAGGATATGGGCAAGCAAAAAATGACAAGTTCCAAAGAAATCAGTTTTGGAGGAAAAAGCTATGAATACATCTCTTGAAAACCTGAACCATAAGATGCAGCGTGCCGCTGCTGGTAAAATGGTGGACGTTGTACTTTCCCATGCCGAGCATGACCGCCGGAAAACGATCTGCCAGATCGTGGATTTTGCAAAGCAGTTCTACGGCAATGCATATAGTGATGAGACCTACGAGAATGCCAAAAAAGTCCTGACCGACCCGGACAGCAAGTGGACCAAGCTCATTGACTGTATGCTGGATCAGACCGACCCCCATGTGGCGCGCACCACTGCGCTGAACCTGGGCTACGAGGCCTTCTTCCGTGGCACCAAGACGATCCGCGAGAACCGTGTCAAGTACCAGTGCAACATCCCCTGGCTGATCCTGTTCGACCCCACCTCCGCCTGCAACATGCACTGCGTGGGCTGTTGGGCTGGCGAGTACGGCCACAAAAACAACCTGAGCTTTGAGGATATGGATAAGATCGTGACCCAGGGCAAAGAGCTGGGCGTGTACCTGTACATGCTGACTGGCGGCGAGCCGCTGGTGCGCAAAAAGGATGTGCTCAAACTGGCCGAAAAGCACAACGATGTGCAGTTTGCCATCTACACCAACTCCACCCTGATCGATGAGCCGTTCTGTGAGGAAGTAGTGCGGCTGGGCAATATCGCCTTTATGCTGTCTATCGAGGGCACCCCGGAGACCAACGATGCCCGCCGCGGCGAGGGCCACTATGCCGCCGTGATGCACGCCATGGACCTGCTCAAGAAACATGGCATCCTCTTCGGCACCTCCATCTGCTACACCAGCCAGAACATTGAAGCCGTTACCAACGACGCATTCATGCGGTTCCTGTGCGAGAAGGGTGCGCATTTCGGTTTCTACTTCCATTACATGCCCGTGGGCAACGAGGCAGCCCCCGAGCTGATGCCCACCCCGGAGCAGCGCAAATACATGATCGACCGCATCCGCTATCTGCGCTCTTCTGCGTGCGATATTCCGTTCTACCCCATGGACTTCCAGAACGACGGCGAGTTTGTGGGCGGCTGCATCGCCGGCGGCCGCAACTACTTCCACATCAACTCCGCCGGTGATGCCGAGCCGTGTGTGTTCATCCACTACTCCAACGCCAACATCCACGACCAGTCCATCCTGGAAATTCTGCACAGCCCGCTGTTTATGGCTTACCACAACGGCCAGCCCTTCAACAAGAACCATCTGCGTCCCTGCCCGATGCTGGAAAACCCCGAGCTGCTGGAAAAGATGGTGCACGAGACAGGTGCCCACAGCACCGACCTGCAGTCCCCGGAAAGCGTGGAGCATCTGTGCGAGAAGTGCAAGAGCTATGCCGCCAACTGGCAGCCTGCCGCGGACGAGATCTGGTCTCACCACAAGATCCGCGAGAGCCGGTACGAGAACTATAAGGACTGGAAGCCCTCTCAGCCGCTGGACTGAACTAGAACCTGAATCAAAACAATAAAACTACCCCCGCCCTGTATTCCTACCCGGAACATAAGGCGGGGGTCTTGTTGTGTTTACTGGTTTTCAGCAGGTTGCGGGGCAGCGGGCTGTGCCGCTGCATCGTCTGCGGGGTCGCCGAACTGGTCGTGGTAGCTGTTCAGCAGGGTCAGCTCCTGATTGCGCTGCAGGCCGTGGATGACCAGCTTTTTGATGATATCGTAGATGACGGCGAACAGCGGCACACCCACGATCATGCCCACAAAGCCCCACAGGCCGCCAAACAGCAGAATGGCGAACAGCACCCAGAAGCTGGAAAGGCCGGTGGTGTTGCCCAGGATCTTGGGTCCGATGATGTTGCCATCCAGCTGCTGCAGCACCAGCACGAATAGCACGAACCACAACGCCTTGATGGGGTTCTGGATGAGGATGAGCAGGGTGGCCGGGACGGCACCGATGAAGGGGCCGAAGAAGGGGATGACGTTGGTCACACCGATGATCACCGATACCAGCAGTGCGCTGGGGAACTTAAAGATCAGACAGCCGATATAGCACAGCACGCCGATGATGGCGGAATCCATGATCTTACCGTTGATAAAGCCGCCGAACATCTTGTCCGCGTACTTTACTTCCTCGGTGATCAGCTGCGCCCAGCGGGGACGGACGATGCTGTGCAAAAGCAGCTTGCCCTGCTGGACGAACCGCTTGCGGCTGGCCAGCATATACACGGCCACGATGATGCCGATGATCAGGTTTTTAGCAACCGTCACCACGTTCAGCACACCGATGGCGGCACCGCTTACGATATTCTGCATGGAGGGCAGCAGGGTGTTTTTGACCCAGGTATCCAGATTGGTATTCAGGGCAGCGTAGGCCGAGTTGAGCAGATCCATGATCTGCTCGTTGTTCTCAATAAACTCCAGATGGTTTGCCCAGTTCACAAACTTTGTAATGTTGGCCTGTGCAGTGTAGTACAGGGTGGTCACGCTGGTAATGAGCTGCGGCACGATCATCATGACCAGGGCGTAGACGAGCAGCAGCCCGAACAGGATGGTAAATGCCACGGACAGGGCGTTGATCAGGCCGTTCATTTTTTCCGGGATGAACCGGCGCAGAAATCCTTCGATGGTATTGCATACCGGTTTGAGCAGATAGGCGATGACTGCACCATAGATGAAGGGCATCAGGATGCCGGTCAGGGTAGAGATGGCAGAGCCAAATCCGTCAAAGCGGTAGATGAGAAAGAAGAAGATGATGCTCAGTGCAATGGCACCAAACCCTGCGAGCATCCCGTAGAGATACGGCTTGATGTGCGGCTTTTTGTCCATCATGACAAACTCCATTCCTGCTGCGGGCAGCGGGAATACCCGCAGCGCTTATTAAATTTTATTGCTTCTGCGCCAGATGTGCAGCTTTTCAGCCTCCTGGATCAGCTCCTCGCGGAAATCCGGGTGTGCCACGCTGATCAGGGCTTCGGCCTTTTCCCAGGAGGTCAGACCCTTCAGGTTCACACAGCCGTACTCGGTGCACAGATAGTGGATGTTGGCGCGGGTATCGGTAATAATACTGCCGTTTTCCAGCGTGGGCCGGATACGGCTCTCCAGCTTGCCGGTCTTTTTATTCATAAAGGTGGAGGACAGGCAGATAAAGCTCTTGCCGCCGTTGGAAAGGTAGGCACCCAGCACAAAGTCCAGCTGGCCGCCTGCACCGGAAATATGCTTTACACCGGCGCTCTCGGCGTTTACCTGGCCAAACAGGTCGATGTCCACGGCGTTGTTGATGGAGATGAAATTATCCAGTGCCGAGATGCTGCGGATGTCGTTGGTGTAGTCCACAGGGGCAGACATGCACTCCGGGTTGTCGTTCAGGTAATCGTACATCTTCTGGGTGCCGGCACCAAAGGCGTATACCTGGCGGCCCTTATCCAGCTGCTTGCGGCTGCCGTTGATCTTGCCGGCTTTAGCGATATCCACAAAGGCGTCCACATACATTTCGGTATGCACGCCCAGATCTTTCAGGTCACTCTGGGCGATCAGGCTGCCAATGGCGTTGGGCATACCGCCGATGCCCAGCTGCAGGCAGGCACCGTTCGGGATCTGGGGCACGATAAGGTTTGCCACTTTCAGGTCCACCTCGGTGGCAGCACCGGCAGCGGCCATCTGGCCGAGCGGAGGATTTGCGCCCTCCACGATGCCGGTCACCTGCGAAACGTGTATGCAGTTCTCCATACCGCCCAGGCAGCGCGGCATGTTGGTGTTGACCTCCACGATGATCTTTTTGGCCTTTTCACACACGGCACCCAGGTGCGAAGCGCTGGGGCCGAAGTTAAAGTAACCATGCTCATCCATGGGGGTCACCTGGAACACGGCCACATCCACGGGGTCGCTGCTCTCGCGGTAGTAGCGGGGCAGCTCGGAGTAGCGGATGGGGGAGTAGAAGGAGAAGCCCTGGGCAATGGCCTTGCGCTCAATGCCGCCCATGTGCCAGCTGTTCCAGGTCATGTGGGCAGCGGGGTCGGCGATCTGGAAGATCTCCGGCACCCACATCAGGATGCCGCCGCGGAAGTTGACATCTTCCAGCTCAGGCAGGCGCTTAGCCAGCTCTGCATCCACCGCCACCGGGGTGTTTACAGCCCAGCCGTAGTCTACCCAGTCGCCGCTTTTGACCAGTGCGGCAGCCTGTGCGGCGGTCATGCGCTTCTGTGCGTACAGTTCCTTGAGATCCATTATAAACCATCCTCTCTTAAAAAACATAAAGGAATTGTAAACAATTCCATACGGACAAAAATATGCGGCCATTTTACGCCTTTTTTGCGGGATTTACATCGCGCTGCCACATCTGCATGATACCCTTATAAATAAGGGTGGGCAGCGTACACGCCCTGGGTGCAAAACAGTTCAACTTAGTTATAACATTAACAATCTGTAGAATCAATAGTTTCGGGCAAAAAACAGGCAGTATAGCATCTTGCCTAGTTTTTCCGGCTTTCTGTGGGGATTGTTTGGTACGCAAAAGACAAAAAAGTTGAAAAAAGGACTTGATAAAATTTTGACGATGTGCTTTACTTATAGCGTGGGAAGCAACTGCGGAGCAGTGCGGGATGATTTGTTTAAAATTTAACGAATCAACGCGCGGCAGCAGTTACTGGTTGCACCCAAAGCTGGAAAGTGCTATCATGGCAGAACCACATCGCGCCCGGCTTTACGGCGCACAAGGAGGACACTGACCGATGGCAACAGCAGTTTATCCCGGGTCGTTCGATCCGGTCACCAAAGGACATCTTGATATCATCAAACGCGCAGCAAAGATCAACGACCACCTTATCGTAGCGGTGCTGATCAACAGCGCCAAGCATCCGCTGTTTACGGTGGAAGAGCGGGTGGCCATGCTGCAGGAGTGCTGCAAGAACATCCCCAACGTGACCGTAGAAAGTTTTGACGGCCTGACCGTAGAATTCGCCAAAAAGCGGCACGCATCCGTTATGGTACGCGGGCTGCGGGCGGTAACGGATTTTGAAAACGAGATCCAGCTTGCACAGACCAACCACGCACTGATGCCCGGCATCGAAACCATGTTTCTTGCCACCAGCATCAAGTGGAGCTATCTTTCTTCCACCATCGTAAAGGAAGCAGCGTATTACGGCAGTGACATCAGCAAGTTCGTCACACCCAATGTGGAAAAGGCCGTGAACGAAAAATACGCGCTGCTCCGCGAGCAGGGGGAGATCTGATACCGCAAAAATGCCGCAGGGCGTTTTGATAAATGGGTAACCGATAAGTAACACACATACACAATTCAGGAGGCTATTCACATGAAAAAGATCGTTATCGCATCTGCATGCCGCACCGCTATCGGCAAGTTCGGTGGCACTCTGGCCAACGTTCCCGCTGCTGAGCTGGGCTCCATCGTCATCAAGGAGGCTCTGGACCGTGCAAACGTCAAGCCCGAGCAGGTCGATCATGTTTACATGGGCTGCGTCATTCAGGCTGGTCTGGGCCAGAACGTCGCTCGTCAGGCTGCCCTGAAGGCTGGTCTGCCCATCGAGACCCCCGCTGTCACCGTCAACGTGGTCTGCGGCTCCGGTCTGAACTGCGTGAACATGGCTGCTCAGATGATCGAGGCAGGCGATGCTGATATCGTTGTCGCAGGCGGCATGGAGAACATGGATATGGCTCCCTTTGCACTGCAGAAGGCTCGCTACGGCTACCGCATGGGCGCTCCCATGGGCAAGAGCGAGATCGTGGATACCATGGTCAACGATGCACTGTGGGATGCCTGCGGCTTCAACAAGCACATGGGCATGACCGCTGAGAACGTCTGCACCAACGAGACCTACCAGAAGAAGTACGGCTACAGCCCCATCACCCGCGAGATGCTGGACGAGTTTGCTTACAACAGCCAGTTGAAGGCTGATAAGGCCATCAAGGACGGCGCTTTCAAGGACGAGATCGTTCCTGTTGTCATCAAGGGCAAGAAGGGCGATACCGTGTTTGATACCGATGAAGGCCCCCGTCTGAGTGCACCCGAAGTGCTGGCAAAGCTGAAGCCCGCCTTCACCAAGGACGGCATCGTTACCGCTGCAAACTCCTCCGCTATCAACGATGGCGCTGCTGCTCTGGTCATCATGAGCGAGGAGAAGGCCAAGGAGCTGGGCGTTAAGCCTCTGGCTACCTGGGTCGCAGGTGCTCTGGCCGGTGTCGAGCCTGAGGTCATGGGCCTTGGCCCCATCGCCGCTACCAAGAAGGTCATGGCCAAGACCGGCATGACCGTTGCTGATATGGACCTGGTCGAGGCCAACGAGGCATTCGCAGCACAGTCCATCGCAGTCGGCGAGGCTCTGGGCTTTGATAAGGATAAGCTGAACGTCAACGGCGGCGCTATCGCCCTGGGCCACCCGGTCGGCGCTTCCGGTGCTCGTATCCTGGTCACCCTGCTGTACGCTATGAAGCACCGTGGTGCACACAAGGGCCTGGCTACCCTGTGCATCGGCGGCGGCATGGGCTGCGCTACCATCGTTGAGATGGACTAAGCATCCGCTCTTTATCTTCTGACTGAATGACAGACCCGGAACGCCGGCAGGAACCGGAGAGCCTGCCCGCGTTCCGGGGGCTGTTTTGAAAAAACTGAAACGTATGAAATGGAGGTTTTCACAATGGCATTTGTAAAAACCGAGGTGCAGGGCGCAGTTGAGATCATCACCATTGACCGCCCCAAGGCACTGAATGCCCTGAACCCCGAGGTTCTGGCTGACCTGAAAGCTGCTTTTGAGGCAGTGGATCAGGAGACTATCCGCTGCATCGTTCTGACCGGCGAAGGCGATAAGAGCTTTGTTGCCGGTGCTGATATCGGTTCCATGAGCACCATGACCAAGGCAGAGGGCGAGGCCTTCGGCAAACTGGGCAATGATGTGTTCCTGATGATCGAGCATTTCCCCATCCCCGTCATCGCAGCCGTCAACGGCTTTGCACTGGGCGGCGGCAACGAGCTGGCTATGAGCTGCGATATCCGCATCTGCTCCGATAACGCCGTGTTCGGCCAGCCGGAAGTCGGTCTGGGCATCACCCCGGGCTTTGGCGGCACCCAGCGTCTGGCCCGCCTGGTCGGCATGGGCATGGCAAAGCAGCTGGTCTACTCTGCACTGAACATCAAGGCAGACGAGGCTTACCGCATTGGCCTGGTCAACGCTGTGTATCCCCAGGCTGAGCTGATGGAGAACGTGCTGAAACTGGCTGGCAAGATCGCAAAGAACGCTCCCATCGCTGTGCGCAACTGCAAGAAGGCAATGGACGACGGCATCAGCCTGCCCATCGAGAAGGCTGTCGAGGTCGAGGAAAAGCTGTTTGGCGCTTGCTTCGAGACCCACGACCAGCAGGAGGGCATGGCATGCTTCCTGAGCCGTGAGAAACCGAAGCCCAAGGCAGTATTCACCAACAACTAATCTATTACATAATTTTTGATATTTAAAGGAGAGATTTCCTATGAAGATCGGTGTTATCGGCGCTGGCACCATGGGCCAGGGCATCGCTAAGGCATTTGCACAGGTTGAGGGCAACACCGTTGCTCTGTGCGACATCAAGCAGGAGTGGGCCGAGAATGGTCTGGCAAAGATCAAGAAGGGCTACGAGAAGCTGGTTGCTAAGGGCAAGATGACCCAGGAGAAGGCTGACGCGATCGTTGCAGCCATCACCCCGGGCCTGAAGGAAGATCTGTGCGCAGACTGCGATCTGATCGTTGAGGCTGCTTTCGAGGATATGAAGGTCAAGCAGACCACCTTCGGCGAGCTGGATAAGATCTGCAAGCCCGAGTGCATCTTCGCTTCCAACACTTCTTCTCTGTCCATCACCGAGATCGGCAAGGGCGTTAGCCGTCCGCTGGTCGGCATGCACTTCTTCAACCCCGCAGACCGCATGAAGCTGATCGAGGTCATCGCAGGCTGCAACACTCCTGCTGAGACCGTTGAGAAGATCAAGGAGATCTCCGTTGCCATCGGCAAGCAGCCGGTTCAGGTCAACGAGGCTGCAGGCTTCGTCGTCAACCGCATCCTGATCCCCATGATCAACGAAGCAGCCTTCATCAAGATGGAAGGCGTTTCCGATATCGCCGGCATTGACACTGCCATGAAGCTGGGTGCAAACCACCCCATGGGTCCCCTGGAGCTGGGCGACTTCATCGGCCTGGATATCTGCCTGGCTATCATGGACGTGCTGTACAAGGAGACCGGCGACAGCAAGTACCGTGCATGCCCGCTGATCCGTAAGATGGTCCGCGGCGGCAACCTGGGCTGCAAGACCGGTAAGGGCTTCTACGTTTACAACGCAGACCGCACCAAGACCCCTGTTGATCAGCTGTAAGTTTTGATAAACGTTTCTCCCGGCTGTGGGGAAAGCAGCCGGGAGGAATTTGTTTGCACCGGGCAATTCCGGTAAATGAAAAAGACCCGTTAGGAGGATATAGCGATGGATTTT
>CAKTFD010000005.1 GCA_934553285.1 uncultured Faecalibacterium sp. | reverse complement strand
CGTATTATTCAAGCAATGCACCTCTTTTCCTTCTGGTCGATGTGTGTCGCTCTCTGTGTGCCTGCATTAAACCATGGAGGGGGCTATATTTCAAGAGGGGCGAACGTGAACAGCGGTGCAGCGGGATGCAGCATTGATGAGCGGGAATCCCTACGCCCATTTGGAATAACGTGGAATCTCTTTGCATCTGGTGCCACGGAGTGCCGTCCTGTGTCGCGGGGTGCCGTGGCTTGCATCAGGTTTTCCCGGCGGAATATGGATAGATAGCGCGAAAATCTGCCAAGCAGGACGTTTGATGAAATTTCATCACGATAAAAATGAGCAGACAGCAACAAGCCCCCGCGCGACATTGTGAGTGCCGGGCGGGGGGTCATTCAGTAAGGATGTATTGTGCAGAATGACGGACATTCACGCACGCGCACAGGCGCACGAGGCTAGCGGGATTGTCAGGGGACACCGCGAATAAGGTCCACGAGCAATGCCCTTATTTTTGGGGGCCGGGGGTGCTGGGCTTTTTCATGCATCCCGCCGGGTGCAAAATGGACGGATTCTTTTTGTACTCACGTAAAATTCCCAAAGCTTCGTCTACAAGTTCTGGGTGTTCATCGAGAAACTCCATAACATCTTTAACAGCCATTGTTCAGTTACCCCTTATCTTTGTTTGCAGAATGATGATTCTTTAAGACATCCATAACAACGCCCCAAAGCTCTGGATGCTCTTTCAAAAAGCACAAAAATTCATTATCAGTCATGATTTGCCTTATCCTCCGTGCTTATTTATCGTTCTGTCGTTCACTGGGCACTAAAATTTTCATTACTTCCGGGATGAGTTCGGGGTGTGCAGTCAGGCAAGCAATGATTTCTTTGTTGGTCATTTTCACATTCCCTCTTTCTTTGTGTAGCGTTATCGTTCGGTTGCCCCCGCCGGGCTGTTTTGAGGTCGAGTGTCCACAGTGGACACTTTTTCACTGGCTCATATAGGGCAGCAGCATGTGATAGATCACCTGCAAAACGTGCACCGGAATGCTCTGGCCGTGTTGCAGGGCAGTTTCGATACAGGCAATGTACTGTGCACCAGTTGCATCGTAGTGATACGGCTCCCGGCGGCGCAGGCGGTTTGAGTTTGTTTTTTTCATAGCGTTCACCTCCTTTCCTCAACCTCAAGGAAGCGCTGACACTCTTTGTCAAAGGCAATTGGAAGAATACCGACACGCCCCTCCTTATTCTTGTCCAAGCTGGCCCGGTACTGTTCCCCATCATCAGACAGCAGCAAAATTGCATCTGCATCCTGTTCCAGTTGCCCGGATTCTTTCAGATCGGCGGTGGACGGTGCAGCGTGTGCCGCGTTTCGGTTCAGCTGAGCCAGCGCAACCACAAGGATGCCGGTGGTCTGTGCCAGCTCATGCAGGGCGATGGAAATGGCGGTGATCTGCTGGTATCGGTCTTTCGCCCCGCTGATTGCCAGCAGCTGCAGATAGTCGATAAAAACGACCTGTGCTTGCATCCGTTGGGCTTGCGCCTTTACCCATCCCACACCCTTGCCGGATGCAGAGCGGATGAACAGCGGCAGCTTGTGCAGTTCTGCGAGGCGGTCAAGTTCATGCTGGGGAACAGTTTTGGCTTTAACCTCCGCCAGAGGAACAGCCAGGCGGTTCGCAATAATGCGGTTGGTAAGCGTTCTGGGGTCGGTTTCCAGCGAGAAATAGCACACACGGAAGCCCCGCCGGGCTTGCTCACAGGCCATTTGCAGTGACAGGGCGGTTTTACCGGCAGACGGCCTGCCGCCAATGATAAACAGATTGCCGGGTGACAGATGCAAAAACTTATCCACCACAGAAACCCCGGTGGGAATATACTGCGGTTCGCTGTCCTTATCTCGGATGTACGCTTCTGTCAGTTCTCCAATGGATTGAAAATCCGGGCTGTTTTTGCCGATCGTCAGCGTTTCCCCCATCTGGCTATACAATTCAGGCAGCTCGTCAAACGCAGCATTCGCAGATTGCAGGGCGAGGGATTGAAAACGGCTCAATGCAGCCTGTTCCTGTACGATACGCACCCACGCCAACACATTTTCACGGTTTGGATGGATGCACTCGGTAGAATATTCGTTCGCGCAGTCCAAGATTGCCGCCTTCTGGTTTGGATAGCGGTCACAGACTTGCATGGTTTCCAGCTTTCCGGCAGCTGTCCAGAAGCCCTGTGCAGCCGCAAAAACGGGCTGTAAATCTGGCTCAAAGTCGGAAATTTCCAGCACAGGCAGAACGTATGGTGCAAACTCTGGTTGTACAAGCAAGGTTCCAAGCAAAACCTTTTGTATATTCACCGCAGCACCTCCATCTTCTTTTCGCTCTGTTGAACAACCTTTTTTCGTGCATCCCGCCGGGCTTCTACATCGCCCAGAGTGCGCACACCATCGGCCTGCCAGCTCTTCAAGATGCCGCTGACGTACTTCCAAGACCTGTGCCCACTCTCGGCAGCTTCATCAAAGGCCCTGCAGAGTACCTCTGTGGGAATAGAACTGCGGTAGCTCTGTAGCTTATCCAGCGCAGACGGCGGAAATCCTCCAATGACCTGTTCGTATTGCTGGACGATTTTTGCAAGCTCTGGGTCTGTGCGAGAATTGGAAATTCCGGCAGCAGCGGCAACCTTACTACTACTGCTACGTTGGGTTGGGTTACGTTGGGTTACGTTAGGTTGGGGCGTCATTTGGTTGTCGCTTGGTATACCATTGGTATCCACTTGGTTGCCACTATTCAAAATATAGCGTTTGTTCGCTGTTTCAGAAAGCATGGAACGCTCATCTTGAAACGTAGTCGGTTTGTATCGGTCATTTCTGAGGTTATTGTTCACTTTCCAGTCACTTATCACGATTACGCCGGAACGGAATGTGATAATATAGCCAGATTTTGCCAATGTTACCAAATCGCTTTCGCTGCATCCTGACACCCGAACAATAGAACGCGGGTTCGATACAAACCCGTCATCATCACCCCGCATACCAAGATGGAAATACAAGGCCTGTGCTGTCAGAGGCATTTCCAGAAAGGCGTCTGTCTCGGTCACATCCACGGAAAACATTCTCTTATTCGCCAAAACAATGCCCCCAATTCGCCCCATTAGCCTCCACCCGGCGGATTTTTCCCACATTCTGAGAGGCTTCCGCCGGGCCCGGGTCGCCTTTGTCAAAGTACCGGGCAAGGCTATCCAGATTGATGAGCCAAACATGACCGGTATTGACAAAGATGATCTTCCCGGCCTTGCAGAGCCTGCGCAGATAGCTTGGAGACACGCCAAAGGTCTCTGCGGCTTTCTTCACTGTCGCCATCTGGGGATAGTTCCGAAAACGTGTCACATCACCCATTCTGTTCCACCTTCTTACCGCCTATAACGGCTATGATCTCGTCCCGAATGCAGCGCAATTCCTGTACAGTCTGCTGCAAGGTCTGCACATCCCCGGCGGCGATAGCATCACGGAGCGCGATTTCTGCCGTAGAAGCCACGGCAACGGACAAGGTAGTATAATATCTTGTCCGACTTAGTAAAACACGCTCTGAAACGCAAGATTGAGCCTTTCCGACGATGTAGCATCCGCCGCTCTGCCTGTCCACGTTCAAATAGTAGTCCCGGATAAGGTGAATCATGAAATTTTCTCCCCTCCGACACCCTCAAGTAAGCTTTCTACAGGAATATCCAATGCATGGGCAACCCGGCGGATTGAATTTTCGTTGCAGGACTTGCCGCCACGCAAGGCGGTAACAGTTGCGCGGGATACTGTGGCCTTATCTGCCAGCTCCTGAACCCGCATATCCCGCCGGGCCATCTCTGCGATGAGTTTTACACGGTCGATTCGCATTTTTATCCATCCTTTCATATAAACCGTTTGGTTTACACAAGTATATATCAACCTTTTGGTTTTGTCAATGAGTGAAATAAACCTTTTGCTTTACAATTTAGTTGGTTTGCGATACAATAAACCCAAGGGAGTGAACAAAGATGGCAACCGCAAAAGAAATCGGAATCGGAATAAAGAATGCACGCCTTACCGTTGGTATCACGCAAGCAGAGTTGGCTCGTAGACTTGGCGTTACACCTCAAGCCATCAGCCAATATGAACGAGGAATAAAAAAGCCCAAAATTGAAACAATTGAAAAAATAGCAGATGCATTGGGCGTAAGTTGGTTGCACCTGTCCCATCTTGAGGATTTGGCTACAGCTTCTAGGGAGAGAGAATTATATCAAAAAGATAAAGTAAGAGATGCCGCACGTCCTGCAATAGTGAAACTATTAGCAGCAGTTTATGGAAAATGCGATTATACCTCCATTTACCAGCTGTACAATGGATACCATGTTTATGGGACGTATTATGCGTTGGACACACTTGACGAGGGCAAAAGGGCACTCGATCAATATGCTATGGAGCAAATAATTGACCGCGTTGTTCTTGCTTTGTCGGAAAGCGTGAACAAGTATGTCAATACTGAAACTACTTTGCAGGGAAGAATTTTAGGCGAAATTGAAGAAAACGTTGAAGAATTGAGTAGCGAAGACCCCAAAAGTCTTGATTTTCTTCCAGATATTGAGAAAGTGTATCAAAGTACAACATTTGATTGTGAAATTCCAACAAGCGAATTGAATTTTGACCCCGCCGGGGATGATTCCGAAGAAAACACACCCGCAGAGAAAGCGTGAATCTATGGCAAAGATCACAAAGCGCACAAAGAAGGACGGCACTTGCTCCTACTGCATCCGGGTCTCCAACGGCTATGATCGGCAGGGCCGTCAAGTGCTGGTCAACCGCACCTATACACCCCCGCCGGGCTTGACCGGGAAGAAGCTGGAAAAGGAATTGCAGCGGCAGGCAGATGCCTTTGAACAGGAAGTGCACAACGGCATTTCGCTGGATGCGTCCATGAAGGTAGATGACCTGATAGAACGCTGGTTCACCGAGTACGCCGAAAAGAAACTCAAACCCAAGACCGTGTACGACTATCGGCGGCTTGTACCGCGCATTTCTGCCGGGCTGGGGCAACTTAAGGTGTGCCAGGTCAAGCCCTCGCACCTGATGGCCTTTTATTCCAACCTCGAAGAACAGGGTGTGCGGGAAGATAGCACCTATACCGCTGTTCCGGCCTTACTGGAACAGCTGCCAAAGGGCAAACGCGGCCAGATCGCGGCGGCAGCGGGCGTTTCAGAGCGGACAATGGCGACACTGTACAGGGGCGGGAACGTCAGCCGGTCAACCGCCGAAAAGGTAGCCAGCGCCGCCGGGCTGCCCCTTTCCAAGGCGTTTATAGAGCATAGTAAGGCAGGCGGCAGGCTCAACGGAAACACGGTGCAGCACTATCACCGGATGCTGTCCAGCGTGTTCACCAAAGCCGTTCAGTGGGGGCTTGTGGCAGAGAATCCGTGCAAGCGTGCAGAAGCCCCAAAAGCACAGGAAGTGGACGTGCAGGCGCTGGAAGAAAAAGACGTTGTGCGCCTGCTGGAAGCCCTGCAGGACGCGCCCACGCAGTACAGCGTTATCACACAGCTTGCTTTGCTCACAGGTGCCCGTCGGGGCGAGATATGCGCCCTGCGGTGGTCTGATATCGACATGGACGCGGGAACGATTTCAATAGAGCGCACCTTGCAGCACATCCCGGGCAAAGGTACGGTGTTCAATCCCCCCAAGACAAAACGCTCCCGGCGGTGTGTGAAAGTCGGGTCGGATTGTGTGCAGCTCCTGCAGGAATACCGCCAGCACCAAAAAGCGGAACGGTTTAAAATCGGCTCTGAATGGGTGCGCCGGGTGGAGATCGAGGGAAAGCGCGTAGAAAATGACCTGCTTTTTACCAAGTGGAACGGCGCACCGATGGATCCAGACGATGTGACAACGTGGTTCGGGCGGTTTCTGGCTGCTCATAACCTCCCGGCGGTACACTTCCACAGCCTGCGTCACACCAACGCCAGCTTGCTGATAGCCGCCCATGTGCCTGTTACCACAGTTTCAGGCCGTCTGGGTCATGCAAAGACCAGCACCACCACGGACATTTACGCCGGTTTCATCCGTTCGGCAGATGCAGCGGCAGCAGACGCGCTTACTGGTGTGTTTGACCGTATCCGGGAAAAGAGCCACGCATAACATGTCCAAAGACGCAATACAGCCCACAGGAAGCGCGGAAGAACCCCGCCGGGCCTGTGGGCTGCTTTCTTTTCTGTCTGCGGGTCTGAGCCGCTATCGTGTCCACAGTGGACACCGTAAGGCACAATCGCCAGAAAGTGCCTTATTTGTGCCTTATTGACCGAAAAAGCGCTGATACGAAGGTGAACGAGCAAGCACAAAAATCACGGTGATTCTATATAAAACAGAACATTCAAAAACGGTCGAACTCGTAATAAGACTATTTTGTAATCAGTGGGTTGCAGGTTCAACTCCTGTCACCAGCTCCAAGAAAAGCCGCTTAGATTAGCAGAAATCTAGGCGGCTTTTCTCTGTTTTAACACACTTTTTAACACACTTTTGGCATTGTGCGCATTGTTGGGCACTGCTCTGAACGATGAGCAACAGCACAAAAGGGGCTTGGGGTGTTCCCCAACAAGTTACCGGAACGGCGCTTTTGTACATACGAAAGCACTGCTTGCCAGTGCAATGCACCCCGCCGGGCAGCTTACTGGGTGATCTCCGGCACTTCCAGCGCGTCAAGGGCTGCGGCAAGCAGCTTTGTGACGGTTGATGCAGAGCGTTCCAGCTTAACACATACAAGATCAATCTTCATGCCGTGCAGATATCGGTAGTAAACAGCCATGGTCTGCATGATATCCGGCAGCGCTTCTATTGCGGTCTGAATCTCGGCATAGATCTGATAGCCCTGTGCAACCTCTGCGTCATACGCTCTTTGCAACTCGTCAAGGCGCTGCACAGCATTTGCCACACGGTCAGAGTGTGCACCAGTGTAGGCAGCACGCACCCCGCCGGGGGCACTCTGCACAGACGTTGCGCGGCTGCGTGCGTCCTCGATCTGTAACAGGATGATCTTTTGTCTGCGCTGGCTGTTCTGGTATCGGTATAACCATTCTTTTTTCTGCTCAATTGTCACGCGCTGCGTCTCCTTCCAACGAAAAAACGCCCACAGCGTGAACCGTGGGCGCTAAATTTCGGCATTTTGCCGGTTATGTGCGATGCAGCACCCTGCGATCAGAGCGCCGCCGGGGACAAAATGCACAAATCAGGTGGTTTCCTGATAGTAGATACCAACCTTCTTGTTATCCAGCACAAAGGCGTCATAGCAGACACGGCCGGTCACAATGGTGCCGCTGGAAAGCGGGGTGTCATCATGGATGCCGAAATCTTCCAGCTTGACAGGCGCCACAGTTGCGGAGGGGTGCGCCAGCATAAAGCCGAACTTCTCCGGCAGGCGTGCAGACGGCACCTTTACAACGTTCGCGCCATCCAGCACGGCCACAATGCCGCGGGCGCGCATCTCTGCACCGATCTCGGTATGGTCAAACTCAACGGCCTGCTTGAGCAGCGCATAGGTTGCCGGGGTGACGACCAGAGAGCGCTCAGTTTCGGGCACTTCCGCATCGTCCAGCGCCTGAGACGCTGCCAGAATAGCGGCATAGATGTTGGACTTGGTGAGCGCTGCGGCTGCGGGCTTGTGGCCTGCGCCGGTGGTCATCACGGTATACACGTTGGTATCAACCTCGGGGATAACCACCTCCCGCAGTTCGCGCGCCAGCGCGGTGCCGGCTTCCAGCTGCTGCTGCGTTTCGTCCTGATCCAGACGGTCAACGTTGAAAATAAAAGAGCGGTCATGCTTCAACAGCAGTTCCTCGGTGGTTGCGGACAGGTCAAGCAGTTTGCCATAACGGGACAGGGATTCGCTGGTGTCCTCGGGGGCGGTGCTGCGGTTGCGGCTGTAGTCGTTCAGGGGCGTGGTGCTGATCTTATACAGCTTGATAGCGTGGGCACCAGTCCAATCATAGTCGGTATTGGTCAGCAGTCCGACCTTGCTTTCAGCTTTAAACAGGTCATCGGTCTGCGGTGCAAATTTGGTGGTAAGTTCAACGGACATATATTAAACCTCGTTTAGATCAATAGCTTTTGAATTGTTTCGGAGTATGCTTTATTGCGCGGCTGAAAGCGTCCGAGGTATTAGCCACAGTAGGCAGGCGCAGCGGCGAACCGCCGTCTTTAACATTGGGATACCCTGCGGGCTGCTGGGTCTTTGCAAAAGCTGTAATAGCCTGTGCCTGTGCGGTGCAGGCTTCTTCCGTGTCGCCGGTCAGCAGTTCAGCCGGACAGCCGGTTGCAGCTGCCACGCGGGCGATCATATCGCGCCGGGCGTTTGCACTGTTCAGTGCATCCAGCTGTGCCTTTGTGGTATCGTACTGGCTTGCCTTGGCTTTCAGGTCATCGTAATCAGCATACTTTGCGCGTTCACGGCTCAGGCGGTCAGCAACAATGCTGTTTACCTCCTCCTGCGTGAAGGTGCGCGGCTCCTGCTGCTCTCCGGCTGCAGTGGTACGGGCTTCCTGCGTTGCAGTTTCATTCATGGTTTATTCCTTTCCCGGCCTTATCCGTGGCCGTGTACGTTTAATTCAAAAGGCAGATGCCTTTTTGACTTGTTTTTCGGGCAAAATCAGCAGTAAAAAGCTGTATGTTTTGTTGCATTTTCCAAGCGCCTATATAAAGCAGGCGCTAAAGCCTATAACTTTGCTGCATATCCAGCCCTTTAAAAAACTCCGCGTGTGTAGATCGGCGCTGGACAGGCGGGAGGCGCTGAGGGCATGGAGAGGGGACCCCTCCCCCACCCCCCTGCCAGACCGCTGGCAAGCTGCTAATAGCGCCGATCAGAGCGCGGGAAGATTTAACAGAAAGCGCTGTGCATGGTGCTATGCGGCACGATCATGCAGCCACAGACACAGCGCTGCTTTTGCCTGTCTCTGTTCGTCTGGTGCAACTGGGCAATGGTTTAGGAGGAAGGCAAGATGATTCAGCACGGATCAGTGCGCCCAGGGCGCCAGTGAACAGGTACAGCAGACAAAATAAAAAAGCACAGAGAACCGCCGAAGCGTTTTCCCTGTGCTTGATAGCAACCAGACGTCTGGCGGTACTCTATGCCTGCTTTTATTTTACCACATCAGCGAACCAGCGTCAAATAGATCATGCAGCGTTCGCCGATCTGGCTTGTGTGCGTGCGGCAGCGGCCAAGCAGCTGCAAAAGAACCTCGCGCACCTTCCACGCCTGTTCACGTTCTTCCGGGGTAAAGGATATGGTCACTTTCATTCCTGAACCCCCCCGGGGTCATTCTGGGGAGTGGTGGTTTTGAGCACCCCGCCGGGGTATTCTTTTCTGGCTTTCCTGCGTTCCTGGTCGTTATACAGGCGGGAAACGCACAGCAGCACACGCTGCACAGCTTCCGGGCTTTCCAACAGCTCAAGCAGCGTTGCACACGATTCACGCAAGCGCTGCATCTCGTTCCCGGTCTGGGCGGCGCTCTTTGCCTTCTCGCGGTTCACATCGCTGCCGTTCATGGTCATGACTGCATCGATCTGTTCAGGGGTCAAGCCAAGGTTTCTTAATTCGTTTCGTTTCATGTTTTGTTCCTTTCTTCATGCTAGTGTGTGCCGGACTGCAACGGCGCGCCCAATGATCTGCACGCCTGCCAGCTCGTCACGGGTGAATATTTCGGCCATGTATGCCGGGTTTGCGGGCACAAGGATTTGCCCATCTGCCCACAAGACACGCAATAGATACTCTTCCCCGACCTTTACAAGGGCGATCTTTCCGGGTTCTACATGGTCACAGGCTGCAATCTCCACTCTGTCACCGGCTCTTATGCCGGCATTCTTCATGCTGTCATCTTGTACCAGCATGAGAAAATCACTGTGCGGTGCTTCGGCCTGTGCGCTCTGGTGCTGCTCCATCTTATCCACCTCCCTTACAAGTTGCCGCTGTACCAGCAGCCCACGATGCCGATCAGGCACCATACGAAAAACGGCGCAATGCACTGAAAATGATACATAGTCATTGAAAAGTCCTCCATTTTTGTTATAATGGGGGCGGTATTGTCTGGAAACTTTACCGCCCGTTTGCCGCCCACGCTGCGCCAACAGTGTGAGCGGCTTTCTTGTTTGTCGGTCATGTATGCGTTTATGGGTGATACGGGCAAGCGGTATTAAGGCAGTCCCTGCTGCATGGGGTAGCGTCAAGCGGGCATTCCTTCACAGCCTTTACGGCCTGTGTGGGCACTGGTAACCTGTTTCCGGGCAAGTATGTGATCCACCCGCTGGTATACGGTCTTAGTAAGACCTGTTTCTTTACGATCTGGCCGCTGCGGGTAAGTTCGCGGGAAACGCGCAGGTATGTACCCTCGCTGCAACCTACCGTCTGCATAACGTGCCGCCTTAGCTTCCCGTTTTCGACATACCCCGCCGGGGCTGTCCTTACTGCGTTCAGAATTGCGGCTTTCGCTTCCCGGAACAAATGCCCTTTCGCGGGTGCAGCAGCGCCGTTGTAGGGTTCCGGCATGGGTGCCCACGCTATCACCGGGCTTTTTGTTGAAAACGGTTGTGCTGCATCGTCTGAGCAATGCGCCTGTACCACTTTGCGCGCGCCGCGCTTATCCAGACAGGTAACCAGCACGCTGGTGCCCGGTTCAGGCCTTACCTTGTTCAATTTGGGGTCATCTGCATAAAATGGGTTCCACTTCATTCTGTTTTCTCCTTCTGGGGCTTGCTGCGGCTAAATACGATCTCCGGCAGGCCGGGCAGGTTCTGGTATACCCTCGCGCCTGTCTGGTTTCCGTACTGATACCCGCCGGGGGATGCACGCGGGCAGTCGCACCTTTCGCCGGGGTCAAGGTTTGCGCCGCAATAGGGGCAGGTATTGTATTGCTTACTCATGTTTATCACCTTCTTTCTGTGCCGCCGGGGTGCTGCACGCTGGTAACGGGATCCCTGCACAGTTGATCAAGTCTGACAGGTTTGTGTCCTTGGTGATCTTGCGGGGCTTGTCCTGTTCGCTTTTCCGCACCAGACTTCTGTGCAGTCGGTCACGGCTTGCAACCGGATCAGGCACAACGGGGTTGTGATCTGTAAAGTGCTCATAAGGGTAGACGGATAACCATCCTACGGCAACACTGCTGTCAAGGCAAGCGCACATATACCCGGTGCGATCTTTTACCCCGGCTTCATCGGTCAGCTGCACCAGCTTTTTGCAAATACCCTTTGCAGCTGATTCCGTCCAACGCCTTTTCTTGTTCGCTCTGGCAATGTCCTGACGATTCTTGTCAAAGTCTTGCAGGCTTTCCAGCAGTTCCTCGTTTCCGGGTGCCTGTTCTTGGGCAAACTCCCGAAAAATATCAAGAGGGGTGCGCGACACAGCAGCCGCAGGCTGCGTATTATCTCTATCTATTACTCTATCTTTTATCTTATTCTTTTTATTAGTGGCCGGTTTTCCGGCTGTCTGATAGCCGGTTTCCCGGCTGTCTGTGGGTTGGTTTTCCGGCTCTGTGTGGGTCGGTTTTCCGGCTGTCTGTGGGTCTGTTTTTAGGCCTTCTGTGGGTCGGTTTTCCGGCTCACTGATAGCCGGTTTTCCGGCTGTCTGTGGGTCTGCTTTTAGACCTTCTGTTGGAAGCTTCACATAAATCGTATCTGGTGCGGAAAAATTACGCTTGCGCTCAGTCAGTCCAGCACGATCCAGTGCGCTAAGACCTTCTTTTATGACCGAAACGCCTTTATGAAGATTTTCCGCAATCTCAGTAACGGGGTAAGTGATGTACACCCGGCCTTGCTCGTCAATCCATCCGTTTATCTTTGATAGATTCGCCCGATAAAGCAGAACAGAATAAATCAATTTGGCCGTATGGCTCAACTTCATATCAAGCAGAAAACGAGGAAAAGGGATATAATGCGGCACACTGGTGTCACTGGTCAGATAGTCAGCAACTGATCCAGCGCCGCCGGGGACTGTCTTTTCTGCTTCGTTCAAGCTATCACCCTACTTTCATTTTCCTGCCCGGTTCTTCAAAGAAGTAAGCGCCGATCTCGCTTGTGGGGATGTTCAGCACGCGGGCAATCGCGGCGATCTGGGCGCTGTTGAAGGGCTGCTTTCCCCTGATCCGCAGGCTGAACGTGCTGGGCACAATGCCCGCAGCCCTTGCAAGGTCTTTCTGGTTATAATCCATCTCGACCATACGCAAGCGCAGTTTTTTGAACGGTCTGTACATGGTCATTCCTCCTTCTGGTCGCCAATGCTGGCAAGGATTTCATCCTTCATGCAGCGGAACGCTTCCACAGCGTCATGCAGCGTGGTGATCTCGCCAGCTGCGATTTTGTCGCGGAGTGCGATTTCTGCGGTTTCTGCCACGGCACGGGCAAGGGTAGGGTAATATCTTGCACCGGGCTTGAAAACACGCTTGGTGCGGCTCTCCTCTACCTCTCCCACGGTGTAAGCGCTCTTGCCTGCGGTCATGTAATAGCTGCCAATCAAATGAATCATGTTTTACTCCTCCTCGATGATCTCGGTCACATCCACACCCAGAGCGGCGGCAATGCGGCCAGCGGTAGCGGGCATGACAGGTTTGCCCTTGTTGATGTTCAGGGTTGTCTGACTGGACACAACAGCGTTGTCACGCAGGTCGCGCTGGTTCCACTGCTTGCGTGCAAGGGCAATGCTTAACTTGCTTTTAGAAATTTTCATGGTTATCACCTCCATCAGTAGACCCAAAATGGTCTGTGTCTTGAATTATAGCAGATATGTATTGGTCTGTCAACTGCGAGAATAGATTCTTTTTGGTCTGGACTTTTTGCGCATAGACTGGTATAGTAAAAGGGGGTGATTTTATGACAATAGGCGAAATGCTAAAAAAAGCACGGATTGATGCAGGTTTGACCCAAAAGCAACTTGCTGAAAAGTGCGAAATGGCTGATTCTGCAATTAGAAAATATGAATCTGGCAGAATTGTTCCTAAAATTAAGACCATAACCAAAATAGCCAGCGCTCTGGGGATGTCTACCAGCGACTTCATTTCTGGTGATTCTTATTCTGAGAAATCAATTGACGAACGGATTTTTTTTGCAGAACGAGAAATAGTTTCTCGTATAAGACGTAATATAAAATTTGAACGCTATAACAATCCAGATAGCAAAATTGATAATCAGCTAATCAAAAAATGGATTTTTGATCTTGCGCCGGATATCTCAAAGAAGTATGCACTTCCAGAAGAAACATTAAAAAATGCTTCTGACAAGCTTGCATGGCTTGCGACAGATATTCACCTTGCAACTGAAGTTGATGATCTTCCTGAACATCATCGGCAAGTAATTGATTTGATGGACACGCTGAACGAAGTTGGTCAGCGTGTTGCAGTTGCCAGAATTGAAGAACTATCCCAAATACCGAAATATCAAAAACACGCCGCCGGGGACAGCACCCAGAGCGCGGGCGCTGGTGACGAAAACGACCTGGAATAAAAAGAAAAACGCCCACAGCGTGAACTGTGAGCGCTAAATTTCGGCATTTTGCCGGTTATGTGCGATGCAGCACCCCGCGATCAGAGCGCCGCCGGGGACAAAATGCGCAAAAAGAAGGAAGGTGCAGCCAGATGGGTAAACGGACAAATACAGCTGTCTGGGAAGAAAAGTACCAGCGCTGGCGCATTGCCGTGCAAAAGGACGGGGTACGCAAACAGTTTTACAGCAGCACACCCGGGCGCACTGGGCAGCGGGAAGCCAATGCAAAGGCAGATCAATGGCTTGACACTGGCACAGATCCCCGGGGCAGCAGAATAGATGAACTGTATAAAGACTGGTACGCCACACTGGAACAGACCACCGGCACCGGCAACTGTAGGAACGTAGAAAGCCGCTGGCGCACGCGGATATTGCCCGCCGTGGGGAAAAAGCGGATCACCAGCTTGACAGAACAGGACTTGCAAAACGTGGTCAACAAGGCGTTTGCGGACGGTCTGAGCAAGAAAACGCTGCAATCCCTCTGCGCTGATATGCGGGCATTCTGCAAATACTGCCGGGCGCGCAAGCTTACCACCTTCAACCCCGAAGGGCTGCGGGTGCCCGCCGGGGCGCGTCCAAAGGGCAAGACCGTGCTGCAACCCTCTGCCCTGCTTACCCTGCTGAACGTTGACACAACGCTTTATAGGGGCAAGCGGGTGCATGATGATTATATCCATGCTTACCGCTTTCAGCTGCTTACCGGTTTGCGTCCGGGGGAGCTGCTGGGGCTGCGCTGGGCAGATATCCGGGGCGATATGGTGTATATCTCCCGCGCTGTGAATGTTCTGGGAGAACAGACGCAGGGCAAGAATCAGAATGCTGTGCGGGCTTTTGCCCTGTCAGACCGTGCCCGCGCCGTGCTGGAACAGCAGCGGCAAGTAACAGGCACGCAAGAAAGCGTGTTTGATCTGGTCAGTGAAGCGTACTATTACAAGCGCTGGCAAGTATATTGTAAATCGAACAGTATTCCCCCGATCTCTGTCTATGAACTGCGGCACAGCTTTGTCAGCGTGGTGAAAACGCTGCCCGCCGGTGAAGTAAAGACGTTGGTGGGACACAGCCAGACCATGGACACATTCGGTGTTTACTCCCACGCCCTGAGCGGCGATGCAGCAGCTGCGGCAGAGGATGTAAATGCAGCTTTCGACCGGCTTTTGACCTCTGAAAAATAACACACTTTTTAACACACTTTTATTTGCAGCCTTGCAAACATGATTCACGCAAATAAACCATAATGACGGTTTTACGCCATATTTCCGTGCTAAAAATGCTATATTTTCGTGAAAACGCTTCCGCTTAGATGTTCAACTCCTGTCACCAGCTCCAAGAAAAATCCTGCGATATACCGCTAAAACAGCGGCGTGTATCGTGGGATTTTTGCTTTTATATGCGTTGCAAATCTACCAGAATGTGCCTTACTGCTCCAAAAATGCCCTTTGTGCGGTGTTTCCCGCTCTTGACCAATACGCATAGAATATGTATAATAAACTTAAGAGGTGAAACCATGAAACAGAAAGACTTGATTAACCTCTTTAAGCGCAACGGTTGGTGGCTGGTGCGGCAGGGTAGCAATCACATGGTGTTTACAAACGGAAGTGAAACCGAAACTGTACCGCGCCACAAAGAGGTCAACGAACTTCTGGCAAAAGCCATCATCAAGCGCCGGGGGCTGAAATAAGCCCTCGTTATTTGGAAACTGAAAGGAGAAAAGCCAACATGAAAGCAGTTTACCCCATCATTCTTACCCCCGCAGAGCGCGGCTATGTTGTCTTTGTCCCTGATCTGGATATTAACACAGAGGGGGACGACCTCGCGGACGCTATCGAAATGGCTCGGGATGCTATCGGTATTTGGGGCATTACAGAAGAAGATGCAGGCCGTAAGATTCCGAAAGCGTCCGGCACGATGCCCCACCCGGCGGACAATGAGATCGTGACACTGGTTGATATTGACTTTGCAGCATACCGCCGGGCCAATGATCTGCGCACTGTCCGCAAGAATGTTACTTTGCCTTCGTGGCTGAATGACCTTGCAGAGCGGAACGGCGTGAACTTCTCGCAGGTCTTGCAGGAAAGTTTGAAGGAACGTCTCCATGTGAGTAATCGTTGATTGTTTCCGCCGGGCGGTGTCCGGTTCCATCATGCAAAGCAAAAAGCCTGTCCGGCGTGATAGTCGGGCGGGCTTTCGTGCTGTCTTGGGTCTGCTCCCTGGATCCATGTGGATCCGGGGATTTTTTTGTGCCGAACACAGGCTCCTTCCTGCGCAAAGAACGACTTTTTTCGTAAAATTTGTGCAAGATGCCGCAAAAATATTGTCTTTGTAAAAAAAAGCAGTATAATACAGGTAACAACAACTAACAGGAGGGAAAATGGAATGCGTCACTCTTTGGGAACCATCGCCTGGCGCGGGCTGAAAGGCCGCCGCCGCGATACCGCTATGATGCTCTGCGTGCTGGCGGCAGTGTTTGCGCTGCTTACGGCGGTGCTGTGCTATCAGCAGAGCGGCAGCCGCGCCATGGAGGCGCAGCGCCAGGAGCTTTACGGTGCCTGGCAGCTTGCCCGTTACGACCTGACCGCCGCAGATGCCGATGCCTTTGTGCAGCAGACAGCCCCCGCTGCGGTGGGGCGCGCGGCGCAGTATGCGGCCCTTGTCAACGACAAGGGGCTTGCCTTTGGCGCGCTGGGCACTGTGGACGAGGGATATCTCGCCTGTGGGCAGCTGCAGCTGCTCAGCGGACGGCTGCCCGGCACCGCCGGAGAGGCAGCGCTGACCACCTCGGTGCTGGACAGCATCGGGGCCTCCTACGAGCTGGGGCAGACCGTGACCCTGCAGGCGGTGCATGGGGACGATGCACCGGTCCTGCTGCAATTTACCCTGTGCGGGGTGCTGCCCTCCTACGATGCCTACTGGGCGGTGGGCAGCAACCTGCCGGTGGATGCGCTGGTCACCGCCGACAGCCTGCCCCAAAGCTGGGACAGCAAAGTACAGCTGCTGTGCTGCTATGCTGGTGCCGTGCCGCTGGCTCCTTATATAGACGGCAGCCAGGATCCCACCTGGGTGCGCAACACCTACGCCTATCCGGAAGCGGATCTGACCCGGAGCGGCAGCTGGGCTTTTATGGGCGGCTGTGCCCTGCTGACCCTGTGCGCGGTGCTTGTGCTGTGCACCCTGCAGCTGCGCCGCCGGGAGCAGAGCCTTGTCACCCTGCGGATGATCGGTGCCGGAAAGACCGCCCTCGTGGCGCTGTGCCTGTGGGAAGCCGTTTTTCTGCTGCTGTTCTGCCTGCCGATCGGCAGTCTGCTGGGGGTCGGCCTGTGTGCCGCCACCCTTGCCGTGCAGGGGCACGGGCGCTATCTCAGCCTGCCGTGGGGGCAGCTGGCGCTGGCGTGGGCTACCGGCACCGGAGCCGTGCTGCTGGGCTTTTTGCTGCCTGCCCTGCGGCAGGCCGGGCAAAAGCTGACCCATCTGCCCCAGAAAAAGGTAAGATTACAGCGCCGTGTGCGGCTGCTTACGCCGCTGCCGCTGCGGCTGGTGGTGCTCAATGCGCTGGGGCTTACGCTGGCGCTGTGCTGTGTGTTCCTGAGCACCTGGAAGCTGCTTCCCTACCGCCGCACGGCGGCTTCGGCAGCGGTGCAGGTAAGCGCCGGGCAGAACACCCTGACCGATGGCCTTGCGGAAGATCTGCTGCGTCTGCCGGACGTCCAGCAGGCCGCCATGCGCACCGATATGAACTATCTGTGCGGCCTTTCCAGCGATGCCTTTACGGCGCATGACCTGTGGGGACTGTATACCCACCAGGACAGCCTTTACACCATGTTTACCATGCAGGATGCGGACACGGTAAATACCCTTGTCACCGCATTGCCGGATGCAGAGCTGGAAGCGCTGGCTGCGCAGTGCAGCACCCCTGTGGATCTGGACGCACTGCGCAGCGGGCAGGCCGTGCTGCTGTATGCGCCGGATTTTGTACTGGACGAAAACGGCCAGACCCAGTGGGGCACGCAGGCCGCACCCTTTGCGGGCTGCACGGCAGTGCTGGAGTACCCTACCCTGGACGGCGCACGCAGCCAAAAGCCCCTGACCATTGGCGGCGTGATCGCAAGCATTGATATGGACAGCCTGCCCTTTGCAGGCAGTGCCCCCAGCGCCTACCAGCTGTACTGCAGCCAGGCGCTGGGCCGCACCCTCTGGGCAGAAGAATACGGCACGCCCTACGGGTATACCGCCATCAACCTGAAACTGAAAGCCAACGCCAGCTACGCTACCCAGAAATCCATTGCCGGGCTGGTGACCCGCCGGGGCGGCGTGCTGCGCACCAACAGCTACGAAACTGCCAGCCGGATGTATCAGGAAGGCAGCACCGGCGCGTTCTTCTGGGCAGTCGCCGGGGTGGTGGGCGCTGCACTGGCCCTGTTTTTACTGTGGAACCTGTTCGGGCTGTACTGGCAGCACCAGCGGCTGCGCATCGGTATCTTTCAGGCAGAGGGCACCTCGGCTGCCATGCTGCGGCACTGCGGCATCCGGCAGGGCGTGCTTGCGGTGCTGGGTGCGCTTTTGCTGGGCAACCTGGCCGTATGGGGCCTGTGGCGCTGGAGCTGGCACAGCCTGGTCACCCGCCAGAGCGGCCGCATCCTGACCTTTGCGGCCCTGCCTATGGCCGTATCGGAGTATCCCTGGGCGCTGCACCTTGCAGTATGCGCAGGTTATCTGCTGTTCGTGCTGGCGCTGCAGCTGGCCCCGCTGGAGCGGCTGGCACGCAGCCAGCCCATGGACAATCTGAAAAAAGGAGTGTAACGCGATGAGAGAGATCGTACTGGAAGCCCGGGCGGTGACCCGTACCTACGGCAGCGGCACCGGTGCCACCCACGCCCTGCGCGGGGTGGATGTGGAGATCGAGCAGGGCAGGTTTACCGCCATCATCGGGGCCAGCGGCTGCGGCAAATCTACCCTGCTGCAGGCACTTGGCGGGTTGGATGCCCCCACCAGCGGCAAGGTACTGCTGGAAGGGCAGGATCTGTATGCGCTGCCGGATGCCGCACTTGCCCGGCTGCGCCGCACGCGGCTGGGGTTCGTGTTCCAGGCATTCCACCTGCTGCCGGAGTATACGGTGCGGGATAACATCCTGCTGCCGCTGCTGCTGGACAAACGGGAGCCGGACGAGGAATACCTTGCCCTGCTTACCCGGCAGCTGGGGCTGACCGCGCTGCTGCAGCGCCAGCCCACCCAGCTTTCCGGCGGGCAGCAGCAGCGCGCCGCCATTGCCCGGGCACTGATCACCCGCCCTGCGGTCGTGCTGGCAGACGAGCCTACCGGCAACCTGGACCACCAGAACAGCGTGGAGGTATTCCGCCTGCTGCGGGAGGCAGCCGCACAGCAGCACCAGACCGTGGTGTATGTCACCCACGACCAGGGGCTTGCAGCGCAGGCAGACCGGGTGCTGCGGATGCAGGATGGCCGGATCGAAGAAGCATAAAACCTGCACTTTTTTCTCTGTCCGGGTGTTTGCGAATGGCGGATCTTGTTGTATAATAGAGAAAACACGCCCCGGAACAAAAGGAGGAACCGACCATGATCCAATTTGGCCTGCGTCTGCACGACGCGGAAAAACTGCCCATTGAGCAGGTGCTGCCGCTGGTGCGGCAGCGCGGATTTTCCTGCGTACATCTGGCGCTGAGCAAATCTTTGAAAGATGTGCCCAACACCCCCAGCGCCCTGACCCCCGGTTATGCAGCCTACCTGCGCCGTCTGTTTGCCCAGAACGGCCTGGACATTGCGGTACTGGGCAACTACCTGAACCTGGCGCACCCGGATGCGGACGCGCTGCACGCCATCCAGGAAAAATATTACGCACACATCCGTTTTGCCAGCCTGCTGGGCTGCGGCATGGTGGGCACCGAGACCGGCGCCCCCAACGCTGAATATAAGTTCTGCCCGGAGTGCCGCAGCGATGCCGCCCTTGCCACCTTTATCAAAAACTTCAAGCCTGTGGTGCGCTGTGCCGAGCAGTACGGTGTGACCATTGCCATCGAGCCGGTGGTCAAGCACATCGTGTACGATGCCCGCCGCGCCCGCACGGTGCTGGACGAGATCGGCAGCCCGAATCTGCAGATCCTGCTGGACCCGGTAAACCTGCTGAACATGGAAAACGTGGACCGCCGCGAGGAAGTATTTGCCGAGGCCATCGAGCTGCTGGGCAAGGATGTGGCCATGATCCACTTCAAGGATTTTCTGCGGCAGGACGCCGGTGGGCAGCTGGCTGCCACCGGTGCCGGGCAGGGCGGCATGGGCGATTACCGCACCATCCTGCGCTTTGCCAAGCAACAAAAGCCCTACGTGTTTGCCACATTGGAGAACACCACCCCGGAAAACGCCGTCCAGTGCCTGCAATACCTGCAAACGCAGTACGACGAATGCTGAGATACACAAAAGGGGCCGCTGCACCATCTCGTGCAGCGGCCCCTTTATTGGTTGTGTATTTACTCAGGCCAGCGCTTTCTGGATCTTGGCAAAGTCCTCCAGCGTCAGTGCTTCCGGGCGGATGCGGGGGTCAAAGCCTGCGGATGCAATGGCCGCGATGACCTTTTCCTTAGGCAGGTTCAGCCCGCCCGCGATGGAGTTGGCGGCGGTCTTGCGGCGCTGCCCAAAAGCGGCGCGCACCAGCGCAAAGTAGCCTGCCTCGTCCTCCACCTGCACGGCGGGGGTGGGGCGGATATCCATGCGCACCACTGCGCTGGTCACCTTGGGGGCCGGATAAAAACTGCCCGGTGCGGCGGTGAACATCAGCTTGGAGGTAGCGTAGTAGTTCACCGCGCAGCTGATGGCGCTGGAAGCCCGGGTGCCGGGCACCGCGGCCAGACGGTCGGCTGCTTCCTTCTGCACCATAACGGTCAGGCTTTCAATGGGCAGGCGGTCGCCCAGCAGCTTCATCACGATGGGGCTGGTGATGTAGTAGGGCAGGTTTGCGCACACGGCCACCGGCATACCGGGAAATTCCTCCGCGATAAGCGCTTTCAGGTCCACTTTCAGCACATCCTGCAGCACCAGCTTAAAGTTGTCCACACCCGCCATCGTTTCAGCCAGCAGGGGCGGCAGACGCTCGTCCACCTCGATGGAAACCACTTTGGCGGCACGTTTGGCCAGTTCTTTGGTCAGCACGCCGATACCGGGGCCGATCTCGATGACACCGTAGCGCTTGTCCACCCCGCTGACATCCACGATCTTGGTGGGGATGCCCGGGTTGATGATAAAGTTCTGCCCAAAGCCCTTGGAAAGCGCAAAATCGTATTTTTCGCACAGAGCACGGATCACAGAGAGGTCGGTCAGTTCCGGCATAGGGTCACAATCCTTTCTCAGAAAAAGGCTGTTGCAGATCCGCAGCAGCCTTTTTGATGTTCATCGTATTTATCGTTCCGGTCTTGCGGGGTCACTCCGCTGTGCTTGCAGCAGCCTCCGGCTCGGACGCAGCGGTCTCCCCTTCGGCGGTCTGTCCGTCTGCTGCCTCTACCGGAGCAGTTTCGTCCGCAGGTTCCGAAGCTGCGGCGCTGTCCGCTGCGGCAGCAGAGTTTACGCCTGCCAACGTGGTGGTGCCGCTCAGCTGCTGGGCAGCGCTGACGGCGCGCTGCACCTGCGGGTCGGTCTGCGGGGTGTAATCGTAGAGATTGGCCGCTTCCTCTGCGCTGAGTGCGCGCTCCACATCCACGGTAAGGCCGGTGCCATCAAAGCTGGTGCCATCGCCGCAGACGAGCTTTGCCACCGTGATGACCACGGCGCTGCCATCGGACAGGCGCTGGGGGCTGCTCTGGATGGTACCCTTGCCCATGGTGGTGGTGCCCACCAGGCGGGCACCGTTCATGGTGCGCAAAGTGGCTGCAAACAGCTCCGCTGCGCTGGCGGTGTTGCCGTTTACCAGGCAGACGATGGGCAGGTCTACCGCGCTTTCAGCATCGCTGCTGCCTACCACAGTGCGGTTGCCGTTTTTATCCTCGGCATAGGCCACGGTGCCCTCCGGTGCCAGCAGGTCGATGCAGCTGATGGCATCGTCCAGGATGCCGCCGCCGTTATCCCGCAGGTCAAACACCAGGCTGGCTGCGCCGCTGCTGGTCAGGGTGCGCAGGGCGTAGTCCAGCTCGCTGGGGGTGGTGCCATCAAACTGACGGATGCGGATGTAGCCCACATTTTCCAGCAGCATGGCGTCCACTGTGGTGCTGGTGTAGCCGGAGTGGGTCAGCTCTGCCGTTTTGCTGGCGGCTTCGCTGTTCAGCCAGGTCACGCTGACGGTGGTACCGGCTTCGCCCTGCAGTGCTCTGTACACTGCATCTGCGCTGGAAAGGCTCTTGACATCCGTATCGCCCACAGCCGTGATGTAATCCCCCACGGCAATCCCGGCTTCCTGTGCGGGAGAACCATCGTACACGCGGGTCACCTTGGCGTAACCGGTCTGGTCGATGCCAAACTCCACGCCGATGCCCAGGATCTTGCCGCTCTGGATGTTCATCAGCTCAGTGTAGGCGTTGGCAGTGTAGTAGCGGGCGTACTTATCGCCGGTGCCCAGCAGGTAGCCTGCCGTCAGGCGGTCGTACAGGGTAGTTTCATCGATGTTGTAATAATCGTTGCTGCGGACATAGCGGTCCACCTCAGCGATCTTGTTGTACATGCTTTCCTTTTCTTTTACGCTGTTGACCGTGCTGTCGAACAGACGCATGGCGAGGAGCATCGTGATGGAAAAGGTCACGGTCATGGCAAGGATCACGATGGTGACCGCCATACCCAAAGAAATTTTACGGTTCATGGTTCGTTCCTCCCGGTCAGACCAGCAGCATCATCAGGATACTGCCCAGCAGCGAAAGTACAAACACCCCTGCCAGAACCAGGCAGCCGATGCGCAGCACGCGCTTGCGTTTTTGTTCGTTCATAGATCAACCAGACTCCTTGCCTTGCTTGTTAATTGTGCGGGATGGGGATATAGCTGCGGGGATTTACCGCATTTGCCTTGGAACCGCCCTTCCACACTTCCAGATGCAGGTGATTGCCGGTAGAATTGCCGGTGCTGCCCACATAGCCGATCAGATCGCCCTGATTTACATACTTGCCTGCGGTAGTGGCTACCGAGCGCATATGGCCGTACAGGGTAGTATAGGTATTGCCATCGGACATTTTGCCGTGGTAGATGATAACGTAGTTGCCGTAACCGCCGCTGGACCAGCCTGCCACCTGCACATAGCCGCTGGCGGCTGCGTAGATGGGAGTACCGGCGGGGGCCGCAAAGTCGGTGCCGGCATGCAGCTTGTTCACGCCGGATACCGGGTTCTTGCGCCAGCCGTACTCGCTGGAAACGCGGGTATAGCTTTTCAGCGGGCAGGCAAAGCCGCTAAAGCTCAGCTGCGGCTTGCTGGCCGAAGCCGCTGCGATCAGCTTCTGGATCTCTTTTTTAACGGCTTCGTAGTTCAGCTCATCGGACTCGATGGCTGCCTGTGCCTTCTGCTGAGCCTGCTGGGCCTCGGCCGCAGAAAGTTTTGCCGCAGAGATGCTGTTGTTCAGCTCGCTCTGCTTGCTGCGCATCTGGGCGTTCTGGCTGTCCAGGCTGCTCTTTTTGCTCTGCAGATCTGCCTTTTCCGCTTCCAGGCCCACCTTCTGTTCTTCCAGCGCGGCCTTATCGTCCTCCAGGCCCTGCTTGGCGGACTTCATGTTGTTCATGATCTCGGTATCCTTGATAGAGATATCCTGCATCACCTCGTTGAAGGTAAGCAGCTCATACAGGTCGTTCACCGCGCTGAGCATGGCCACGCTGCCGCCGTCCCGCAGCTCCTGCATGGCAGCCATGTGCTTTTTAAAATAATCCCACTGGGTATCGATCTCGGCCTGCTTGTTCTCGATCTCGGTCTGTTTGTCCGAGATCTGCTGCTGCATGACACCGATCTGCTGCTCTTTTTCGCCGATGCTGTTCTGCACCGAGGCGATCTGCCCGCTGAGTACGCCGATCTGATCCTGCAGAACGGTGACCCGCTCTTTCAGCTCACTTTCCAGCGCCTTGGCGGCGGATTCCTTCTTTTTGGCGTCCGAAAGCTCCTTTTTGTGCTGGCTGATGGACTGCGAGAGCTTGTCCAGCTTGTTCTGCAAACTGGCCATGCTGTTATTGCTGGTAGCGGCCGAAGCCGGATACACCGTAGCCGTCAGCAGCAGGCAGGCGCAGGCCAGCCCCAGGCTGACCGCCCGGATCAGCTTGCTGCGGGGGCTTTCCGGCCGGGCATGCCGGGCGGTATACCCCACTGTGAGCCGGAAGGGTTTTGCATGCATTGCTTTCCTCATAATAAACTGCGGCTCCTTTCGGTCATACATTCAGGTGCTTGCGCAGGGAGAACATACTGCCCACGCCGCCAACGATGGCACCGCTGAGCAGGCTGGTGACCAGGATGGTGGGCCACACATTGGCTACCGGCACCAGCGCCTGTCCCATCAGCATCTGCCAGATGCCGCCCAGACCACCGGCGGCATTGACCACATAATCGTAGCAGCCCAGGCTGGCTGCCGCTGTCAGCGCGCCGGAGAGCAGGCCCATGGTCAGGCCCTCCACAAAGAACGGCAGGGTGACCATGCGGTTGGTAGCACCCACATACTTCATGATCTCGATCTCGCGGCGGCGGGCATAGATGCTGAGCCGGATGGTGCTGCCCACCGTGATGATGCTGACCACCATCAGCACCAGCACGATCATGCGGCCGCCCTTGGTCACGGCCCGCTGCACCTCCACAAAGATGTTGCTCATCTCCACCAGCGCAGCCACGCTGACTACGCCCGGGATGGCCTGCATCTTTACGCTCATACTCTCGGTCTGGCTCAGGTCGCTCAGGGTGACCCGGTAGTTGGCTTTAAAAGGGTTATCGGTCTCAAATTCGTCCCACAGGGAGGAATAATCGTCCATATAGCCGCGGTAGGTGTTGAGCACATCCTGCTTGGACATATACTGCACCCCGCTGACCCCCGGCATGGCTGCAAGGGTCTGCCCCACCTGGGCGGCGGTGGCATCGTCACACGCGGGGTCCAGATAGACCACCATTTCGTTCTGGCTGCCCAGATAGGCCACCATGCTGCCCACATTCACCTCGGCCAGGCTGGCAAAAACGTTCAGGGTCATGCACACGCTCAAAGAAGCGATGCAGGCAATGGTCATGGCCCAGTGCTTGCCCAGGTTGCGCACACCGCGCCTTGTAAGAAAAAAGAAGGTAGAAGGACGCATCATACGGCAGCCACCTCCTTTTTCTCTGCACCCGCAGCAGACGGCTCGCTGTATGCATCAAAGGCGGCAATATCCAGCGAGAGGTCGTCCTCGGCGGCAGCCACAGGGTCGGCAGGCACATCCGAGATGATACGGCCATGGCTCAGCGTGACTACGCGCTGATGGAAACGGTGCACCAGCTCATGCTCATGGGTGACCACCAGCACCGTGATGCCCATTTTGCTCACCCGCTCCAGCAGCTGCATCATCTCCAGGCTCAGCTCCGGGTCGATGTTGCCGGTAGGCTCGTCTGCGATGACCAGTTTGGGGTTATGTACCAGCGCGCGCGCCACAGCCACACGCTGCTGCTCGCCGCCGGAAAGGGTATCCGGGTAGCACTTGGCCTTATCCTCCAGATGCACCAGCTCCAGGATATACTCCACGCGGGGGCGGATCTCCTTGTGGGGCACGTTGAGCACATGCATGGCAAAGGCCACGTTCTCGTACACCGTCATGCTGGGGATCAGGCGGAAATCCTGGAAGATGATGCCCATCTGACGGCGCAGATACGGGATCTTGTGGCGGCGCAGCCGGGCAATATCCTTGCCCAGCACCGTTACCTTGCCAGAGGTGGGCAGTTCCTCCCGCAGGATCAGCTTGAGCAGGGTGGATTTGCCGGCGCCGGAGTGCCCCAGCAGAAAGACGAACTCGCCATCCGCCACATGGAGGTCGATATCCTCCAGGGCAAGGCGGCCGCCCTTTTTGTATTCTTTGGAAACGTGTTCAAAATCGATCATGGAATCGCATTAACTCCTGACATCAATATTTTTTGATGGTCAAGGCTGCAGCCCACAGCCTGTGCAGCAAAAAGAACCGGCCAGCGTCGGTTTCGAGCGGCCGGTTCAGCGCCGGAGGGCAAAACCCCGCACAGCGCAGTATCAGTATTTGGCCGGATTGTTGGACAGGTACTTTTTGACCATCAGCGCTACCTTAAAGACGATAGCATCATCGAACTCACGCAGGTCCAGGCCGGTCAGTTTCTTGATCTTTTCCAGACGATACACCAGCGTATTGCGGTGCACGAACAGGCCGCGGCTGGTCTCAGACACATTCAGGTTGTTCTCAAAGAAGCGCTGGATGGTAAACAGGGTCTCCTGATCCAGGCTCTCGATGCTGCCCTGCTTGAACACCTCGCGCAGGAACATCTCGCACACGGTGGTGGGCAGCTGATAGATCAGCCGGGCGATGCCCAGGTTATCGTAACGGATGATCTGCTTTTCTGTGTCGAACACCTTGCTCACTTCCATGGCGATCTGGGCTTCCTTAAAGGAGGTAGCCAGATCCTTCACGTTGGCAATGGGTGTGCCGATGCCTACCACAGCCTTGATGTAGTGCTCGCCGGACAGGGTGTCCACGATGCTGGCAGCCAGCTTTTCCATATCGGTACGGTCGATGCCCTTGCGGATCTCCTTGACCAGCACGGTATCGGTCTCGCTGATATTGAACACAAAGTCCTTCTGCTTATCCGGGAACAGGCTGCTGACCACATCGTAAGCGGAGATATCGCCGCCGCTGATCACCCGCACGATAAACACCACGCGGGAAACATCGGTGGCAAAGTGCAGCTCCCGTGCCTTGGCGTAGATATCGCCGGGCAGGATGTTATCCAGCACCACGTTTTTGATAAAGTTGGATTTATCAAATTTTTCATCGTGGTACTGTTTGATGCTCTGCAGGCTGATGGACAGCACGGCGGCAAACTGCCCTGCGGTCTCGTCGGCGCCTTCCACGAACACTGCATAATCGTTATGCTTGGCGCTGGAGAACTGCTGGTAGGTATAGCCATCCCGTACAAAGCGGTCACCCGCGGTCAGGCGCTCGGCCATAAAGCCCTCGCGCACCTCACCGATCAGGTTCAGCTCCGAGCAGGAGATGACAGCGCCGGTCTCATCCACAACGCCGACCACCCGGTTGATCGCGTCCTTCATCTGGTAGATCACGCTTTGAAATACTCTATTGGCCATAAATGGATACCCCTTTTCCTCGTTTGTGCAAGCCGCAGCGGCATGGGTTGTGATTTTAAACAATTTCGCCGCATTACAATCTATATTTTACACAAAAGAATTTACTTTTGCAACAGATTTCAACAAAAAAGATAATTCTTTCTTGTTGAAATTATCTTTCAGGGCCATTTTTTGCCAAAAAAGTGCCTTTTGGCGTGGTTCTTACCGTTATTTTACCGGCAAATTGTGATACATTTTTGAAAACTGCGTGAAAAGCGCACCTTTTTATTTGGTAATTTTTTCCACTTCTTCGACGGAAAGCTCCCGCCACTGCCCCGGTGCAAGCTGCGGGTCCAGCATAAGGCCGCCGATGGCCTCCCGGTGCAGACGGTCTACCCCGGCGCCATACACCCCGAACATCCGCTTGATCTGGTGGTATACTCCCTGCCGCAGCACTACCCGCACAGTCAGTCCATCCGGGGAAAGCGCCGTTACCTGTGCAGGCGAAAGCGCCGTGCCGTCCGCTAAAGTGACCCCCTGCGCAAAGCCGGTGCACATCTCCTGGGTGAGCGGGGTATCGATGGTGACAGTATAGGTCTTGGGCACATGGTGCCGGGGGGACAGGATATCGTGGGCAAAGCCGCCGTCATCGGTCAGCAGCACAAAGCCGGTGCTGGTCTTGTCCAGCCGCCCTGCCGGAAACAGCTCCCGCCGGGGGTAGGCATCCCCCACCAGATCCACCACGGTAGTGTCCCGCTTGTCGGTGGAGGCGCTCACCACCCCCTCGGGCTTGTTGAGCATCAGGTAAACAAACTTCCGGTAGGTCAGCGCCGCACCATCCACCGCCACCGTGTCGGTGCTTTTAAGCTGGGTGTCCCCTTTTTTGCACACTGCGCCGTTTACCTGTACGCGCCCCCTGGCCAGCAGGGTTTTGGCCTCGCTGCGGGTGCACTGGGCAGTCTCGGCCAGATATTTATCCAATCGCATGAGCGGTTCTCCTTTTTCTCGTTGCTGCCCTCAGTGTAACATGACAGGCAGGATCGTGCAAGGGGCGCACGGCAAAGTTTGCCTTTTCAAAAGCGCTCTCCCGCTCCCACAAAAGCAAAAAAGCCAAACCCGCAGGCTTGGCTCTTTTGCAATATTCAGGCTGTTCTTTCAGCGCATCAGACGCTCAGGGAAGCATGCTGTTCCACGGCATCGGGATCCGCATCAAAAATGGGCTGCAGCACGTTGGCCACAAACTCCTCTACCTGCTGGGGTGCACGGCCCACAAAGTTTTCCGGCACAAGCCCTGCCACGATCTCCTCGCGGGTCAGGCCAAAGGCCGGGTCGGCAGCAATGCGGTCTACCATATCGTTGGGCAGGCCCTCTTCCTTGACCTGCTTGCCGGCGGCGATGGCGTGCTGACGCAGGCGCTCGTGCAGCTCCTGCCGGTTGCCGCCCTTTTCCACAGCCTGCATCATGATGTTTTCGCTGGCCATAAAGGGCAGCTCTGCCATCAGGCGGCTGCGCACCACCTTGGGGTACACCACAAGGCCATCGGTAACGTTGAGCATGATGTTCAGGATAGCGTCGGTAGCCAAAAAGCCCTCGGCCATGGCCACGCGCTTGTTGGCGCTGTCGTCCAGAGTGCGCTCAAACCACTGGCTGCCGGTGGTAAAGCTGGGGTTCAGCACATCCACCATCAGGTAACGGGCCAAAGCGCAGATGCGCTCGCAGCGCATGGGGTTGCGCTTGTAAGGCATGGCAGAGGAACCGATCTGGTTTTTCTCAAACGGCTCCTCCATCTCCTTGAAATTGGCCAGCAGGCGCAGGTCGGTCGCAAACTTCATGCAGCTCTGGCCGATGCCTGCCAGGGCGTTCAGGATAAAGGCATCCACCTTGCGGCTGTAGGTCTGGCCGGACACCGGCACCACTGCCTTGGGGTCAAAGCCCATCTCCTTTGCGATGGAAGCATCCACAGCGCGGATCTTATCGGCATCGCCCTTGAACAGCTCCATAAAGGAGGCCTGGGTGCCGGTGGTGCCCTTGACACCGCGCAGCTCCAGCGTAGCCAGGCGATGGTCGATCTCAGCAAGATCCATCACCAGCTCGTTGGCCCACAGGGTAGCGCGCTTGCCCACGGTGGTGGGCTGTGCGGGCTGGCAGTGGGTGTACGCCATGCAGGGCATATCCTTGTATTCCTGGGCAAAGCGTGCCAGCTTTGCCAGCACACCCACCAGCTTTTTGCGCACCAGCTCCAGGCCCTGCCGCATCACGATGATATCGGTATTATCGCCCACATAGCAGCTGGTGGCACCCAGATGGATGATGCCTGCTGCCTTAGGGCACTGCTGGCCGTAGGCGTAAACATGGCTCATTACATCGTGGCGCACCAGCTTTTCCCGCGCGATGGCCACATCGTAGTTGATATCGTCCACATGGGATTCCAGTTCAGCCACCATATCCGGGGTGATGTTGGTCAGGCCCTGGTTCATTTCAGCGCGTGCCAGCGCCACCCACAGCCGCCGCCAGGTGCGGAACTTGTTGTCGTCCGAGAAGATATACTGCATCTCATCGGATGCATAGCGGGTGGAAAAAGGGCTGATATAGCGATCATGCTGTGACATTGGTTGTTTTCCTCCTGAAAATAACCCGCTCCGCCTCGCTGCGCCCGTCACCTCCCCCGCAGGGGAGCTTTTTGCGCTCTGCCGGTCAGCACTGCCCCGAAGGAGCGCTGCCACACTGCAGGCGGGACGGAGAGGGTTTTCTTCTTATTCTACCATCAAACCTTGAAATAGTCCACGCCGCCTTCAAAGATCGGCTGGTATTTATCGCCGGTAACGTTCTTGTACAGGTACTCGCCGCTGCGCTCCGAGTGGCCCATCTTGCCGAACACACGGCCATCCGGGCTGGTGATGCCCTCGATGGCCAGCACCGAGCCGTTGGGGTTGTAGCGCTGATCCATGGTGGGAGCACCGGTCAGATCCACATACTGGGTAGCGATCTGGCCGTTCTGCAGCATGGTATCCAGCACCTCCTGCGGAGCCACAAAGCGGCCCTCGCCGTGGCTGATGGCGATGGTGTGCAGATCGTTCAGCGCACACTTGCTCAGCCAGGGGCTGCCGGTGGAAGCCACACGGGTGTGCACCAGCATACTCTGGTGACGGCCAATGGTGTTGAAGGTCAGGGTGGGGTCGCAGGCGGTGATGGGGCGGATATCGCCGTAAGGCACCAGACCCAGCTTGATCAGTGCCTGGAAGCCGTTGCAGATGCCCAGCATCAGGCCATCACGCTGCTGCAGCAGGCGGCGCACTGCCTCGGTGACTGCAGGGTTGCGGAAGAAGGAGGCGATGAACTTGGCGCTGCCGTCCGGCTCGTCGCCGCCGGAGAAGCCGCCGGGCAGCATAACGATCTGGCTTGCATCGATGGCCTTGACCAGTGCCTCGCAGCTCTCGGCAACGTCGGCAGGGGTCAGGTTGCGCACCACCAGGATCTCCGGGTCTGCACCGGCGCGGGCAAAGGCGTGGGCCGTATCATACTCGCAGTTGGTGCCGGGGAACACCGGGATGATGACCTTGGGCTTTGCCACACCGATCTTGGGTGCGGCGGGGGCGGACAGGCTGCCGCTGATCTTTTCCACCTTGGGGCCGGCCTTGCGGTAGGGATACACAGGCTCCAGCTTGCTCTCCCAGATCTCCTGCAGCTCCGCCATATCCAGCTTTTCGCCACAGGACTCAAAGGTGTACTCCTTGGTGGTCTCGCCCAGCAGTAGCCCGGCGGGAGAATCGGACACCATTTCCAGGATGATGGAACCGTACATCGGCTCAAACATCTGGTGGGTGGTCATGTCAGCACGCATCCTGAAACCGATGCGGTTGCCCAGACCCATCTTAAACAGGGCCTCGGCGATGCCGCCGTAGCCCACAGAGCAGGCAGCAGCCACCATGCCCTCTTCGATCATGTTCTCCACGATCCGGTAGTTGGCCTTGAGGGAGAAGAAGTTGGGGCAGCCGGTCTCCGGGTCGATGATGGGGCGGATGAGCACCACGGTGCTCTCGGGCTTTTTGAACTCGGTGGAGACCACACGGCCGGCCTTGCCGATCGCGGTGGCAAAGGACACCAGCGTGGGCGGCACATCCAGCTGCTCAAAGGAGCCGGACATACTGTCCTTGCCGCCGATGGAGGCGATGCCCAGGCCCATCTGGGCATCCAGTGCACCCAGCAGGGCGGCCAGCGGCTTGCCCCAGCGCTCGGGCTTGTTGCCCAGGCGCTCGAAGTATTCCTGGAAGGTCAGATAGGCATCCTCGTAGCGGAAGCCGGTGGCCACCAGCTTGGTCACGCTCTCGATGACCGCCATCTGTGCGCCCACATACTGGTTAGCGCTTGTCAGGTAGGGGTTATAGCCCCATGCCATGCCGGAGCAGGTCGTGGTCTCGCCATCCACCGGCAGCTTTGCCACCATGGCATTCTGGGGGGTCAGCTGGTAAGCGCCGCCAAAGGGCATGAGCACGGTGGCTGCACCAATGGTGGAGTCGAACCGCTCGGAAAGGCCCTTTTTGCTGCAGACGTTCAGGTCGCCCACCATGCTCTTCATCTTCTGGCTAAAGGTCAGGCCAGCCCACTGGGGCTGCCAGACGGTGCCCTTTTCCACATGGACGTTCTGGTGCTTCTCGGCACCGTTGGAGTTCAGGAACTCGCGGCTGATGTTCACGATGGACACGCCGTTCCACACCATGTTCAGACGCTTTTCCTCGGTGACCTTCGCCACGGGGGTAGCCTCCAGATTTTCCTCGGTGGCAATGGCGATGAACTTGTCCACATCCTCCGGGGCAAGCGCCACAGCCATGCGCTCCTGGCTCTCACTGATGGCCAGCTCGGTGCCGTCCAGGCCCTCGTACTTTTTGGTGACCTTGTTCAGGTCGATGTACAGGCCATCGGCCAGCTCACCAATGGCCACAGACACGCCGCCTGCGCCAAAGTCGTTGCAGCGCTTGATCATCTTGCAGGCATCCTCACGGCGGAACAGACGCTGCAGCTTGCGCTCGATGGGGGCATTGCCCTTCTGCACCTCGGCACCGCAGTGCTCCAGGCTGTCCAGCTTGTGTGCCTTGGAGGAGCCGGTGGCACCGCCGATGCCGTCGCGGCCGGTGCGGCCGCCCAGCAGCACGATCACATCGCCGGGAGCGGGGCACTCGCGGCGGACATGGGAAGCAGGGGTAGCGCCCACAACGGCACCGATCTCCATGCGCTTTGCCACATAGCCGGGGTGGTAGATCTCGTCCACCTGGCCGGTAGCCAGACCGATCTGGTTGCCGTAGGAGGAGTAACCGGCGGCGGCGGTGGTCACCAGCTTGCGCTGGGGCAGCTTGCCGGGCATAGTCTCGCTGACCGGCTTGAGCGGGTCGCCAGCGCCGGTCACGCGCATGGCCTGGTAGACGTAGCTGCGGCCGGACAGCGGGTCGCGGATGGCGCCGCCGATGCAGGTGGCAGCGCCGCCAAACGGCTCGATCTCGGTGGGGTGGTTGTGGGTCTCGTTTTTGAACAGGAACAGCCAGTCCTCATCCTTGCCGTTGACATCGCACTTGATCTTGACGGTGCAGGCGTTGATCTCCTCGGACTCGTCCAGATTTTTCAGGATACCCTGCTTTTTCAGCTCCTTGGCACCGATGGTGGCCAGGTCCATCATGCAGCGGGGCTTGTTTTCACGGCCCAGGTCTGCACGCATGGCCATGTAGCGGTCAAATGCGGCCTGCACCACAGCATCATCGATCTGCACATCGTCCAGGATGGTGCCAAAGGTGGTGTGGCGGCAGTGGTCAGACCAGTAAGTGTCGATCATCTTGATCTCGGTGATGGTAGGCTCGCGCTGCTCGGAGCGGAAATACTCCTGGCAGAACTTGATATCGCCCAGATCCATGGCCAGACCCTTTTCCTCGATGAACTTGGCAAGGCCTGCCTCGTCCAGCGCATTGAAGCCCTCCAGCACCGCCACGGCAGCGGGCACCGGGTACTCCATTTTCAGGGTCTCCTTCGTATCCAGCGAAGCCTCGCGGGCTTCCACAGGGTTGATGACATATTTTTTGATCTCAGCCACCTGCTCGGCAGTCAGGCTGCCCTCCAGCAGGTACACGCGGGCAGAGCGCACCAGCGGGCGCTCGCCCTGGCTGATGAGCTGGATGCACTCGGCAGCCGATGCCGCGCGCTGATCGAACTGGCCGGGCAGATACTCCACCGCAAAGGACGCGCCCTCGTTGACAGGCAGCTCGGCATAGGTATTATCCACCGGCGGCTCGCTGAACACGGTGCTGACGCACTGGTCAAACAGCGCCTGATCGATGCCTTCCACATCGTAGCGGTTCAGCAGGCGCAGCCCGTCCAGCTCCTTGATGCCCAGCAGGCTGATAAGCTCGTTTTTCAGGCCATTTGCCTCGACATCAAAGCCGGGCTTTTTTTCCACATAAATACGATAGACCATTGGGTAAGTTCCCCCTTTGTATTTTATCGAATGGATTTTGTTCGGGATTCATTTTACAGCAGTCAACTCCCCCAGTCGCCTCCGGCGCCAGCCCCCTCTGAGATGGGGCCTTTGGCAAAATCGGAACGTCACCCTTCTCGCCAGAGGCTCCCTCCCAGAGGGAGCTGTCACGCCGTAAGGCGTGGCTGAGGGAGTTCTTTTACTGCTTTTCTGCCAGCGCTTTCAGGGCGCGCAGGCCGATATCACTGCGCTTGTGCAGCTTGTCAAAGTGGATCTTCTCGGCTGCTTCGTAGGCGTGGCTCAGTGCATTGGTCAGGCGCGGGCCGGTGGCGGTAACGCCCAGCACACGGCCGCCATTGGTCACCAGCTGGCCATCCTCGGTGATGGCGGTGCCGGAGTGGTAGACCGTCACGTTCTCCTCGCCGGGCAGCTGGCCGTCCACAAGGCCGGAGATGGGCTTGCCCTTCTCGTAGGCCACAGGGTAGCCGCCGGAGGCCAGGATGACGCAGGCCGCAGCCCCATCCGAGAACCGGACCTCCTGCTGGGCCAGGGTGCCGTTGGTGCAGCTTTCCATAATATGCAGCAGGTCGCTCTCCAGCAGGGGCAGCACCACCTGGGTCTCGGGGTCGCCAAAGCGGCAGTTATACTCGATGACCTTGGGGCCGTCCGGGGTGAGCATCAGGCCAAAGTACAAACAGCCCTTAAAGGGGCAGCCCTCAGCGTTCATGGCGCGGATGGTGGGCAGGAAGATCTTTTCCATGCACACGGCGGCCACTTCCGGGGTGTAGTAGGGGTTGGGGGCAATGGTGCCCATGCCGCCGGTGTTCAGGCCGGTATCGTGGTCATTGGCGCGCTTATGGTCCATGCTGGATACCATGGGCTTGACCACCTTGCCGTCTGTAAAGCTCAGCACGCTGACCTCCGGCCCGGTGAGGAACTCTTCCACCACCACATGGTTGCCGGATGCGCCGAACTTTTTGTCCAGCATGATCTCCTTTACGCCCTCGGCTGCCTGCTGCTCATCCTCACAGATGAGCACGCCCTTGCCCAGTGCCAGACCGTCCGCCTTGATGACCACAGGGTACTTGCCCTCGGCGCGGATGTAATCCATGACCTTTGCAGGATCGTCAAAGGTCTCGTACTTTGCGGTGGGGATGCCGTATTTCTTCATCAGGTCCTTGGAGAACACCTTGGAGGCCTCGATGCGGGCAGCCGCCTTATCCGGGCCAAATGCCGGGATACCGGCCTTTGCCAGCGCATCCACCATGCCCAGTGCCAGGGGGTCGTCCTGCGCCACCACAACGTAATCAAACTTTTCTTCTACTGCAAAGCCCACCATGGTCTCCACATCGGTGGCCTTGATGTTCATGCACTTAGCATCATAGCTGATGCCGCCATTGCCCGGTGCGCACCAGATCTCGCCGCAGTCAGGGCTTTTTTTCAGTGCCTTGATGATGGCGTGCTCACGGCCGCCGCCACCCACTACCAGGATCTTTTTAGCCATATCATTCACCTTCCCGTTTTCTCGCATAAAACTTCCCCTCGGGGAAGCTGTCGGCACAGCAGCCGGATAAGGGGCAGCTCCCGTGCCCCCTCATCCGGCGCTTATGCGCCGTTTTGCTCCTGCACAGAGGAAAAATCAGTGATGGAACAGCCGCAGGCCGCAGAAGGCCATGGCGATACCATACTTGTTGCAGGTATCGATGACCTGCTGGTCACGGATGGAGCCGCCGGGCTGCACGATGGCGGTCACGCCGGAACGGCGGGCGCGCTCGATGTTGTCGCCAAAGGGGAAGAAGGCATCGGAGCCAAGGCACACGCCGGTGACCTGGCTGAGGTAATCCTTCTTTTCCTCTGCGGTCAAAGGCTCCGGCTGGCGGGTAAAGGTCTCGGCCCAGACATCGTCCCCGATGACATCCTCCGGGGTATCGCCGATATACACATCGATGGCGTTATCGCGGTTGGGCTTTGCCACATCCTCGCGGAAGGGCAGATCCAGCACCTTTTCCATGTGGCGCAGCTGCCAGTTATCGGCCTTCTGGCCGGCCAGGCGGGTGCAGTGGATGCGGCTCTGCTGGCCGGCACCCACGCCGATGGTCTGGCCATTGTAGGTATAGCACACGCTGTTGGACTGGGTGTACTTGAGGGTGATCAGGGCGATGATGAGGTCGCGCTTCTGCTCCTCGGTCACAGCCTTGTTCTCGGTGACCCAGTTGTTCAGCATGGTATCGGCATTGATGACCAGCTCGTTGCGGCCCTGCTCAAAGGTGATGCCGTACACCTGCTTGTGCTCGATGGGGGCGGGCTTATAGGCGGGGTCGATGGCGACCACGTTGTAGTTGCCCTTCTTCTTGCCGGACAGGATGGCCAGTGCCTCCGGCTCGTAACCCGGGGCGATGATGCCATCGGACACCTCGTGCTGGATCAGTTTTGCGGTGGGCACATCGCAGATGTCAGACAGGGCGATCCAGTCGCCAAAGGAGGACATCCGGTCTGCACCGCGGGCACGGGCATAGGCGCAGGCCAGCGGGGAAAGCTCCGTTTCCGGGGCGATGTGGTACATCCGGCGCTCCACGGCGGTCAGGGGCAGGCCCAGGGCTGCGCCTGCCGGGGAAACATGCTTGAAGGAAGCCGCTGCGGGCAGGCCGCAGGCGGTTTTCAGCTCCTTGACCAGCTGGATGGAGTTGAGCGCATCCAGAAAATTGATGTAGCCGGGCTTGCCGTTCAGCACGGTAACGGGCAGATCGGAGCCATCTTCCATATAAATGCGGCTGGGCTTCTGGTTAGGGTTGCAGCCGTACTTCAATGCCAGTTCGTTCATTGACGCATCCTCCTGATATCCTGTATCGTTAAAGGTTCCACTTATTCTTCGTCGAGCTTTTTCAGCAGTTCCAGTTCCTCGGGCAGCAGTTCCGGCTCCTCGGGGTCGTCCAGGTCGCTGCAGACGGGATCGTACTTGTTGTAGATCATATCGCCGCTCTCGCCGGTATCCAGGTCGATGACCCGGGCAAACAGGCTGACCTTGTTATCCAGATTCAGGCTGCTCCACAGGTCTGCGGCAAAATCGCCGATGGTGCGGGGGCAGGCAAAGCGCAGCGGTTCGCCCTCAAAACTGGGGATGGGATTCCCATTGTGCTTGTAGGTGCTGATAAAGTGGCCCTCGCCTGCCACAGGCTGGGGATAATCAAAGAAATAACGCTGTACGCTGTCCCCGTTGCCATCGGCAGATTTAAGGATGCTCATCTGGTAGCTGCCGTCCGCGTACACCACAGCGGAGATGCGGGGGGTGTAGTTGGGGCAGTCCGGCTCAAAGGTGCGGGTGCGCAGCGCATCGGCAAAGCTCTTGCCCTGGCTCATCAGGTCATAGATGGTATCGGTCTGGTCGCCGTTGGTCACGATGTGGGTCCTGCCCAGGGTCAGCACCGGGTTGTAGATGATAAGGCTGGGATCCTCCAGCTTTGCGGGGTCTGCTGCAATGGTGCAGATGCCGCCGCGCTCCGGCACCGGGTCAAACACACGGTTGCGGCTGTTCTCGCTGCGGCCCATGATAAAGTAGCCGATAAACATCTGCCGTCCGTCCGGGGCCATGGCCACTGCAATACCGCGGCCGGGATACTCGTTGGATGCCAGATACTCGTTCAGGTTGATCTTTTCCATCGTTATTCTCCTATTTACGGAACTCCCCCAGTCGCCTGCGGCGACAGCCCCCTCGGGGAGGGGGCCTTGAGCCTCCCTCCTTGAGGGAGGTGGCACGCCGTCAGGCGTGACGGAAGGAGTTTTTACTCCACTTCACCGTTACAAATCATGGCCACAGCCCTGGGCAGCAGCTTCCACTCTGCCTGCTCCATCACCCGCTTCTGCAGCACCTCCGGGGTGTCGCCGGGCAGGATCTCCACCGCCTTCTGCAGCAGGATGGGGCCGCCATCGCATTCCTCGTTGACAAAGTGGACGGTGGCACCGGTCACCTTGCAGCCCCTGGCCAGCGCAGCCTCGTGGGGGCGCAGGCCGTACATGCCCGGCCCGCAGAAGGACGGGATCAGGGCGGGGTGCACGTTCAGGATGCGGCGCGGATAGGCCGCGATGATGCTGGGGCCAAGCACGGACAAAAAGCCTGCCAGCACCACAAGGTCGATATGGTGTTCCTGCAGCGTTTTCAGCAGTGCGGCATCAAATGCTGCGCTGTCGGCGTAATCCTTGCGGCGCACCACGCAGCCCTCCACACCGGCTTTTGCGGCGCGTTCCAGCGCATAGACGCCGGGCTTGGAGGCCACCACCAGGGTGATCCTGCCATTGGGGTTCTCGCCCCGGGCTTCGCTGTCCAGCAGCGCCTGCAGATTGGTGCCGCCGCCGGACACTAACACGGCAATGTTCAGCACAGCTCCACGCCCTCACCTTCTGCAATGACGCCCAGGCGGTAGGCTTCCGGCTCGCCGTTGGCGTGCAGGATCTCCAGTGCCTTGTCGGCCTGCTCTGCGGGCACGGTGAGCACCATGCCCACGCCCATGTTGAAAGTATTGAACATATCGTGCTCGGAGATGCCGCCCACGTTCTGCATCAGGTGGAACAGTGCCGGGGTGCGGACATCCTCCTTTTTGATGCGGGCGCAGCAGCCCTTTTTCAGGCTGCGGGGGATGTTCTCATAAAAGCCGCCGCCGGTGATGTGGGAGATGCCCTTGACATCCACCTGCTCCAGCACCTTGAGCACCGGCTTGACGTAGATCTTGGTGGGGGCCAGCAGGGCCTCGCCCAGGCTCTTGCCGCCCAGCTCAGCGGGGGTGGTGTGCAGCACATCCGGGTCTGCATCGATGTTGAACACCTTGCGCACCAGCGAGAAACCGTTGGAGTGCACACCGGTGGAGGGCAGAGCGATGATGACATCGCCGGGTGCCATGGTCTCGTTGTTCAGGATCTTTTCCTTATCCACAACGCCCACGGTGAAACCGGCCAGGTCGTACTCATCCTCCGGCATCATGCCCGGGTGCTCGGCAGTTTCGCCGCCCACCAGTGCACAATCCGCCTGCACGCAGCCCTCGGCCACGCCCTTAACGATGTTGGCGATCTTTTCCGGGATATTGCGGCCGCAGGCGATGTAATCCAGGAACACCAGCGGCTTTGCACCGGCGCAGATGACATCGTTGACGCACATGGCCACGCAGTCGATGCCGATGGTATCGTGCTTATCCATGATCATGGCGATCTTCAGCTTGGTGCCCACGCCATCGGTGCCGGAGATCAGCACCGGGTGCTTATAACCGGTGCAGTCCAGCTCAAACAGGCCGCCAAAGCCGCCCAGGCCGCCGATGCAGTGCTCGTTCATGGTACGGGCCACATACTGCTTCATCAGCTCCACAGAGCGGTAACCGGCGGTAATGTCCACGCCTGCTGCGGCGTAGCTTTCAGAATA
>CAKTFD010000004.1 GCA_934553285.1 uncultured Faecalibacterium sp. | reverse complement strand
CTGATGCCGGTATCCAGTCTGCCCGGCCCTTACGGGATCGGCTGCTTTGGCAAGGCGGCATTTCAATTTGTGGATTTTCTGGCCGCAGCCGGGCAAAAGATCTGGCAGCTGCTGCCGCTAAGCCCCACCGGCTACGGCGACAGCCCCTACCAGAGCTGCTCCGCCTTTGCGGGCAACCCCTATTTTGTGGACCTGGAAACACTGGAAAAAGAGGGTCTGCTCACGGCGGCAGACCTTAAGGCCGGGCACTGGGGCAAGGACCCGCTGCAGGTGGACTACGGCACCCTGTATGTCAGCCGCTATGCCGTGCTGCGCAAGGCCTACGCCGCATGGCGCAGCCAGTGCGCAGGGCTGCACGGCTGTGCTTACTACTACCCGGATGATTACTATGCCTTTACGCTTGCCAACGAGGACTGGCTGGAGGATTATGCCCTGTACATGGCCCTGAAAACGGCCAACAGCATGAAGAACTGGGTGGAGTGGGATGCCCCCTACCGCCGCCGCGACAAAGCTGCGCTGGCCGCCTTTGCGGCTGCAAACGAGGAAGAGATCGGCTTCTGGAAGTTTGTGCAGTACAAGTTTGCCACCCAGTGGCAGGCGGTCAAGGCCTATGCCAACGCAAAGGGCGTGCAGATCATGGGCGATATCCCCATCTATGTTTCTGCCGACTCGGTGGATGCCTGGGTGGGCGGCAAGCTGTTTGAGCTGGATGCCGACGGCCGCTTTGCCCGGGTGGCAGGCTGCCCGCCAGATTACTTCTCCGCCGACGGCCAGCTGTGGGGCAACCCCCTGTACGACTGGGCGTACCACAAAAAGACGGGCTATGCCTGGTGGATCCGGCGGGTGCGCCACGCACTGGGCATCTACGACCTGCTGCGCATCGACCACTTCCGCGGCTTTGATACCTACTGGGCGATCCCGGCTTCCAGCACCACGGCCCGCACCGGCAAGTGGGAGAACGGCCCCGGGATGGAGCTGTTCCGCGCACTGGAGGCGGCACTGGGCAAGCTGCCCATCATTGCCGAGGATCTGGGCGAGCTGTTCCCCAGCGTGCGCACGCTGCTGGCCGAGAGCACCTTCCCGGGTATGAAGGTGCTGCAGTTTGCCTTTAGCGGCGGGGACAACGAGTATCTGCCCCATAACCACGTAAAGAACGGTGTGGTCTACCCCGGCACCCACGACAACACTACCCTGACCGACTGGTGGGAGAACGGCGCTTCGGAAAAGGAAAAGGCCACGGCGGCCGCCTACCTGCACCTGACTTCCTGCAAGCCCACCGCCCGGGAACTGGCAGCGGTAAAGCCCGCCGCCGCCCGTACCGCCCTGCTGCGGGCAGCGCTTGGCTCGGTGGCAGACCGTGCCATCATCCCCATGTACGACTGGCTGGGCCTGGGGGCCGAGGCACACCTGAACACCCCGGGCAAGCTGGGCGGCAACTGGGCATGGCGCGCAAAGGCCGGGTTTGATACCAAGGCCCTGGCTGCAGAGATATTGGCGGAATGCACCGTCTACTGCCGCGTGTGATTTTTGCACCCGAAAAGTGAAATAATTAGCAATCTGACGAAAATGTAAAAACTACCGCAAAAATTTGTGCGCTTTGCTGGAAAAATCTGTATTTCAATGGTATAATGGCAATAAGTTCCCGGCACTTGCGGGAAAAGCGGAATGACGCGCCCCACAGCGGCGGCGCGGACGATGATGGGGAAACTACAGATGGATAGAGAATGGACGGAGCAGGATCTGCGTACCTTTGCAGAAAGCGCACAGGCTGCATTTGAAACGGTGGAACTGAACGAACTGCCGCAGGATACCGGCTGGCAGGACGAAGGCCTGCAGGTGAACTACGAGCTGCGCAATGGCCGGGTGGACTGCATCCTGGACCGCAAGGTGCGGGCAGACGGCAAGCTGTGGCGGCTTACCATGTCCGCCCCGCTGGCCGGCAACCTTTTGCCGGAAGAGCGCCTGAGCGCCCGGGAGCGGGAGCTTTGCCGCGAGGATATGAACCACGATTTCCTTTCCGGCGTATATAACCGCCGCTATCTGGAGACCGTGTTCGGGGCCGAGCTGGCCCGCAGTGCCGCCCGGGGCCGCAGTGCCGCCGTGGCGCTGGTATCGCTGGATAACGGTGCCCAGCTGCGGGATACCTACGGCCAGCCGGTAATGGATCAGCTGATCTGCTTTGTGGCCAACCAGTGGAAAAAGCATTTCGATCTCCCCGGCCAGCAGGTGGTCTGCCGCCTGACCGGCAGTATTTTTGTGGTGGCCTGCATGGATATGGACGGCGGCCAGCTGGCCGAGCAGATGCGCGGGATCTATGCCGCCATGCCCCACGAGTGCATCACCAGCATCGGCATGATGCACCGGGTGCCGTTTACCCTGAGCGTTTCGGTGGCGGGGCTGGACGAGCTGGAACCGGGCACCGGCTGCTGGGAAACGCTGTACCAGATCTGCGATGAGCGGCTGCGCGGCATCCAGATCTCCGGCGGCAACAAGATCTGCTGAGAGAGCAGCCCCCTATGCATAACTTCCCCCTTCGGGCACACACTAGGTGCAGAAGGGGGATTTTTTGTATGGAAAATCAGAAGAACGATAACCTCAACCTGCTGGAAGCCGTGGTGCAGAACACCGAGATGGGTAAAAATACGCTGGAGCAGATCGTGCCGATGACAAACGATGTGCAGTTCAAGGCCGAGCTGCTGCGCCAGCGCAATATCTACCATCAGCTGAACCAGGAAGCCCACACCGCCATCGAGGCCTGCGGCGGCAGTGCCCAGGGACAGAGCGCCATGGCAAAGTTCAACACAAAAATGGGCATCAGCATGAAGACCCTTACCGATAAGTCCACCCGCAACCTGGCCGAGATGCTTACCCAGGGCAGCGGCATGGGGGTGGTGGACTGCGTAAAAAGCTGCAAGGATTATCCTAACGCCGCCCCGGGCACCAAGCGCCTTGCCCAGCGCCTGCAGGAATTTGAAGAGGATAACCGCATCCGGCTGGAACAGTTTTTGTAAGGGGTACGAAGGGCTGCGTGTCGGTAGCTTTCTCCTCGGACACGAGTCGGGCCATTCCATCGCCCGCCCTATTGCCCTGACGGGCAACAGGGTCCCACCCCAGCGGACGGTCCTCGGAGAAACTCCCGGCCCACAGCCGGTACAGAGAGTATTACGTCAGAAACACAAACCCCCGGCAGGGCCTGTTGAGCCTGCCGGGGGTTTCATCTGGAAAAGCTGAAAATCAGAGTGCTTCCACCATGGCGGCCACGATCTTCGTGGCGGTGGCAATGTACTCTGCGATGCTGAAATTCTTTACCACCAGCGCCTCGTGGCCCGCCTCATCAACGTTGTCGCTCATGGCGCGCAGGATGACGCAGGGTACGCCGTTCTTGGTGGCGATATGGCTCACTGCGGCACCCTCCATCTCCACGCAGTCCGGGGCGCACTTGGCCACAATGGCGGCTTTGGCATCGTCATCGCACACAAACAGGTCGCCGGTGGCGATCTTGCCCACCAGCGCCTTTACCCCGGCCTCGGCGCAGGCAGCTTCGGCAGCGGCGATCATCACCGGGTCGCCGCTGTATTCTTTCAGGAACGGCGGGTTCTGGCAGATCATAGACAGCTGGGCATCGTGGTACAGCACCGTTTTGCCGATGACCACATCCCCGATGCCGATCTTGCGGGTCATGTTGCCCGCAATGCCGGAAAAGATGATCCTTTCGGCACCAAACTTCGTGATGAGCACCTGGGTGGTGGCGGCAGAGTTGGCCTTGCCCATGCCGGCACAGCACACCACCACCTGCTTGCCCGCCAGGGTGCCCTTGTGGTAATCTACACCGCCGTAAGGCTCCGTGGTCACATTTTCCAGCTTTGCGCACAGCTGGTCTACTTCATCGGGCATTGCGCCCATAATACCAAAGATCATGCTGAACTCCTTTTAAACGTTGAACAGGAACTCGATCACATCGCCATCGTTGACGACATATTCCTTGCCCTCGGTGCGCTGCAGGCCCTTGGCTTTAACAGCGGCGTAATCAAAATTGTTGTCCTCCAGGTCCTTGTAGCCGATAACGCTGGCGCGGATAAAGCCGCGCTCGAAATCGCTGTGGATCTTACCGGCAGCCTGGGGTGCCTTGGTGCCCTTGCGGATGGTCCAGGCGCGGCACTCCTTCTTGCCATCGGTCAGGAAGGAGATCAGGCCCAGCAGGTCGTAGCTGGCGGTGATAAGGTTATCCAGGCCGCTGGATTCGATGCCCATCTCAGCCAGGAAGGCCTTCTTTTCCTCGGGGCTGTAGTCCGCGATATCCTCCTCGGTCTTGGCGCAGATGGGGATGTAGCGGGCATCCTCCTCCTTGGCGCGGGCGGCCACCAGCGGCACATACTTGTTATTTTCAATGCCCTCCATCAGGTCGTCCTCGCCCACGTTGCAGGCGTACAGCACCGGCTTTGCGCTCAGCAGCCCCATCTCGTGCAGCACGGTCTGCTGCTCGGCATCGGCGGGGTCAAAATCAAAGCTGCGGGCGGGCTTGCCGGCGCTCAGGTGGTCGGCCAGCTGCTGCAGCCATGCGGCCTCGGCAGCAGCGCCCTTGTTGTTGCCGCTCTTGGCAGCCTTGGCCATGCGGCCTGCGCGGTTCTGCACCACCTCCAGGTCGGAGAGGATCAGCTCGTAGTCGATGGCCTCGATATCGGCAATGGGGTCCACAGCCTCGGCCTTGGTCACATCCTCCACCACATGGATGATGTTGTCATCGTCAAAGCAGCGCACCACATGTACGATGGCGTCACACTCCCGGATATGGCCCAGGAACTTGTTGCCCAGGCCTGCGCCCTGGCTGGCACCCTTGACAAGGCCTGCAATGTCCACGAACTCCACGATGGCAGGGGTCTTTTTGTTGGTCTGCCACACCTCGGCCAGCTTATCCAGCCGCTTGTCCGGCACAGCCACGATGCCGGAGTTCGGCTCGATGGTGCAGAAGGGATAGTTTGCAGCCTCCGCATTTTTGGTGGAGGTGATGGCGTTGAACAGGGTGGACTTGCCCACATTGGGCAGGCCGACGATACCTAACTTCATATAAAATACGCTCCTTACACGTTTTTTGGCATAACGACACATCTACCATTATACGCGATGAAAACCTCCAGCGCAAGAGGGAGGGCCAATCTTAATAAAGGATCCTGTAGTAATCCAGGATGGATTTGAACTGATCCTGCGCGGTCAGGCAGGTATCCAGCAGATACCCGCGTTCGGTTTTCCACTCATGCAGGCCGCGATAGTAGAACAGCTTGAGGTCATCCGTGATGATAAACGGCACGATGTTGTTCCGCAGGCACTCCTTGAAGAGCAGCAGCCGCCCGACACGGCCATTTCCATCCTGAAACGGATGGATAGATTCAAAGGCATAGTGAAATTCCAGCAGGTCTTCCAGCGTCTTGGCAGAATTTTGATTGTATGCGGATAAGAGTTCTTTCATCTGTGCGGCAACCAGTTCCGGTGCGGTGGTGCTTGTACCGCCGACTTCGTTCGGCAGCTTTTTATATGCACCGACCGCAAACCAGTCCTTGCGGGAATCGCTGGTGCCGCTTTTCAGGGTAAAATGCAGTTTTTTGATCAGCGTTTCGCTGACAGGCTTCCTGGCATCCCAGATGATCATATCAATGCACTTGAAGTGATTGGCCGTTTCGACCACATCATCTACGTTGACCACACTGTTTTCCATGCCGATGGTATTGGTTTCGTAGATATACCGCGTCTGGTCGTGGGTCAGGCGGCTGCCCTCGATGTGGTTGGAGTTATAGGTAAGGTCGATCTGGATCTTGTGGTAGATCCCGCCTTTCACATGCCCGGCCATTTCATCCTGCAAAATATCGAGCAGGGTGCGGGGCGCCTGCTGCTTTTTGTTGATACGCGCTGGACGCTGGGCACCCTGCGGGATGTTCCATGTTTTGCCGATAAGAACAGCCCCCGGGATCTTGCCGGCAGCGCAGTAGTTGCGGACAGTGCGCTCTGAAATATTCCAGGATTTTGCCGTATCAGCGACAGAAAGATACTTCATAAAAACACCTCCCAGTAAAGTGATTATACCATTTTATCGGCAAGAAATCAAATTTTGCACAGAATGCCGGCAACAGATCTTGCCGATACAAATAATGTATATAAATTAAAATATTGACACAATGGGAGGGGATGATTATAATGAAAGGGAGGGGGTGAGGCTGTGAAAGAAAACTTCAAAACGCAGATCTTTGATATTTTTGGAACGGTAAACTTGGATGAATTGAAGGCGATCGCGCAGAAAGCGCAGATCATAAAAAGCGAAAAAGTCCATAACGAGCGCGGCGCAGGACGAAAAAACAGCCTTACTCCGCAGCAGTTGGCAGAGATGCTGGCGCTGCATCAGCAGGGAATGGGAGCAACGGAGTTGGCGAAAAAGTACGGCATCAGCCGCCAGACGATCTACAAGCAGCTGGAACGTGCGCAGAACTTCAGTGATGACCCGGACACCATGCTGCGCCTCAATTATATGAACCGGAATGATCTGTGTACGACCATTGATGTGGATTTCAAGCACGAAAAGATCAAAATTAAAAATTATACGGACAAAATTCCACTCAGAGCGTTTGGCGTGGTTGAAGATCCAACATGGGAAGATTTTCAATGGTTTTTGAAAGACCGCTGTTTCCCTGAAACACGGGCGCATCTGAAATGGGTGCTGAGTGATGTGGGCGTACCTTTCTATGATCCGCTTATGATTATTGAAAAGACTAAGGGAAAGATGGCAGAAGATCAACAGTGGATCGAAGTGATCCATAGAAAGGCATCGTAACAAGGTGAATTATGGAAAGCATTGACCTGAATAAGATCCCAGTGCTGGAAACCGAGGGACACACATCAAAAGGAAATCAGTTGAAATGGAAACTGGGCGATCAGTGGTATAAAGCTGACCACATGGGCTATGAGGGATTATCCGAAGTTCTGGTATCCAGATTGCTGCAAAGGGCGGAACTGAACTATCCATTTGTAGAATACCATCCGGTAGAGATCGCTTATAAAGGGCAGAAACTGCTGGGATGCCGCAGCAAAAATTTTTTGAAAGAAAACCAGAAGTTGATCCCGCTGGAAAAACTTTATCGGCAGAATACAGGCAAGAGTCTGGCCCTGAGCCTGGTAGAATTTCCGGAAGTGCCGGGCAGGATCCAATATGCTGTGGAACAGGTTGAAAAATATACAGGATTGCATGATTTTGGAGAATATCTGACGGCGATGCTGGAGCTGGATGCATTCTTTTTAAACGAAGATCGTCATACGAACAACATTGCGGTACTGTATGATACCGAAAAAGACCGTTACGCGCTAAGCCCTGTTTTTGACCAGGGGCTTTCTCTGTTGGCTGATACCAGCTGCGATTTTTCACTAGAACGGCCCTTGGAAGAATGTATGAAGCGGGTGGAAGCAAAGCCTTTTCATTCGAGCTTTGAACAACAGGTGGATGCTGCGGAAGAACTGTACGGAATCCAGATCCATTTTCACTTTGGAGCAAAAGAGGTACAGGAAGAGCTTGGCAGGTTAAACGAGGCGTATTCGGGGGAGATCATTGTGCGTGTGGAACGGCTTCTTCGGGAGCAGATGCGCCGATACGCATATCTGATGGGCTGAAAGCCGAAAAAATCCTACAAATCCTTCTTTATTTTGTCATAACTCTCTCGTATAATAGAAAAGAGATATCCTGTTACACCGCCCACCCGGGCATGAACATAAAAAGGGGAGGAAACACTTATGGCAAACGAAAAGATCCTTGTCGTGGATGACGATGCCAACATCTGCGAACTGCTGCGGCTCTACCTGACTAAGGAGGGCTATCAGGTCACGGTGGCAAACGATGGCGAGGCCGGGCTGGAAAAGTTCAACGAGGTCAAGCCGGACATGGTGCTGCTGGATGTGATGATGCCCCGGATGGACGGGCTGGAAGTATGCCGCCGCATCCGCAAGGCAGGCAATACCCCGGTGATGATGCTTACCGCCAAGGGCGAGACCTTTGATAAGGTGCTGGGCCTGGAGCTGGGTGCAGACGATTACATGGTAAAACCTTTTGACGCAAAAGAGGTGGTGGCCCGCATCAAGGCGGTGCTGCGCCGCTGCCAGACCACCACGGCTGCCGCCGAGAGCACCGAGGGCGTGATCGAGTTCGACAACCTGCGGCTGGATATGAACAGCTATGAGCTGCGGGTCAAGGGCAAGGTGGTGGAGGCTCCCCCCAAGGAGCTGGAGCTGCTCAACTGCCTGGCCTCCCACCCCAACCGGGTCTACACCCGCGACCAGCTGCTGGACGAGGTGTGGGGCTTTGAGTATTACGGCGACAGCCGTACCATCGATGTACATGTCAAGCGCCTGCGCGAAAAGCTGGCAGGGGCTTCCGATAAATGGGAGCTGAAAACTGTGTGGGGCGTGGGCTATAAGTTCGAGGTGCGTCAATAATGCGCAAGAGTATCTCCACAGCCTTTTTCTCCATGATGTCCACCCTGATGGTGCTGGGCATCGTGCTGATGGGCTGCTCTGAGTGGGTGCTGTTCAAAAATTATTTTGCCAAGGACCGCTACGAAACGCTGGACCAGGTGGTAAATGTGGCCAAGCGCACAGCGCAGTATCTGGTGCGCAAGGAGGCCATGCCGCAGGGGGCAGAGCTGGATGCACTGAACACCAAGCTGGAGATCATTGGCGAAAGTGCGGAAGCCTACCTGTTTTTTACCGACCGGCAGGGCAACGTGCTCATCGCCTCCGACCCGGCAAAGCTGACCACCACCACGGTGCCGCTGGATATCTGCCAGCGCGCCAATGCCGTGGCCTGCCAGGACGCCCAGCACTACCATGATTTTGGGGACCTGGGCGGTGCCCTGACCGAAAAAAGCTATATCTCGGTGGTGCAGACCATGGATGACCAGAGCCTGGTCAGCGGCTGGCTGTTTTTGTGCTCTTCCGGCGAGCAGCTCACCGCGTTCAAACAGCAGTTCTGGTCCAACTTCCTCATGTCGGCCTGTGTGATGCTGCTGTGCGCCAGCGTGCTGACCCGGCTGCTGATGCACCAGCTCACCGACCCGCTGCAGAAGGTGACTGATGCCGCCCAGCGCTTTGGCGGCGGCGATCTTTCTGTCCGCGTGGAAGGCGTGGAAGGGGAAGGTGAGGTGGCAGACCTTGCCCGCACCTTCAACCAGATGGCGGACAATATCCAGACCAACGATAACTCTCGGGGGCAGTTCATGGGCAACATCGCCCACGAGCTGCGCACCCCCATGACCACCATCAAGGGCTTTGTGGATGGCATCCTGGACGGCACCATCCCCCCCGAGATGCAGAACCACTACCTGCAGCTGGTCAGCGAGGAGACCGGCCGCCTGGCGCGGCTCATCCAGAACATGCTGGACCTCTCCAAGCTGGAAAGCGGAGAGTACCAGGTCAACGCCCGGATGTTCAATATCTGGGAGACCCTTACCGGTGTGGCCCTTGCGGCAGAGCAGCGCATCAACGACGGCATGATCGAGCTGGAAGGCCTGACTATGGACGAAAAGGTGCTGGTGTATGCCGACCCGGACCTGATCCATCAGGTGGCCTACAATCTGCTGGATAATGCCATCAAGTTCACCCCGGCAGGCGGCACCATCCGTTTCAGCGTGGAAAAACTTGGCCCCGAGGCCGAGATCGCTATCTGGAACTCCGGCCAGGGCATCAGCGCGCAGGCGCTGCCCTATGTGTTTGAGCGGTTCTACAAGGAGGATCGCTCCCGCGGCCTGCACGCCCGCGGTGCAGGCCTTGGCCTGAACATCTGCAAGGTGCTGGTCAACCTGTCCGGCGGGCAAATCCGGGTGGAGAGCGAACAGGGCGAGTGGTGCCGGTTCGTGTTCACCCTGCCCACCTGCGCCCCCAACCCCGGCGGGATGAAACGCCTGCCGGATGCCACCGGCCGTCCCGGTGCGGTGGAAGACCCCGCCAGCATGAAACCGGTAGAATAAGCCCTGCAGCCAGACTGCCCCCGCCCGGGCGGTCTGGCTGCTTTGACGTTGGGGCAAAAAAGCTGCTTTCTGCGGGGGCTTGCGCGGCGCAGGGAGATGTCGCCGCGTGATGGATATTTTGCTCTATTTACGACTTTTCCGTGAAAAAACCAGCTGCGGGTTTGATTTTTTGCCGGTTTTCATGTAAACTAAAGAGTAACCATGCCTGCGTATTTTTCAGGCGGGGAAAGCCCGCAAAACACGCGACGCATGGGATAAAAATTGATAAAAACAACGGAGCGTAATGAAATATTATGGCGATCGTAAGTCCTTCCATTCTTTCTGCTGATTTTGGTAAACTGGGTGCAGACTGCCGCATGGTACTGGATGCCGGGGCACAGATGCTGCACTACGATGTGATGGATGGGCATTTTGTGCCCAACATCAGCTTTGGCGTGCCGGTGCTCAAAAGCCTGCACAAGGGCCTGCCGGATGCGTTTTACGATGTCCACCTGATGATCAGCCACCCGCTGCAGTACGCCGAGGCCTTTATCCAGGCCGGTGCCACCCTGTACAACTTCCATCTGGAGTGCGAGGATGACATCCAGGCCACCATCGATGCCGTGCGTGCGCAGGGCTGCAAGGTGGGCCTGACCATCAAGCCCGGCACCCCGGCGCAGGCGCTGGCACCCTATCTGGACCAGCTGGATCTGGTGCTGGTGATGAGCGTGGAACCCGGCTTCGGCGGGCAGAAGTTCATGCCCTCGGCGCTGGACAAGCTGCGCTGGCTCAAGGCGGAGCGCGCGGCCCGCGGCCTTTCCTACCTGCTGGAGGTGGATGGCGGCGTGGACGCTGTTACCGCGCCCCTGTGCGTAGAGGCCGGTGCCGATGTGCTGGTGGCCGGCAGCGCCGTATTTGGTGCTGCCAGCCCGGCGGACGCGGTGCGCGCCCTGGCCAGCCTGTAAGGAGGCCCCCAATGGATGAATCTTTGATCCGGGAACAGGAGCTGCAGCTGCAAAAGACCGGCCGGTACTATAAGCATATCTGCTGGCTGTGCCTGCCGCTGCTGTGCATGGCCTGCTATCTGTACGGCGGCCGGCCGCTGCTGCTGTGCGGCATCGCCCTGCTCACCGGCAACCTGTGCGACCGTCTGGTGGCGCTGCTGCGCCGCCGTGTGTACAAAAACGGCGACCTCTCCAACGAAAGTTTCAGCCTTATCATCGCCCTGCTCATGCCCGCTACGGTGGATATCTATGTGCTGGTGGTGGCGGTGGTGGCTGGTGTCGTCATCGGCAAGGAGATCTTTGGCGGCTACGGCAGCTATCCCTTCAACCCTGCAGCGGTGGGCTACGCCGTGGCGGCGGTCTCCTGGCCGGAACAGGTGATCCGTTACCCCCAGCCCTATACGCGCCTGCCCCTGTGGGATGCTTCCGGCGTGCCGGTGTCCAGCGCTATCGAGGATACCCTGCGCAGCGGCGGCATCCTGAACCTGAACTCGCTGGCCATTGCCCTGGGCGAGTTTGCCGCCCCCATGGGCACCGGTGCCGCGCTGGTCATCCTGGCCTGCGGGCTGGTGCTCTGGAGCCAGAAGGATGTGCACATCGGCGCATCGGTCAGCTTTCTGGTCACCTGCGGGCTGATCGCATTCTTCTTCCCCCGGCAGGTGGGTCTGGCGGAAAGCACCGTGTTCAGCACGGCGCTGCCCCGTCTGCACTGCGTGCGGGACGAGCTGCATACCGGCGCGGTGCTGTTCAGCGCGGTGTTCCTGCTCAACGAGCCTTACACCTGCGCCCACCGCCGGGTGGGCCGCATCCTGTACGGCGTGCTGGTGGGCGCGATGACCATGGGCTTCCGCTATTACGGCGTGTATGAGACCGGTGTCTGCTTTGCGCTGCTGGCCGTCAACAGCCTCTCGGCGCTGATCGACCGCACCGAGGAGCAGCTGTCCCGCCTGCTGCCCAAAACGGGAAAGGAGGCTGCGGAATGAAAAAGCATACTGCGGAGCGGATCCTGCAGGATCCGGAAAAGTTTGCCCACCACGACCGCGTGTTCCTGAATAACCCGGTGGTCATGCAGGGCATGGGTCTGGCACCGCTGGTGGTCGTAGCCACCACTGGGCAGAACAGCCTGATGCTGGCGGCGGCGGTGGCGCTGCTGCTGGTGCCCTCCCGGGCGCTGGCCTGCCTGCTGAGCCGCCTTGTCCCCCTGCGGGACGAGGAGCCTGCCCCGGAGCAGCTGCAGAAAAAGCTGCTGCCCCGCGCCATCCTGTACGCCATGAGCGCTGCTGTGGTGTATCTGGCGTCCTATCCCATCCTGAACTTTGTGTTCGGCACCGGTTTGCTGAACCTGGGCATCTACCTGCCCATGCTGGTGGTGGAGCCGCTGCTCACCTACCGCTTTGGCCGCGTGCAGGAGACCATGCACAAGGCCGTGTCCAAGGGCATACGCATCACGGTGGGCTATGTGCTGCTGCTGCTTGTTATGGGCTGTGTGCGCGAGTGGCTCAGCCTGGGCACCGTGTTCGGCACGCCGGTGGGACGCTGGGCGCTGCTGCCCATGGCCCGGATGCCGGCAGGCGGCTTTATCGTGCTGGGCGTGCTGTGCGCCGTCTGGCGCGCCCTGGCCGCAAAACGCCGGGAATACCTGCAAAAGGAAGCACGGGATACCCTGACCGTGCACTACCAGAAGGAGGCGGAGCGCGAACCGTGAGAGAGGTCGTTAACAGTTCTGTGGTGTTTTTCAGCTATGCGCTGCTGGCCATTTTTGCACAGAACGCTGTATTTACCCGTGCGCTGGGCGTGTCCCGCATGGTGCAGCTGGTGGGGGACGACCGCACCAGCAGTGTGCTGTTTGGCACGATGCTGTGCATCACCCAGGTGCTGGTGGCACCGCTGGCCTTTATGGCCGGCGGGCTGATCGCCCCGCTGGAAAACCGCGCACAGCTGCGCCCGCTGGTCTATGTGGCCAGCATCGTGGTGGTGTGCGTGGCCGAGCATCTGGTGCTGTGGCTGCTGCGGGGGCTGCCCCGCCGTGGGCAGCTGCTGCGCATCGTGCCGCTGGCCGGGCTGAACAGCGGCGTGCTGGGCACCGTGCTGGTGGAGCGCACCCAGACCTTTACCCTGGGACAGAGCCTGGGGTTTGGCCTGGGCAGCGGCATCGGCTATGTGCTGGCTGTGCTGCTGGTCACCGAGGCCCGGCACCGCCTGCGCAGCAGGGCCATCCCCAAAGCATTCCGCGGCCTGCCCATCTCGCTGGTGTATATCGGCGTGCTGGCGCTGGCGATCTATGGCTTTACCGGCCATTCCGTCATCCTGTGACGCAGACAGGGAGGAGAGGATATCATGGCTAAGAATAAACGTCAGAAGGTCAAACATTACAGCCGCAGCTTCTACAACCGGGAAACGCGCATCAAGCGCGGCATCGGTATCGTGGTGCTGGTAGCGGTGGTGCTGGCGGCGGCATGGTTTGCGGCGCCCCATGTGCTGGACTGGGCCACCCATACCTGGTACACCGTGGTCAAGGATCGTGACCTGGAAGCCGAGAGCGCTTCCCGCGCCGAGGCAGCGGCTTCGTCCGCTGCAGCCAGCTCTGCTGCAGCCTCCTCGCAGGAGGAGGCAGAGCCGGAGCCGGAAACGCCGGCAGAGGTGGATGGCAAGGCCATCACCGGCGGCAGCTGGGCAGAGGTGGATGTGACCACCCTGACCGATGATACTGCCATCCGCGCCGCTGCGCAGCAGCTGAAAGCACAGGGGGCGGACTACGGCCTTGTGACCCTGAAAGACGCAGCCGGTGCGGTGTACTATGCATCCCAGGTGCCTGCCGCTGCCGGCGGCATCACCGACACCCCGGTGGACCCGGCGCGCATCGCAGCCATCTTCCGGGAGGAGGGCATCATCCCAGTAGCGCAACTGGCTGCCTTTACCGACCCCGTGTCGGTCTACACCGACCGCAGCCTGGGCGTGCACTACGATGGCACCCAGCTCTGGCTGGACAGCGTCAGCGCGGCGGCAGGCGGCAAGGCCTGGATGAACCCGATGGCCTCCGGTGCGGTGCAGTATATCGGGGATCTTATCGAGGAAGTGCAGGGCATGGGCTTTGAGCAGGTGGTGCTCACCGGCGTGCAGTTCCCGAATATGATCACCCGCAAGCAGGACTTCGGCGCAGGCGGCGGCAAGAGCCGCGAGGGCCGCGCCGCCCAGCTGACGGCGGATATCGCCGCCTGGCAGAGCCGCTTTGGCGGCAGCGTTACCCTGTGGGTAAGCTACACCGCCGCCCAGTGCACCACCGCCACCGATGCCCTTGGCACCGAGGGCGTGAACCTGGGCGCGCAGAATCTGCTCGTTACCAGCAGTACCGCACTGGATGCGGACAGCCGCGCTGCGCTGGAGCAGGCCGCTGCCGCCGCCGGTGTGCAGCACCTTGTGGTGCACGATGCCGCATCGTTCCAGTAAAAGCGGTACGGACTGCCTTGTTTTTTATAGAGGGGAGGAACACTACCATGAAACCGAATCCATGTTTCGCGCCCGCACACATCCTGCTGCCTTCGGAGCAGGTGCCGCTGGAGCAGTGGGGCTGCATCGCCTGTGACCAGTTTACCAGCGACCGCAGCTACTGGCAGCGGGCAGAGCAGGCTGCTGCCGATGCACCCAGCACCCTGCATATGATCCTGCCGGAGGTATATCTGGAGGACGGCGATGCCGACCAGCGGGTGGAAAAGATCCACACCGTTATGCAGGAGTACGAGCGGGATGTGCTGACCCGCGCCGTGGATGGCTTTATCTATGTGGAGCGCACCGAGCAGAGCGGCCGGGTGCGGCAGGGGCTTGTGGGCCGTGTGGACCTGGAAGCCTACAGCTACCGCCGGGGCGAAAAGTGCGCCGTGCGCCCCAGTGAAAGCACGGTGGAGAGCCGCATCCCGCCCCGCATGAAGGTGCGTACCGGCGCAGCGCTGGAAACGCCCCACATCATGATGCTGGCGGATGACCCGGAATGCACCCTTATCGAGCCGATCGCCGCCCGCAAGGAGGCGCTGCGCAAGGTGTACGAGGGCGAGCTGATGCTGGGCGGCGGTCATGTGGCAGGCTGGGCGGTGGAGGACTCTGCCCTCATCGACCAGATCGAAAATGCCCTTGCCGCGCTGGGCAGCCAGGAAGCCTTTGATAAAAAATATCCGGACGCCGTCCGCCGCGACCCGCTGACCCTGGCTGTGGGCGATGGCAACCACTCGCTGGCCACCGCAAAAGCCTGCTGGGAGGAGCTGAAAAAGACCCTGACCCCGGAGCAGGCGGAGAACCACCCCGCCCGCTGGTGCCTGGCCGAGGTGTGCAACGTGCACTCGCCCGCCATCGAGATCGAACCCATCCACCGGGTGCTGTTCAATGTGGACTGCGCCACCGTGCTGCTGAGCCTTATCACCTGGAGCGATGCCAACATGGCCGGCTGCTGCTTTGGCAGCAGCAAACAGCAGGCCTTTACGCTGGCCGGCCCCCACATGGCCAATGTGCTCAGCTTTGAGGACCCCACCGAGCCGCTGACCGTGGGCACCATCGATGATTTTATTGCCGACTATATTGAGCGCCACCCGGAAGCAAAGGTGGACTATGTGCACGACGAACCGGCGGTGCGCGCTCTGTGCAAGCAGGGGGCCGTGGCATTTTTGATGCCGCCCTTTGCCAAGAGCGATCTGTTCCGGGGCGTTGTGATGGGCGGCGTGCTGCCCCGCAAGACCTTCAGCATGGGGCACGCGGAGGAAAAACGCTACTACATCGAGTGCCGGAAGATCGTAAAATAATAGGAGAATCATGACATTTAAAGAACTGAATCTGTCCACCCCGCTGCTGCGCGCTGTGCAGGAAGCGGGCTACGAGACCCCTTCGCCCATCCAGGCGGCGGCCATCCCGCCAGTGCTGGCCGGCAAAGACCTGATGGGCTGCGCCCAGACCGGTACCGGCAAGACGGCGGCTTTTGCGCTGCCCATGCTGGACCGGCTCACCGCCAATGCGCCCCGCCGCAAGGGGGCCATCCGCGCACTGATCCTGACCCCCACCCGGGAGCTGGCCCTGCAGATCGGCGAGAGCTTTGAAACGTATGGCAAGTACCTGAAACTGCGCAGCACCGTCATCTTTGGCGGCGTGGGCCAGGCACCGCAGGTGGAAGCGCTGAAAAAAGGCGTGGATATCCTCATCGCCTGCCCGGGGCGGCTGAACGACCTGATCGGCCAGGGCTTTATCGAGCTGGGAGATCTGGAGATCTTTGTGCTGGACGAGGCCGACCGGATGCTGGATATGGGGTTTGTCCACGATGTGAAAAAGGTGATCGCAAAGCTGCCCAGGCAGCGCCAGAACCTGATGTTCAGCGCTACCATGCCCACCGAGATCGAGCAGCTGGCCGCAGGTATCCTGCACGAGCCTGCCTTTGTCAAGGTAGACCCGGTGTCCAGCACGGTGGACCGCATCCAGCAGAGCTTATACTATGTGGAAAAGGGCAACAAAAAATTCCTGCTGCCCTGGCTTATCCAGAACCTGCAGCCGCCGGTGGTCAACGCCCTGGTGTTCAGCCGCACCAAGCACGGCGCGGATAAGATCGCCAAAGACCTGACCAAGCAGGGCATCCCGGCTGCTGCCATCCATGGCAACAAGAGCCAGACCGCCCGCGTTACCGCGCTGGAAGATTTCAAATCCGGCAAGACCCGGGTGCTGGTGGCGACCGATATCGCCGCCCGCGGCATCGATATCAGCGAGCTGTCCCATGTGTTCAACTACGACCTGCCCGAGGTGCCGGAGACCTATGTGCACCGCATCGGGCGCACCGCCCGCGCCGGTGCCGACGGCACCGCCGTCAGCTTCTGCGCTCCGGAGGAGCAGGAGTACCTGGCCGGCATCGAAAAACTGAACCGCCGCAAGATCCCGGTAGTATCCGGCCACCCGTGGGACGGTGTGCCCGCCCCGGTGCGCCCTGTGCTGCCCGTGCGCGGCAAAAAGCCCCGCACTGAACCCGAAGACCCGGCCGAAGCGCCGATAAAACAGGCCAGAACTGCGCCCGCAAAAGCCGCAAAGGCGGCTGCGCCCGCGCCGCAGCAGGAGCCGAAGGCTGCAAAGAACGCGGTGCCTGCAAAACCGAAAAAAGAGGAAACATCCATGCAAGACAGCAACACAAAGCGCGGCCCCCGCAGCGACCGCCGCACCAGCAGCCGGGGCGGCAATGCCCCCAAGGAGGCTGTTGCACCCCGTGCCCGCCGCGAAAATGCAGCCCCGGCGCGGGGCAGCAACGCCCAGCCCAAGTTTGACCCCCACTTTGTAAGCGCGCCGGAGGCCACCCCTCTGCGCTCTGCACGCAAAGCTCCGGCAGCCCCGGCGGCACCTGCCATCCGGAATGCACAGGAGCTGCAGAACAACCAGAACGGCCAGAACGCGCCCCGCGGCCGCCGCAGCGAGCGCACCGAGCAGCGCAATGCCCGCCCTGCGGCCCAGAACAGCGCTCCCCGTGCACCCCGCGGCGAGCGCAGCGGCAATGCAGGCAGCAATGCCGCCCGCACGGGCAGCGCACCCCGCGCCCCCAAGGCCGAGCCTGCCCGCCGGGGCCGCAATGCGGCCCGGGACGAGGATCCGGGGCTGATGCTCATCAGCCGCCGCCCGCCGCAGCAGAAGTACACCAGCTTTGAGGAGTATATGAACGCCCACGGCGGTGCCACTGCACCCATCGAGGACTACAGCGAAGAAGTATGAGCCGGAATGTAGCTTTTACCCCCTGGCAGTGCCCCCTGTGCGGCGGTGCGCTTGGCGGGGAAAACGACCTGAAATGTGAAAAAGGCCATTGCTTTGACCGCGCCCGGGAGGGCTACTGGCATCTTTTGCCGGTGCAGAGTATGCGCACCAAAGCGCCCGGGGACAGCAAGGAGATGGTAGCCGCCCGCCGCGCCTTCCTGAACGCCGGATATTACGGCATCTTCGGGCAGGCGCTGGGGGAGCTGTGCCTTGCCCACGGGGTGCCTGGTGCGCCGGGCGCACCGCTGCACCTGCTGGACGCAGGCTGCGGCGAGGGCTGGTACGACCGCTGCATCGCGCAGCAGTTTGCGGCGGCGGAAAAGCCGCTGCAGCTGGCCGGGTTCGATATCGCAAAACCCGCGGTGCGGCTGGCCGCAAAAGCCCTGCCCACCGCGCAGTATGCAGTGGCCTCCAGTTTCAGCCAGCCGGTGCGCACCGGCTGGGCAGACCTGCTGCTGAACTGCTTTTCGCCCTTTGCGCAGGAGGAGTTCTGCCGGGTGCTGCGCCCGGGCGGCCGCATGATCTATGTGGTGCCGGGGGCGGAGCATCTGTACCAGATGAAGGCGGTGCTGTACGACCGGCCCTACAAAAACCCGGTGCAGCAGGTGGAGTACCCGGGCTTTTGCCAAGTGGATGCGCGGGAGGTGCAGGGCACCATCACCGTGCCCGCCGCCCAGCTGGAAGCACTGTTCGCCATGACCCCCTACTACTGGAAAACGCCCCGCGATGGAGCCGCCCGTCTGGCAGCCCTGCCGCAGCTCACCACCGAGATCGCCTTCCGCTTCCTGGTGTTTGAAAAACTGTAATAACGGAAAAAGACTGCCGTGCAGCGCTGCACGACAGTCTTTTTGCTATTTGGGGCGTATTTCAGCGCGTCAGGTATGGTATTCCATCCACTTGCCCTTCCAGGCGTACAGCGCCATCAGCACGGCACCCAGCCCCCAGCTGACGGGGTAGAGGATGAACACCCCCTCGATGCCGGGGAAGAAGGGCAGCAGAAACTGGATCCACACCACCCGGAACAGGCACAGCGATACCAGCAGCACCACCATGGGCGGAACGCTGGCCCCGGTGCCGCGCACCGCACCGGCCAGGCCGTGCAGGATGCTCAAAAGGAAGTAGAACGGGCAGAACCACCGCATAGCCATTTTGCCAAAGGCGACCACCGCCTCGTCTGCGGTAAACAGATGCAAAATGGCATCCTGCCCGGCCAGCAGGGCAGCGCCGGTGCACAGGGTGTATACCACCCCGATGCCAAGGGTCACCCATACCGAGCGCTTTACCCGGTCCAGACGGCCTGCGCCGTAGTTCTGCCCCACAAAGGTGGTGGCCGCCATGCTGATGCTGCTCACCGGCAGGATGTTGAAGCCATCGATCTTCATGTAAGCCGCAAAGCCCGCCATGGCGGCGGCACCGTAGCTGTTTACGCTGGCCTGTACCAGTACGTTGGAAAAGGAGATGACCATGTTCTGGATGCCGGTGGGCAGGCCCACCCGGATGATGCGGGCAGCCATTTTGCCGTGCAGCCGGATGGCGGAAAGCTCCACCCGGCAGGCGTCCTCGCTCTGCATCAAAAACCGCAGGCTCAGCACGCAGGATACCAGCTGGCTCAGGTCGGTGGCGATGGCGGCACCCGCCACCCCCATCCGCAGCCCCACGATGAACACGAGGTCCAGCACGATATTGGTAACGGATGCCCAGGCCAGATACAGCAAAGACCGCCGGGAGTTGCCCGCCGCGTTCAGGATACCGGCGGTCATGTTGTACACCACGCTGAACAGCACCCCGCCAAAGTAGATGCGGATGTAGGTCACAGCATCGGGCAGCACCTCGGCAGGGGTGTTCATGGCCACCAGCAGGGCGCGGCCGCATACGATGCCGCCTGCTGTAAGCACCAGCCCCATGACCACCGCGATGGCAAGGGCGGTGTGCACGGCCTCCCGGGTCTCCCGGTGGTCGCCCGCACCCAGATACTGCGATACTACCACACCGGCACCTACGGCAAGCCCTTGGCTGAACCCGATGAGCAGGTAGATGGGCGACCCGCTGGAGCCTACGGCAGCAAGGGCGTTGCTGCCCACAAAGTTGCCTACGATGATGCTGTCGGCTGTGTTGTACATCTGTTGCAGCAGATTGCCGAAGATCAGCGGCAGTGCGAACAGCAGCAGGCTTTTTACGATGCTGCCCTCGGTCATCAGGGTGGTCTGGCTGCGGCTCTTTACTGCGGCCATAAATCTCCTCCTCTCAGCGCGAAAAAAATCGCTTGTATCTTCTAGCATAGCACAAAGCCCGCCCCGGTACAAGGGTGCAGGCCCATAAAAAGCCATGCCGGGCGGTCCGCGGACCGCCCGGCATGGTGCTGTTCAGAATAATTATTTGCGGTAGAGCGCGCAGGTCAGGCCGCCTTGCCCTCGCCCTTGGCCAGCAGCCCGGCACGCTCCAGCGCGGGGCGCAGGGCCAGGTACAATACCACCGCGCACACGGTGGAAGCCACGCTGTTTACAAAGGTGACGCCGCCGGCGATCTTGCTCAGCGCCTGTGCCACGGTGTACTCCTGCCCAAAGATGTATACATTGCGGAAGTACCCCAGGAAGGGGTCGGTAAAGACGTTCAGCAGCAGGCCGGAAGCGGCAGAAACCACTACCTTGCCCAGATAACCGGCGCTGTGGCGGTCCAGCCCGCGCAGCTTGAACACCTTGTGCGCCACGGCACCGCAGGTGATGCCGATGATGAACTTGAGCACAAAGGTGGTGATGGCGTAGCCCGGGTCACCGGCCAGGATATCGGCCAGCGCCAGGCCGATGGCACCGGCCAGGCCGCCGGATACGCCGTCCAGCAGCAGCGCCGTCAGGGCAGTAAAGGTGTTGCCCAGGTGGAACGAGGAACCGCCGTAGAACGGGATGCGGAAGAACAGGTAGGCCACCAGGCTCAGCGCGGCCATTACGCCGGTGAGCGCCAGCTCGTGCACCGTAAAGCGGCGCTTGTACAGCACACTGACAAACAGGATCAGGATAACGACGACTGCCAGCAGCAGCCACATTGCAGTAGTAGACATGATACTTTCCCTCCAGATCGCGCCGATACCCCACAAAACTACTTGACTTTTGGGTGTTCGGCGGGTATGCTCCTATTATACGCAGAACTGGCACCATGAAAATACCCAGAATAAAGTTTTTTTATGGGGTCAGTTTGGCGCAATGCCTATGCAGGAGGGATGTTTTATGGTACATCTGACGACCGCGCTGGACCCGGCCTCGGCCGTGCCGCTGTACGAGCAGCTCTACCGCAGCCTTGCTGCCGAGATGCGGGCCGGCACCCTGACGGCGGGCACCCGGATGCCCGGCAAGCGGCGGCTGGCAGCGGAGCTGTCGGTATCGGTGAACACGGTGGACACTGCCTACCAGATGCTGGCAGCGGAGGGCTATCTGACCGCGCGGGAACGCAGCGGCTTTACGGTGCAGGAGTATCTGGCCCTGCCCGCGCATACCCCGGCACCGGTACCCCCCGCGCCGCCCGCACAGGGAGCCGCGCCGGAAGCGCCGGTGCGGTTCGATCTGTCTACCCGGGGCGTGGACCCGGGGCTGTTCCCGTTCCGTACCTGGGCGCGGCTGCAAAAGGAGCTGCTGTACTCCGCGCCGGAGCTGCTTACCCCCGGGGATGCGCAGGGGGATGCCGCGCTGCGGCAGGCGCTGGCGGACTATCTGGCCGAGTACCGTGGCGTGCAGTGCGCCCCGGAGCAGATCGTGGTGGGGGCCGGGCTGGAATATCTGCTGGGCCTGCTGGCCCCGCTGCTGCCCGGCCCCGCCGCAGTGGAAACGCCCGGCTACCCCCGCGCCCGGCAGGTGCTGGAGAATAACGGCGTGCGCTGCCGCTGCCTGCCGGTGGATGGGGACGGCCTGTCGCTGGCAGCGCTTTCCGCCAGCGATGCAGCGGTGTGCTACGTTACCCCCAGCCACCAGTTCCCCACGGGGGTCACCATGCCCGCCGGCCGCCGGGCCGAGCTGCTGCACTGGGCGGCCCGTGCCCCGGGGCGGCGGTACATTATAGAGGACGACTATGACTCGGAGTTCCGCTTCGATACCCGCCCGCTGCCCAGCTTACAGGGCATGGCGGGCGCGGACGGCCCGGTGGTCTACCTGTCCACCTGCTCGCGCAGCCTTGCTCCAGGCATTCGCATCGCCTACATGGTGCTGCCCCGGCATCTGCTGGGGGCATGGCACGATAAATACCAGCTGTACTCCGGTACGGTGGGCCGGTTTGAACAGCAGACGCTGGCGCGCTTTATCACTGGGGGCTACTTTACCCGGCATCTGGCGCGGGAGCGCACCGCCTACAAGGCCCGGCGGGATGCCCTGACCGCCGCCCTGCGCGCCGCCTTTGCGCCGGAGGAGCTGACCCTGGCGGGGCTGCACACCGGCCTGCATCTGCTGGCACAGCTGCAGGACCCGCCGCCGGATGCTGCCCTGCGCGCCGCTGCCCGGCAGTACGGGGTGCGCTGCGCACTGCTGAGCGACTACGACCTGACCGGTGCCGCCCGCTCCGCTGCCGGAACGCTGGTGCTGGGCTACGGCTCGCTGCGGGATGCAGACTGCTCCGCCGCAGGTGCAACGTTAAAAAAGCTCTGCACCGCCGCCCGGGAGGCATCCGTTACCGTGTAGTGCCCGGCAGACCACGACCCGGGCAGGGCCGCAGCGGTGATATCCACTGGCTCGGGGCTGGTGGCTAAAAATTCCAGCGTGCGCTCCAGGGCGGCAAGGTCTACGGCGGTCAGGCTGGTCAGCAGGCTGCTGCTCACCTCCCGCAGCCCCTGCGGCAGGGTGGTGGGCAGCAGCTCCAGGTCCTGCCGGAAAAACGCATCCCACACCGCCGCCCGGGCGGCGGCGCTGCGCTGGGGCGAAAGCGCCGGGTCGGCATCCAGCGCCAGCAGAAAACTGTGGGCCGCAGCGGCGGAGATGCCCTGCACCCCGCTGCTCTGGCCGTACCGGGCCAGCTGCGCGGCGGTCATGGCTCCGGTAAAGCCCACCCGCACGGTGCCGTACCTCGCCGCCAGCCGGGCCAGTACCGCAGGCGCGATGGCCAGATACCGGGTATCCTGGGGCAGGGCAAAGGTCTCGGCCAGGGCTTCCCGGCAGCGGGCGGGGCCTGCGGCGGCGTAGCAGGCTGCAAGGGGGACGTTTTTTCCGCCAAAGGGCACCTCCAGCGCGGCAGGCACGGCCAGCAGATGGATGCAGTTCTGGCTGGCGTTCAGGTAGGCCAGCACAAAGCCGGGCGGCTCGTCTGCCACGCACAGCAGCACCGTGCACTGGTCGGTGGCTTTGGGCAGCCGGATGGGCACCCCGCTCTGGCTTTTTGCGGCCTGCTGCAGGCTGCTGCGCAGCTGGGCGCGGCTGAGCAGCACCGTGCCGCCCACCAGCGGCAGCAGCACCAGCAGGGCGGCCCCCAGTGCCGCCCAGAAAGGCCGCCAGCCGCTGCGTTTTGCGTGTTTCATACCTTGCCTCCTTTTCTGTGGATAAAGCATGGCCCGGCAGGCAATGCTTTATGCAGAAAGGCAGGGATGCAGGATGCATACACCCATGGAAAAAGACCGCGAGGACTTCTGGCTGGAACTGGAGCTGCCCCCCGCCCCGGACGACCCGCCGGCCGGGGACGACCCCGCCGCCGGAGCACCGGACGCTGCGCCGCCCCAGAGCATAGCCCCGGAACGCCGCGCATAAAATACAGAGGAACGCTGTGGAACGGCCCTCTCCGTCATCGCAGAGCGATGACGGAGAGGGCCTGCTGCATTTTATGGAGCAGCGGACAAGGGGGCGGGGTAGGATGCTGGAGTACATCACACGGGCAAACGCGGCGGTAAACGGCATCGTCTGGGGGCCTGTCGGGCTGGCGCTGCTGTTCGGCACCGGGCTGCTGCTGACGGTGCGCACCGGCGGCTTTCAGTTCCGGCGGTGCGGGTACTGGCTGCGGAGCACCATCGGGGCCATCTTTACGGATGCGGAGGTCACCGCCCACACCGGACAGGAGGAAAAAGCCATCAGCCAGTTCCAGAGCCTGTGCACGGCGCTGGCGGCTACCATCGGCACCGGCAACATCGTGGGCGTGGCCGCTGCCGTGATCTCCGGCGGGCCGGGGGCCGTATTCTGGATGTGGGTCATGGCGCTGCTGGGCATGATGACCCGCTACGCCGAGAACGTGCTGGGCATCTACTACCGCCGCAAAAACCCGGCGGGCGAGTGGTCCGGCGGTGCCATGTACTACCTGCAGGATGGTCTGGGGGCCAAAAAGGGCTGTCGGGTGCCGGGCCGGGCGCTGGCGGTGCTGTTTGCCGGTTTTTGTGTGCTGGCGAGCTTTGGCATAGGCAATATGAGCCAGATCAACGCCATCGCCGGCAATATGCGCACAGCCTTCGGGGTGCCGGAAATGGCCACCGGCGTTGTACTGGCGGCGCTCTCCGCACGGATCATCCTGGGCGGGCTGAAACGGGTGGCCGCTGTGACCGAGCGCCTCGTTCCACTGATGGCGCTGCTGTACATCGTGGGGGCACTCATCGTGGTGGGGGTGCACGGTGCGGCGGTCCCGGCGGCGTTTGCCGCCATTTTCAGGGGTGCGTTCGCTATGCAGGCCGCAGGCGGCGGCATCGTGGGCTATGGAACGGCCTGCGCCCTTACCTGGGGGTTCAAGCGCGGTGCCTTTTCCAACGAGGCGGGGCTTGGCTCCTCGGTCATGGTGCATTCCTCGGCCAATGTCCAAGAGCCGGTACAGCAGGGGATGTGGGGGATTTTTGAGGTGTTTGCCGATACCATGGTGGTATGCACCCTGACCGCGCTGGTGGTGCTGACCTCCGGCTTTGTGGATCTGGATACCGGCCGGATGACCACTGATGTGGCGGGCAGCGCTCTGGTAGGGCAGGCGTTTGCAGAGGTATTCGGCACCATGGGGCCAAAGTTCATCGCGGTATCCATCCTGCTGTTTGCCTACTCCACCACCCTGGGCTGGAGCCACTACGGCACCAAGGCCGTTGAGTATCTGTTCGGCGCAAGGGCTGCTGCGGGGTACAAGGTGGTATTCGTGGCAATGGTGCTGGCAGGTGCCACCATGCAGCTGAGCCTTGCGTGGGACATCTCCGATACCTTCAACGGCCTGATGATGCTGCCAAACCTCATCGGCGTGCTGGCGCTGTCCGGCACGGTGGCAGAGATCACCCGGAACTACATCGACCGCAAATTCCACGGCAGCACCGCAAAGCCGCTGTGGTCGGCCTTTGCAGATCCTGCATAAAAAATGGACTGCTGCACCAGAGCGGTGCAGCAGTCCATTTTATGTGCTCTGCTTTATCGTTTGCCGCTGCGGGTGCGCCTGGCAGCGTCCCGCCCGGCGGCAAGGCCGCTGCCAAAGGCCCAGCGCAGGTTGAACCCGCCGCAGCTGCCGGCGCAGTCCAGCGTTTCGCCCACGAAATACAGCCCCGGGCAGCCCTTGAACTGGAAGGTCGGCTCCACCTCGGTCAGGGTCAGCCCGCCGCCGGTGGTCTGCGCCTGCCGCCAGTCACAGGGGGTCAGGCCCCGGAACTGCCAGTGCTTGGCGGTGTGGGCGAGCTTTTGCCAGCTGCTTTCGGGCAGGGCGTGCAGGGCGGTGCCGGGCAGCCCGGCAGCTGCCCATACGGCGCGGCCCAGTTTGCCGTGGAGCAGCCCCAGCCAGAATGCTGCTGCCGTATCTCCGGCCAGCAGCGGCAGGCGGGCGGCAAACAGGGCGGCAAGTTCGGTTTCCGGCACGGCGGGGAACAGGTCCAGCTCCACAAGGGGATCCCCCGGGTGCGGGCCGGGGCGCAGCAGGCAGGACAGCTGCATGATGCAGATGCCGGAAAGCCCGTAATCGGTAAACTGCACTTCGCCGGTCTCCTCGGCCAGCACCCGGCCGCCGTTTACCAAGCGGGCAGTGGCTTTGGCGCGGATGCCGGCCAGGCTCTTGTCCGGCTTTGCGCACGACAGAGCGGTCAGGCAGGGATACAGCGGCTTCATCCTGCCGCCGCATGCGGCGGCAAAGCGGGGGCCGAAGCCATCGGTGCCGAACTGCGGCCCGGCGGCACCGCCCATGGCGCAGATGACGGCATCTGCCCGCAGGGTCTCGGGGGTGCCATCCGCGTTCAGAAACTGCACTGCGTAGCCGCCTTTGCTCTGGCGCAGGGTGTCCACAGTGCAGCCGGTGCGCAGCTGCACCTGCAGCCGCTGCAGATGCAGCTCCAGCAAAGCCAGCACATCCGCTGCCTGGTTGGAGTAGGGGTACACCCGGCCCGCTTCATCGGTGCGGGTGTACAGCCCCAGCTGCCGGAACCAGTCCAGCGGGGCGGCGGCATCTACGGCGGCCAGCAAAGGCTGCAGTGCGGCAGGGGTGGAGGTGAAGTATCGCTCCGCCCCGGCGGCGGTATTGTCCAGGTTGCAGCGGCCATTGCCGGTGGCCAGCAGTTTTTTGCCCACCCGGGGGTTGCGCTCCAGCACGGTGACGCGGGCAGCGGGGGCGGTCTGTGCGGCTGCCAGTGCAGCGGCCAGCCCGGCGGCACCGCCGCCAAGGATGAGGATGTGTGCCATACGGACACCTGCCTTCCGGTGTTTTTTGTTTATTGTAGCAGAACCTTGCCCGGAACGCAATGCAGCTGTGCAGCGCAAAAAATGCCCGAGCGGTATAATTTGCCGCTGCTGACAGATACTACATACACAGCCAACCTGCAGGAAACCGACCGCATAAGGAGGACAATACAGATGAAAGCAACCGGTATCGTGCGCCGCATCGATGAACTTGGCCGGGTGGTGATCCCCAAGGAGATCCGCCGCACCCAGCGCATCCGGCGGGGAGATCCGCTGGAGATCTTTACCACCGGAGATGGGGAGGTGATCTTTAAAAAGTATTCGCCCATCGGGGAGGTAAACGCCCTTGCCGCCCAGTATACGGAGGTGCTCAGCCGCCAGTTCGCGCTTACGGCCTTTGTGTCCGACCGGGACCGCATTCTGGCCGTCAGCGGCAGTGGCCGGCGGGAGCTGACCGACCGCAGCATCAGCCAGCCGCTGGAAAAGCTGATGGATGCCCGTAAACCCTACCAGAGTCCCGGCGACCCGGAAAAGACTGTGCTGCCCTGTGAGGGTGCGCCCCGGGTGCTGCTGTGCGCCGCCCCGGTGCTGGTAGGCGGCGATGTGGCCGGCGCGGTGGGCCTGCTGACCGATGACCGCACCGCCCGCCCGGACGAGGCCCAGTGCAAAGCCGTGGCTGTGGCCGCCGCTTTTCTGGCAAAGCAGATGGAAGAATAAGAGGTAATATTTATAATAAGGAGACTGCTGCGGCAGTCTCTTTTGTTTTGGGCAAGGGCGTTCTCCTGTGGGGCTGCGGCCCTTTATGACAGAATTATGAATCTTTATAAACATTTTTGCAAAGCCCTTGACAGCAAAGGAAAAACGATTATAATGGTCTTAGCACTCAGGAACAAGGAGTGCTAAACAAAACAACGCAATACAAAAAGGAGGCAGGCGCTATGACGATGGATGCACGCAAGCAACGGGTCTTGCAGGCGATCGTGGCGCTGTATGGCCTTGAAGGCGAGCCGGTCGGCAGCAGCGTGCTGGCAAACTACTTTGATATGGCAGTTTCCAGCGCAACGCTGCGCAACGAGATGGCGGCGCTGACAAAGCTGGGTCTGCTGGAGCAGCCCCACACCAGCGCAGGCCGCGTGCCCAGTGCCAAGGGCTACCGCTATTATCTGGATAATCTGCTTACCGACGACCAGCCGCTGGACCGCGTTACCCGTGCCCGGGTGGATGCGGTGTTCGCCAGCCTGGATCACGAGCCGGAAAAACTGGCACAGGGTGCCGCCAAGGCGCTGGCCGCCATCAGCGGCTGCACCGCCGCCGTAAGCACCCCCTGCGCCGAGGATCTGTGCATCGCCCATTACGAGGTGGTGCAGGTGGGCCGCAGCGCAGCGGCTGTGCTGGCTGTTACCACCGCCGGTTATGTCCGCACCCGTGTGGCGCGGGTACGCACCGGCCTCTCGCGGGAGAATGCGGCGGCCCTGGCCGCGCTGCTCAACCGCAACCTTACCTTTGTGGCACCGGTGGATCTGTCTACCCGGATGCTCAGCGAGCTGTGCAGCCAGATCGACCCGGAGCTTGTCCCGGTCGTCAGCGCTGCAGCCGCTATCCTGCAGGACAGCGTAAAGCCCCATGTGTTCCTGGGCGGCGAGCAGTATCTGCTGGACTGGCCGCAGCTGGATGGCAGAGTGGGCGATATCCTTACCCTGCTGAACGATGAGGAACAGGCCGCAAGCCTGATCGCACCCCCGGCACATCGCGGTGAGAGCGTGCTGCTGGGCGAGGATCTGGAACCGCAGATCCCCGGGCTGTGCATCGTCAGCGACCGGTATCTGGTAGGCGGCGGCCTGTGGGGTTCCATTGCCCTGATCGGCCCCACCCGGATGCCGTTCCAGAAGCTGATGCCCCTGCTGCACGAGTTTGCAGACCAGCTGGGCGAGGGCATGAGCGGCAAACGAAAAGACACCCCGCAGGCTGCCGTACCACGGCGGGCTGTGATCTATAAGGAGGATCTGGAATGAGCGAAGAAGCAAAGAACACGATGCCTGAGGCCGAGCAGCCGGACACCGCGCCCGAAGAAAAGGCCGCACAGGCCGCAGCGCCGGAACAGGAAGCAGCGGAAGCGGCAAAGACGGAGGACGATAAAAAGAAGGACGGCGGCTGGTTCAACAAAAAGGCACGGGAGATGGAAGCCATTAAGGCAAAGCTGGATGCAGCGGAAAAGAACGCCGCACAGGCAAAGGATCAGCTGCTGCGCATGGCTGCCGAGTACGACAACTACCGCAAGCGCTCCACCCGCGAGGCCGACCAGAAGTTTGGCGATGGCGTTTCCTTTGCAGTGAACCAGATCATCCCCATCCTGGATACGCTGGAGATGGCCGCCAACGCCCCCACCACCGACGAGAATTACAAAAAGGGCGTGACCATGACCCTGGACAAAGCCGCCAAGGCACTGGATGCCCTCCATGTGGAGGAGATCGAGGTGCTGGGCAAGCCCTTTGATCCCAATTTCATGAATGCCGTGCAGCAGATCCCCGCCCCGGACGGGCAGGAGAGCGGTACGGTGCTCACCGTCTACCAGAAGGGTTACAAGCTGGGTGAAAAGATCATCCGCCATGCGACCGTTGTGGTGGCAGAGTAAATACGCCGAACCTCCCGCAGGGAGTTTGCATCAATATCCGCTTTACAACATCTGAGCATCATATAAACAATACGATTTGTTCTTTCGAGAGGAGTTTTCATTATGAGTAAGATCATTGGTATCGACCTTGGTACTACCAACAGCTGTGTGGCTGTTATGGAGGGCGGCGAGCCTGTCGTCATCGCAAACTCTGAGGGTGCACGTACCACCCCGTCTGTTGTCGGCTTTACCAAGACCGGCGACCGTCTGGTGGGCCAGGTCGCAAAGCGCCAGGCCATCACCAACCCCGAGAATACCGTTTCTTCCATCAAGCGCCAGATGGGCACCGACCACAAGGTTACCCTGAACGGCAAGGAGTATACGCCCCAGCAGGTCAGCGCTATGATCCTGCAGAAGCTGAAGGCTGACGCCGAGGCTTATCTGGGCGAGACCGTTACCGAGGCCGTCATCACTGTGCCTGCCTACTTCAACGACAGCCAGCGTCAGGCCACCAAGGATGCAGGCACCATTGCAGGCCTGAACGTCCGCCGTATCATCAACGAGCCTACCGCAGCTGCTCTGGCTTACGGTGTGGATAAGGAAGACGACCAGAAGATTATGGTCTACGACCTGGGCGGCGGCACCTTCGATGTGTCCATCATCGAGATGGGCGATGGCGTTACCGAGGTTCTGGCCACCAATGGTGATACCCACCTGGGCGGCGATGACTTCGACCAGCGCATCATCGACTGGATGGCAGACGCTTTCCAGAGCGAGAACGGCATCGACCTGCGCAAGGATAAGATGGCCGCACAGCGTTTGAAGGAAGCTGCCGAGAAGGCTAAGATCGAGCTGTCCAGCGCTATGAGCAGCCAGATCAACCTGCCCTTCATCACTGCCGATGCTACCGGCCCCAAGCACCTGGATATGACCCTGACCCGCGCAAAGTTCAACGAGCTGACCGCTGATCTGGTGGATCGCACCATGACCCCCGTGCGCAAGGCTCTGCAGGATGCCGGCCTGCGCCCCTCTGACCTGAAAAAGGTCCTGATGGTCGGCGGCTCCACCCGTATCCCCGCAGTTTTTGATGCTGTAAAGAAGGAACTGAACTGCGAGCCGTTCAAGGGCATCAACCCTGATGAGTGCGTGGCCGTGGGTGCTGCTATCCAGGGCGGCGTGCTGAACGGCGAAAAGAAGGGCCTGCTGCTGCTGGATGTCACCCCGCTGAGCCTGGGCATCGAGACCCTGGGCGGCGTGTGCACCAAGATCATCGACCGCAACACCACCATTCCTACCCACAAGAGCCAGGTGTTCTCCACCGCTGCAGATAACCAGCCCTCCGTTGAGGTCAACGTCCTGCAGGGCGAGCGTGAGTTCGCACGCGACAACAAGAGCCTGGGTGTCTTCCACCTGGATGGCATCGCTCCGGCTCCCCGTGGTGTGCCTCAGATCGAAGTTACCTTCGATATCGATGCAAACGGCATCGTGAAGGTCAGCGCAAAGGATCTGGGTACCGGCAAGGAGCAGAACATCACCATCACCGCTTCCACCAACATGTCCAAGGAGGACATCGACAAGGCTGTGAAGGAAGCTGAGCAGTTTGCTGCCGACGATAAGAAGAAGCGTGAAGAGGTCGATATCCGCAACGGTGCCGACCAGATGGTGTTCCAGACCGAGAAGATGCTGAAAGAAAACGGCGATAAGCTGCCCGCAGATGTGAAGAGCGATGCCGAGGCAAAGCTGGCCGACCTGAAAGCCGCTGCTCAGTCCGGCAACGTGGACGACATCAAGGCAAAGCAGGAAGCCCTGAGCCAGGTGTTCGAGAAGATGTACCAGGCAGCTGCTGCCGCACAGCAGGCCGCCGGTGCACAGCCCGGTGCTGACGCAGGTGCAGGCGCAGCCGGCAACACCCAGCCCAACGACGACGGTGTTGTGGATGCCGACTTCAAGGAAGTCTAAAGCGTAACACAAAGCGATGTGTCCGGCCAAACCGGCGGGCATATACGCAATAGAGCAAAAGCCGCTCCGGTTTTGCCGGGGCGGCTCTTGCTGGTTTATAAGTAAAAGGGTTCTCGCAGAACACCCTCATCAGTCGCCTGCGGCAAAAGCCTTCCCCCGGACGGGGGAAGGTGGCATGACGCAAAGCGGCATGACGGATGAGGGCGCAGGCAACAGCTGCGAAAGACCGAAGCGGGAGCTTTTGAACAGGAGGAACCGACCGGGGCGTTTCCCGGGGAGGGCGTTCCCGGAGAGGTGAGTGGATATGGCACAGGAAAAGCGTGATTATTACGAGGTACTGGGGGTATCCAAGGGCGCGAGCGATGCCGAGATCAAAAAGGCGTACCGCAAACTTGCAATGAAATACCACCCGGACTACAACCCCGGCGATAAGGATGCCGAGGCAAAGTTCAAGGAGATCAACGAAGCAAACGAGGTGCTTTCGGACCCGAAAAAGCGCCAGCTGTACGACCAGTACGGTTTTGCAGGCGTGGATCCCACCTATGCAGCCCAGAACGGCGGCGGCCCCGGCGGCTTTAGCGGTTTTGGCGGCGATGGTGTGGACCTGGGCGATATCTTTGGCGATATCTTCGGCGGCGGTTTTGGCGGCTTTGGCGGCTCGTCCCGTCAGGCCAACCCCAACGCCCCCCGCAAGGGCCAGGACATCCGGGTGCGCATCACCCTGAGCTTTGACGAAGCCGTGCACGGCTGCAAGAAGAACATCACCATCACCCGCCAGCAGGAGTGCACCGAGTGCCATGGCTCCGGCTGTGCTGCGGGCAGCAGCCCGGAGACCTGCCCGGACTGCGGCGGACGCGGTTTTGTCATCCGCCAGCAGCGCACCCCCTTTGGCGTGATGCAGACCCAGCAGCCCTGCTCCCGCTGCGGCGGCAAGGGCAAGCTGGTAAAGAACCCCTGCAAGGTCTGCCACGGCAGCGGCAAGGTGGCCACCAAAAAGACGCTGGAGGTGTCCATCCCCATGGGCATCGATGACGACCAGAGCTTTGCACTGCGCGGCATGGGTGATGCCGGTGTCAACGGCGGCCCTGCCGGCGATGTGATCGTTATGGTCACCGTGCGCCCCAGCGAGGTGTTCCAGCGCGATGGCTACGATGTGTGGGTCACCGTGCCCATCACCTACAGCCAGGCTGTGCTGGGCGATGACATCACCGTGCCCTCCATCGATGGCAAGGTGGAGTACACCGTACCCGAGGGCACCCAGAGCGGCACCACCTTCCGCCTGCGCGGCAAGGGCATCCAGTATCTCAACGGCCGCGGCCGGGGCGATATGTACGTCAAGTGCGAGGTGGAGATCCCCAAAAAGCTGAACAAGACCCAGCGTGATGCCCTGAAAAAATTTGAGGGCACCCTGAAAGAGGACAACTACGAAAAGCGTAAGGGCTTCTTCAAAAAGCTGAAAGATATGTTCAACGCATAAAAAGGCCAAAACGGCGGCACGTTCCAGCAGGGCGTGCCGCCGTTTTTTTGTGCCTGCAGTAGGGCCGGTTCGTCTAACGCCCTTGCGCTTTCGTCTATAGCAGTTTGCGTTTTTAATGCACAAGCAACATCCGCAAACTGCATATCGCAAATATGCTGTTTTGATTGGCACTATTTTTGAAAATTGCGATAAAATGCACCCTGTTTTAGACGAAAGCTGGGATACAAGAGAAGAAAAACACGAATAAAATTTTGCTGCAAATTTTACGTTGAACTTTACAACAAAATGCGTTATACTAAAACTGAAAGGAGTGGATAGTATGCCGAACATTAAACCGATTTCTGATTTGCGAAATTATAACGAGGTATTGCGGGATGTGGAAGAAGGCTCGCCGGTCTTTCTGACCAAAAACGGTCGCGGAAAGTATGCCATTGTGGAACTGCGCGATTATGAGAAAGCACAAGCAACGATCCGTCTGATGAGTGAGATCGTAAAAGGCCGCCGCTCCGGGGAAGAGAGGGGCTGCCTGACCAATGAAGAAATGAGGGCGCATTTCCGTGCAAGAGCAAATGAAAAATAAGATCTCATACACAGATGAGGCGCGCCGTGATTTGGATTCGATTTGGGATCATATTGCACTTGATCTGCAAAATCAGCAGGCGGCGGAAAGACTTGTCAATAAAATCATGGACAGAGTGGAGCAGCTGGAAGATTTTGCGGAGAGCGGAATGCTGCTTTCAGCGATATCGGAAGTAATAGGAGAAGAACGGTTCCTTGTATGCGAGAATTATTTGATTTTTTACCATACTGGAAAAACCGCAGTTACGGTCGATCGTGTACTCTATGGTCGCAGGGATTATCTGAGCGTGCTGTTTGATAGAACAAGTGAAGAACCTTTGAAAGAAGATCCTTTGCCGGAAGAATGAGCATAAAAACAGCGGAGGCGCTGCCCGTACGGGCAGCGCCTCCGCTTGCTTTGTTCTTTGGTCTACTCCAGATGTTGTCTTACGAGAGAAGATGCATCAGAGCAGGATGACCGCTGCGTTGATGATCAGGCCGACACCGGTAGCGCTGGTGCTGATCATGTAAGCAGTGCATGCGATGTCACGGATAGCATTGGCTGCGCTCTTCTCCATATCGGCGGTCAGGGCGTCCAGGCCAGTCTCCATCCAGTCACTCGGATGTGCTCTGCGGTAGTTGCGGACAGCGGTCAGACCCTTGATCCAGCCATACGGGGGGATCAGCCAGCACAGCAGTGCCTCGCTGGTAGTAGCGTTAGCGCCGCCTTCGGTGTAGGTCATTTCCTCGGTGGACAGTACATTGTAGTACGCGGGCATCATCATTTTTTCCATAATAACACTCCTTTGAAACAAAGCTATCCAAAACGGTGCATCCAAGCGCACCGTTTTTGCAAAAAGAAATGGTTCAGCGCACGATCAGCAGAACGGCGCTCAAGGGAGCCAGGGCTACCACCATGGTGGTGGAAACGGCATCCCGTACAAAGTTGCTGGCGGACTTGCTCATGTCTGCCACGATGGCATCGGTAGCGCGGCCCAGCACGGTAAAGAAATTACCATCCTTATTGCCCTCCTGCTGCAGCCAGGTGCGTGCCTGCCCGATGCCCCAGATATAGCTGGAAGCCAGCACCACGGCACCCACAACAGTAGCGGCAGTAGTAACAGCGTTGGCGGCATCGCTTACGGAGCCGCCCTCGGTGTAGGTCATTTCGTTATTGGAAAGTACCGCATAATCTGCGGGATAATTGATCTTTTTCATCCTCAATACTCCTTTTTTATGGGGGGAATGCCGCATTGCATCCTGATCCCTCGGCCTCTATATCCAAACGCCGTAGAGCATTGTCCTCTATATGGCCATTCTACAACAACCGTTGGATTTTATCAAGGGCTTTTAGCACATCTGTTCAAAAACTGGCGAGACGCATGAAATTGCGGCTGTAAATTTGTGAAAATAGACTGCAATAATTTAGGATTTTGGCTGTTTAGCCTGTTACCCCGGCGCGGTAGAGGTAGGGGTCGCTCTTGAAGCTGTCAAAGCTGTACAGCACCAGGATCTGGTCGTAACCGTTATCTGCGATCAGCTGGTCCAGGCCGTAGTTGTAATTGCGGAAGTCCACGATGTCGATATCCGCATAGTTGGCGGTCAGGTAGGGCACAAAACAGTTGGCGTAGCTGTCCTTGATCACAAGGATGCGGCCGCTGCCTTCACCCTGCACCCGGCTCAGGCCGTTGTTGCCGTGCAGGAACATGGCGTACTTGTCGTAGACGGCAAGTTTTTCCGTGTCGTACAGGCCGGTGGTCTGCCCCTCGGTGGGCTGGCCTGCCGCCGTCACGTTCCAGATGGTCAGCGGGGCGGCAAGGTCGTAATAGGTGATGACATCCGGCACGGCGTTCCAGGTGCGCGCCTTGGCGTAGTGGGTGCCGTAAAAGCCATCGGCGGTCAGCGCGGTGTGGGCGGCAGTGTCAAAGGGGGTAAGGCCCAGCGCTGTGCACAGCTGGCTGTAGGCGTAGTACGCGCCCAGGCTGGTCCAGTGGTGGTCAGTGCGGTAGTAGATATACTCGCTCTTGTGGTCAGCAAGGGTCTGGCGTACATCCACGAACCGCCCGCCGGCGGCCTGCACCGCTGCAGAGAGCTGGTCCAGATAACTGTCCTCGTCCAGCAGGGGGGCGTTTGCGGGCACGTTCTCCTTGTAGATATCCGAGGCGGCCGGCGCCAGCAGAACATTCACCTTGCCCGGGTAGCGCTGGCACAGGGCGGTGAGCGCGTTGGTGTTCTTGGGCAGGGTGCGCTCCTCGCTGGAAAGCAGCCCGAAGGTGCGGGGGAACATCATGTGCTCCCTGCCCAGCAGGATGCCGCCGCTCTGCTGCTTTTGCAGCAGGGTGGTCTCCACCACGCTCTGCAGGCTGATCCACTGGTCGCGGCCCGCTACCTGGTCCTTGACGTATTTCGTGTAGGCAGTAAAATAGCTGTTCAGCCCCTTGGCGGTAAACTGGGTCAGCGCCGGACGCTGGCTCAGGGTGGTGTTCTCCAGCTCGCTGTAGCTGCGATCCGGGGTGAGCATGTCCAGCGCAAACAGCCCTATAAAAAACAGGCTGAACACTACCAGCACCGGGTAGTGCAGGAGCGAGGCGGTCTTTTTATCATGTTTGGACATCTTCTCGCCTCCTTAAAAGTTGAAGTACAGGAACGGGCTGTTGGTGCTGCCCACCACATAGGCAGTGGAGACTACCAGCAGCGTCAGGATGGCGGCGCAGCGGGTGACCACGTTTTTGCGCAGCAGGTCCCACAGCTTTTCGATCAGCGGGGTGCAGCACACCGCGCTCACTGCTAGCAGTACGCCGTAATTGCGCAGGAAATACAGCGCCGACACACCGCCGGAGGGGACGAACAGCTTGTGGAACAGCAGCCCGAAGGACACCCCGGCATCGTTGCCCACGAACATCGCCCAGCCCACCACCACGAGGAAGAGGGTGTATAAGTGCGGCCACACCCGGCCTTTTTGCAGGTAGGGGAGCAAAAACAGTTTTTCTACCGCCAGCAGCACAAAGTAGTACAGGCCCCAGCAGATAAAGTTCCAGTTTGCACCGTGCCAGATGCCGGTAAGCAGCTCCACGATGAACAGGTTCAGGATCTGCCGCCGCAGCCCCTTGCGGTTGCCGCCCAGCGGGATATACACATACTCCCGGAACCAGCCGGACAGGGTCATGTGCCAGCGCCGCCAGAACTCGGTGATGGAGGCGGAGATATAGGGGTAGTTGAAGTTTGCGGGGAAATCAAACCCCAGCATCTTGCCCATGCCGATGCCCATAAGGGAGTAGCCGGAAAAATCGAAGTACAGCTGCAGGCTGTAGGCCAGGATGCCCAGCCACACCAGCGGGGTAGAGGCGTTGGCCAGCCCCACAAAGGTGGTGGAAGGGCTGTCGGCCACCCCGATGATATCGGTCCACAGCGCCCCTACGGCGTCCGCCAGCAGCACCTTTTTGGCCAGACCGAAGGTGAACAGGGTCATGCCTTCTTCGATTTGCTTTAGGCTGTAGCGGTGCTGGTAGACATGCAGCTGGTTGGAGACATCCCGGTATTTGACGATAGGCCCGGCGATCAGCTGCGGGAACATGACCACGTAAGCGCCAAAATCGATGATGTTGCGCTCGGCTTTTACATCCCGGCGGTAGACATCGATGGAGTAGGACAGGGTCTGGAAGGTGTAAAAACTGATGCCCAGCGGCAGGGTGCCGATGCCCTGTATCTCCGCAAAGCCGGTGCCCAGCAGGGCGTTGACGCTGCGCAGCACAAAGTTTGCGTATTTGAAGTAGAACAGCATCCCCAGGCTGCCGCAGAGCGCAAACAGCAAAAAGAGCCTGCGCAGGGCGGGTCTTGCGTCAAAGTGCTCGATGGCAAGGCCGCTGAGGTAGTTGATCAGGATCAGGGCCACCATGACCGGGAAAAAGCGTACCTCGCCCCAGCAGTAGAACACCAGGCTGCACAGGAACAGCACAGTGTTTTTGAGCTTTGCGGGTGCCAGATAGTACAGCGCCAGCGTGATGGGCAAAAAGCGGAACAGGAAGATGATGGTGCTGAAAACCAAGGGGTCAGCCTCCTTTTTTACAAGTTTTGCAGGCAATAACGATTTTACCATCCCGGGTGCGGGAGGGCCTGCTGCTGAAAAAAGCCGATGCCGCAGATGGCATCGGCTCACAGGGTCTGATTTAACTGTTCAGGGCGCTGTCCACAGCACTGCTCAGGTTAGCGGAGCAGGCGTTGGAGGCGATCACCATGACCACCCGGTCGCCCTTGGAGGAGATGATAGCGTTTTCCACGTTGCTCTGCGCCTGCGCAAACTCGGCGTAGTTGCCGTAGAAAGCCACCTGATCCTGCTTATAGTTCTCCAGTGCGGTAACGATGTCCTGGGCCTTGCCGGAGGCAGCTTCCACCACCAGCACCAGGCCTGCATCGCCGTTATCGTTGCTCTTTACGCCCTTGTAGCTGGCAACATCCGCTGCCTGCAGGCCAAAGTCGTACTCGATGTTCATGGCGGCGATCTCGAACTGGTTGGAGATGGGGTTTGCAGCCAGCAGGCTGTCCACGGCAGCATCCAGGTCAGCAGTGCCGTTTTCCGTGGTATCCGCCGGTGCAGAGGCCGCGCTGGAAGCCGGTGCAGAGGCCGCAGCGCCGGACACGGAGGACGGCGCGGAAGAAGCGCTGCCGCCGCAGCCGGTCAGGGCAGCGGCCAGCACGGCACTTGCAACGATCACAGAGATTTTTGTGCGGTTTATCATAAAATATTCCTTCTTTTGTTAAATTCGTTCGTCAGGGCAGCGGGTCGCATCGCGCACCCGGGCAGACTGTAGATATCTTACCATATCGGCGGGTAAAATGCAACGCACACCACAGGGTTTTCCGGCAGTTTTCATGCAAACTTAACCGGCTGTGCTCTCCCCGGCGGCAATGCGCTGCAAAAGCGCCACAGCATCCTCCAGGCACAGGCCGCTCTGCTTGAGCAGGGCGGCATTCTCTGCGCCCACATACCGCCAGTGCCACGGCTCGTAGGTGATGCCGGTCACGGCTTCGGCCTCCTTGGGGTAGCGCAGGATAAAACCGTACTGCGCTGCGTTTTCGCACAGCCAGCGGAAGGCGGCGGTGTTGGCAAAACCGGTGTCCAGCGTGGTGTGCTCCGGGCTGTTCAGGTCTGCAGCAAGGCCGCAGTTGTGCTCTGAGCAGCCCGGCGGGTTTACGATGGTGGCGGCCTTTTCCCGGGCGGCGGCCTCGCTCAGGCCCTTATCGCGGTAGTACCGGGTCTTTTTGTCGTACAGGTTTTTCTGGTAGGCTGCGCTGCGGTAGCCGCTCTGCATCCGCACATCCACCCCGTCTTTGGCGGCAGCGGCCTGCATGGAGAGAAAAGCATCGGCGGCCTCGGTCTGCAATGTTTTGTTGATGGCGGTGGCGGAACCGCATTCCTTGGTTTCGATGGCGTAGTCCTCCGGCATCTTGTGGGCGCGGCTCACAAGGATCATACGGGGGTCGTCCAGCATTGCCTGCGCCTGGGCGGCGGTGAGCAGGGGTGCCGGTGCGGTGTTCTCGGCTGCACTGTCGGCGGGGGGCTGCACCGGCGCGGCGGGCTGGAGGTCTGCGGCCTGGACAAGGCTCTCGGCAGGCAGGGGCAGCTCAGACGCTGCAGCCTTGCGGGTGCAGGCAAAGGCGGTGCCGCCCGCCACAAAGCAGGCCAGCGCCGTCAGGCAGAGCAGACGGCGGGCATGGTGGTGTTTATGGTGCTGTGCGGCAGAGGAAGAAACGGAAAAACGCATGAACAGGACCTCCTTTCAGAAAAAGAGGATAAGCGCCCGCTGCCCGGGGCAGACTATACCCCGAAAGGGGCGCGGAAAGATGAAGATGACAGCGCAGGAATACGCACGCCGGGTGCAGAAAGCGGGGCCGCATTCGCCGCTGCTGGCAGACTGCCTGTGGGCATTTTGTGTGGGCGGCGGCATCTGCCTGCTGGGCGAGGTGCTGCGCCAGCGGTTTTTGCAGCAGGGGGCCGATGCCGACCTGGCAGGCACCCTGACCAGCTGCACCCTGATCGCCCTCTCGGCAGTGCTTACCACCCTGGGTTGGTACCAGAAGCTGGCCGCAAAGGCCGGGGCGGGGTCGCTGGTGCCCATCACCGGCTTTGCCAACGCGGTGGTCAGCGCGGCCATTGAGTTCCAGACCGAGGGCCGGGTGCCGGGCACCGGGGCAAAGATGTTCCTCATTGCCGGGCCGGTCATCGTGTACGGCACGCTGGCGGCGGTGGTGTACGGTGCAGGGCTGTGGCTGCTGGGGCAGCTGGGCGTTTCTATTTTATAATACGGGCCAGCCCTGCGGGATATTGCAGGGCCGCATAAACAGTATAACACGTTCCGGAGCATTTTTTGCAGGAAAGGGGAAATTTTTTATGACCGAGCGCCGCGGCGACACCCTGCTGTTCCATACCCCGCCGGTGATCGCCGCGCAGGCGGCTGTGGGCGGCAAAAAGGAGAGCGAAGGCCCGCTGGCTGCGGGCTTTGATGCACTGAGCACCGACAACCGGTTCGGGCAGAGCGGCTGGGAAGCGGCGGAAAGATCCCTGCAGCTGCGGGCGGCGCGGCTCTGCCTGCAAAAAGCGGCCCTGCCGGCGGAGCAGGTGGACCTTGTGCTGGCGGGGGATCTGCAGGCGCAGTGTACGGCCTCCGGCTACGCAATGCGGGAGCTGGGCGCGCCCTTTGCGGGGCTGTTCGGGGCCTGCAGCACCATGGCAGAGGCGCTGGGGCTGGCCGCCGCCCTGTGCAGCAGCGGTGCCGCGCAGAACCTGCTGGCCATGACCTCCAGCCATTTCTGCGCGGCAGAGCGGCAGTTCCGCACGCCGCTGAGCTACGGCGCGGTGCGCACCCCCACAGCGCAGTGGACGGCCACCGCTGCGGGCTGCTGCCTGGTGCGCCCGGCCGGGCAGGGGGTGGGCATTGCCGCTGCCACCTTTGGCCGGGTGCAGGATTATCAGATAAAGGATATCAACAACATGGGCGCGGCTATGGCACCGGCTGCTGCTGCCACCCTGCTGCAGTATCTGGCGGATACCCGCACCGAGCTGCAGGATGTGGACGGCATCTACACCGGAGATCTGGGGCTGGTGGGCAGCCAGATGCTGCGGGAGCTGCTGGCGGCGGAAGGGCTGCTGCTCCGCAACCACGCAGACTGCGGCTGCCTGCTGTTCGATGCCGGGGAACAGCAGGTGAAAAGCGGCGGTTCCGGCCCGGGCTGCTGCGCCGCCGTGCTCTGCGGGCACATCCTGCCAAAGCTGCTGCGCCGCAGCAGCAGGCGGGTGCTGTTTATCGCCACAGGTGCCCTGATGAGCCAGACCACTTTTTTGCAGAAGGAGAGCATCCCGGCGGTGGCGCATCTGGTGGAGCTGACCGCGCCGGAAAAGGAGAACTGAGATGGAGTATCTGTGGGCGTTCGTGGTGGGCGGTGCCATCTGCACGGTGGGGCAGCTGCTCATCGACCTGACAAAGCTGACCCCCGCACGCATCCTTACCGGCTATGTGGTGGCGGGGGTGGTGCTTTCTGCCGTGGGGCTGTATGCGCCGCTGGCAGAGTTTGCCGGTGCGGGTGCCACCGTGCCGCTGCTGGGGTTCGGGCATCTGCTGGCAAAAGGGGTGCGCACCGCCCTGGCAGAAAAAGGTGCCATCGGCATCCTGACCGGCGGGCTGACCGCCGCGGCAGCCGGCATCACGGCAAGCCTTGTCTGCGGCGTGGTGTGCTCCTTGCTGGGCAAAAGCCACGATCAGAACTGAAAAATATAGAAAGCGTATGCGATTTGTCCTCGCTGTTCCGCCATATTTTGCGCCCGGCGGCTGGTAAACTGGGCCAAAACGGAGGTGAGGCGGATGAAACGCAGCGGACAGACCGCGCTGTGGGAGCTGTGGGCTGCGCTGTGCCTGTGCACGGCGCTGGTGTTCCCGCCCGGCAGCCCGTGGCGGCAGGAACCGGCGCTGGTGTGCCCCGGGCTGGCGCTGGCCTTTGTGGTGCCCGCAGCCTGGGCGGTGTGGGGGCTGCAGGCGGCTTTGCCGCAGCCCCTGCCGCCGGAGCAGCCCCTGGAGCCGGTGCGGCGGCAAAGCCTTGCCGCCCTGTGCGGGGCGTAATGGCGGATAAAAAACAAAAACCCCTGTGCCGGAGACCCGGTACAGAGGTTTTGTTCGTCAATCAAACTGCGCGATCAAGCGTTCTTGTTAGCACGCTTTGCCATACGGCTG
>CAKTFD010000003.1 GCA_934553285.1 uncultured Faecalibacterium sp. | reverse complement strand
TTCAGCAGTGCCTGCTGCACGCCCTCGCCGCCCACATCGCGGGTGATGGAGGGGTTTTCGCTCTTGCGGGTGATCTTATCGATCTCGTCGATGTAGATGATGCCGATCTGTGCCTTCTGCACATCAAAATCTGCCGCCTGGATCAGCTTGAGCAGGATGTTCTCCACATCCTCGCCCACGTAGCCGGCCTCGGTCAGGGTGGTAGCGTCCGCAATGGCGAAGGGTACGCCCAGCATCCGTGCCAGGGTCTGCGCCAGCAGGGTCTTGCCCACGCCGGAGGGACCCAGCAGCAGCACGTTGGACTTCTGCAGTTCTACATCGCCGCCCTTGCCGCTGAGGATGCGCTTATAGTGATTGTAAACAGAAACAGAGAGCACACGCTTTGCCTCGTCCTGCCCGATCACATACTGATCCAGCCCTTCTTTGATCTCGGCGGGGGTCATGATGTTGATATCCAGATCCGCAGCAGCGGGCTGGATATGGGCGTGGCTTGCACTGCCGCGGCCCGGGCGGGCACTTTTGGGTTGATCCGGCTTATCAGAGAGCAGATCGTGGCACAGGCCGATGCATTCGCTGCAGATATTGACCCCGGGGCCGATGATCATGCGCTCCACTTCGTCCTGATGCTTCCCGCAAAAGCTGCAAACCAGATCTTTATCGTTTTTGCCGGAATTGTTATTTGCCATAGCTGTTTTTCCTTATCCTGGATAAATTGATGGTTCAGCGGTGGGCGATGACCTCATCGATCAGGCCGTACTCCTTTGCCTGCTGAGCAGACAGATAGTTATCGCGCTCGGTGTCCTGCTGGATCTTTTCCAGCGGCTGGCCGGTGTACTCGCTGAGCATCCGGTTCATCTTATCGCGGATATACACCATGTGCTCGGCATGGATCTTGATATCCGTGGTCTGGCCGGAAAGGCCGCCGCCCTGGCCGCCGATCAGCGGCTGGTGGATCATAACCTCGGCATTGGGCAGTGCAAAGCGCTTGCCCTTGGTGCCGCTGGCCAGCAGAAAAGCGCCCATAGAGGCGGCCATACCCATGCAGATAGTGGAAACATCGCACTTGATATACTGCATGGTATCGTGGATGGCCATGCCGGCACTGATGGAGCCGCCGGGGCTGTTGATATACAGGCTGATATCCTTATCCGGGTCCTGCCCTTCCAGATACAGCAGCTGCGCCACCACAAGGCTTGCGGTAGTATCGTTGACATCCTCGCTCAGCACGATGATGCGATCGTTCAGCAGACGGGAGAAAATATCGTAGGAACGCTCCCCGTGCGCCGACTGCTCGACAACGTAAGGAACAAAACTCATAAAGTTCGCCTCCTGGAATGGTTTAAGTTTATTGGCAAAATTGACCGATACGGGTTCCCTGTAAAGTTCAGCCGTACCGGTCAATTTTAACAACCTCTGATAAAACGCCTGCGGCGCCTTATGCGGCCGGGCACTGATTACTCAGCGTCAGCAGCCTTTTCAGCCTCTGCGGGCTTCTCCACGATGTTTGCGTGGCTCTTGATGAAATCGATGGCCTTGGTGCGAGCCAGATCCTGCTTCAGATCCTCGATGTTGATCAGCTCACGGACCTTGTCCTCTTCCATCTTGTACTGGTCGGCAATGCGCTTGATCTCGGCAGTGATCTCCTCTTCGGATGCCTCGATGTGCTCAGCAGCAGCAACAGCCTCCAGAGCCAGGCCGATCTTGACCTGCTTTTCAGCCTGCGGCATAAAGGCAGCACGGAACTGCTCCATGGTCTGGCCCATATACTTCAGGTAGTCTTCCAGGCGCAGACCCTGCTGCTCCACACGGAAAGCAAAGTCGTTGACCATCTCGTCCATACGGGCATCGTACATAGCCTGGGGGATCTCAGCCTCCATGCTGTCGATGACCTGATCGACCAGAGCATTCTCAACAGCCAGATCATCCTGCTTGTCCAGCTGCTCCTGGTTGTTCTTGCGGATGGAAGCCTTAAACTCGTCCAGCGTGTCGTACTCGGAGCAGTCCTTTGCCAGCTCGTCATCCAGAGCGGGCAGCTCCTTGTACTTCACTTCGTGCAGCACGATCTTGAAGGTAGCAGCCTTGCCAGCCAGCTCAGCAGCCTGGTACTCGGTGGGGAAGGTAACGTTCACATCGAACTCTTCGCCTGCGGAGTGACCAACGATCTGCTCCTCAAAGCCGGGGATGAAGCTGCCGCTGCCCAGGGTCAGGCTGTAGTGCTCAGCCTTGCCGCCCTCAAATGCGACACCGTCCACAAAGCCCTCGAAGTCGATATCAGCGATATCGCCATCCTGTGCAGCGCCCTCACGGGTCAGCTCACGGGCATTGCGCTCCTGCACACGCTTCAGCTCAGCATCCACAGCCTCATCGGTAACAGTATGGACAGTCTTTTCCACCGTCAGACCGTTATAGCTGCCAACCTTGACCTCGGGCTTGACGGCGACCTTAACGGTCAGGGTAGCGCCCTCGTTCTCGCTTGCGGAATCCACAGAGACCTCAGGACGGCCGACCGGCTCCAGACCGGCTTCCTTGACAGCAGCCTCGAAAGCCTCCGGGAACAGCTCGTTGATGGCGTCATAGGTAAAGACATCTGCGCCGTACATCTTTTCGATCAGAGCCTTGGGAGCCTTGCCCTTGCGGAAGCCCTGCACAGGGTACTTCTTGCCTTCTTTTTTGAAAACATCGGCAACAGCCTTCTTGAAAGCCTCTGCATCGATGGAGAACTGCAGTTCTGCCATGCTCTTCTCGAGCTTTTCACACTTGATGAGATTCATTTGTTTATCCTCCACTCAAATATTCTATTGCTCAGGGCAGGAAGTTTTTGCCCGGGGCAACCGCGCACCACGTCCTTGCTGTATGCACACGGAATGCGGGGACGCGCGCGCTCAATTGGGTGCAACAATCGCGTCAAAACTTATTATAGCACGCTCTGGACACAATTGCCATACCAAATTTTTAAATTTTGTCGTTTCTGCCCTTTTGCATCCTTCTCAGTTGATGCGATAGGGGCAGAAACGCAGGCCATCGGCACTTACCAGCTTGTAGCGGATGCCGTCCACCTCGCCCTGCACCGCATAACGGATGGCATTGCCGTGCAGATGCCCGTAAAAACAGGTGCGTATCCCATACTCTTTCAGGGTCGCTACGATCTCCGGGGCACTGGTGCCGGTATACACCGGCGGATAGTGCAGAAAAACCAGCTTTTCCAGCCCGGGTTCTGCTGCCTGCAGGCTCATGCGCAAACGGCCGATCTCACGGTTCATCACTTTTTCATCGTGGGGTTCCCCCACATCGAACAGCCAGCCGCGGGTACCACAGATAGCGTAGCCTTCCACTGTATAGGAGTTGTTGTGCAGGATATGCAGGCTGTCAAAGCCTTCTGCCTTGAGGTAGGCGTTCATCTTATTGGCGGTAGACCACCAGTAATCGTGGTTGCCCTTCATGAGGATCTTCTGCCCCGGCAGGCTTTGCAGAAAAGCAAAGTCCCTGCGGGTATCGGTCAGGCGCATGGCCCAGCTGATATCCCCTGCCAGCACGATCGTGTCCTGCGGGGTGATAAGCTTGCGCCAGTTTTTTTCCAGCCGGTCCACATAATCGTTCCAGCCGGGAAAGATATCCATCGGCTTGGATGCGCCCAGGGAAAGATGGGGGTCGCCAAGCACAAAAAGTGCCATAGTCTGTTTACTCCTGTTCTGTCAGTCCGCAGAAGATCATGCCTGATAGCCCAGCGCCACCTCGGCGATCTGCGTCGGCGCGATAACGGTATCAAAGCGCTCGGCCTTGCTGCGCAGGGCGGCAAGGCTTGCCGGTGCGGTATGCCCGGTGGCAGCTTCCAGCTGCTGCATGGCTTCAAAATCGTTTTCCGGGGCAGTTTTGCCCAGGGCGCTCAGCACACTGCGGGGGAACTTGAAGGGCGATGCGGTGGAAAGCACTATCATAGGCACGCCCTGCCGCTTTTTCTGCCCGGCCACATGGAAAGCCACAGCCGTGTGGGTATCGCACAGGTAGCCGTCCTTTTCGTAGCGGGAGCGGATCTCTGCTGCCACTTCGGCCTCGCTGCTCCAGCCGCAGGAGAAGGTATCCTGGATCGCAGCCAGTGTCTCGGGCCGGACAGTATAGCTGCCGGTGGCAGCCAGCTGCTGCATAAAGCCCGCCACCTCGGCATCACTGCCGGTCACATGGTACAGCAGGCGCTCCAGATTAGAGGATACCAGAATGTCCATGCTGGGAGAGGTGGTCTTGAAGAACGCCCGCTTTGCGGTATATGTACCGGTGGTGAGAAAATCCGTCAGGACATTGTTCTCGTTGGATGCGCAGACCAGCTTGCCCACAGGCAGGCCCATCCGCTTTGCGTAATAACCGGCCAGGATATCGCCAAAGTTACCGGTAGGCACGCAGAAATCCACCTCGTTGCCGAAGGTGATCCGGCCTGCCTTGAGCAGCTGGGCGTAGGCAGCAAAATAGTAGACGATCTGCGGCACAAGGCGGCCCCAGTTGATGGAGTTTGCGCTGGAAAGGCGGATGTTCCGCTTTTCCAGCTCGGCGGCGATGGCCTTATCGCCAAAGACCTTTTTCACGCCGGTCTGGGCATCGTCAAAGTTGCCGCGCACCGCATATACCGCCACATTGGCACCCTCCTGGGTAGCCATCTGCAGGCGCTGGATCTCGCTAGTGCCGCCGGTGGGATAAAATACAGCGATCTCCACCCCCGGGATATCGTGGTAGCCATCCAGCGCAGCCTTGCCGGTATCACCGCTGGTCGCCACAAGGATCAGGGTCTTTTCGGTGCGGCCCAGATTCTTTTTGGCTTCCACAAGCAGCTTCGGCATCAGCTGCAGCGCATAATCCTTGAACGCGCAGGTGGGGCCGTGCCACAGTTCCAGGGCATAGGTATCCCCTTCCACCGGGGCAAGATAGCCTGCCTTGCCGCCAAAAGCATCCCCGTAGGTGCTACGGGTGGCTTCGGTCAGGAATGCGGGGTCGTAGTCGGTCAGGTATTCCCGCACAACAGCGGCTGCCAGCGCGGGATACTCCAGCCCGCACAGCGCCTTTACATCTACCTGCGGAAAACTTTCCGGCACAAACAGGCCGCCTTCATCAGACAGCCCCTGTGCGATTGCCTGAGAAGAGGTTACTTTGCGGTTCTGATCTCTGGTACTGAAAAACTGCATGGTCATCGCTCCTTTTCGCCACGGAACGTGCCGGGCACGTTCCCGGTTGTACGGAAAAACCTTCGTTTTACCGTATACTTCCCACCGGTGCCACGGATCCTGCCTAATTTTTGCAGAGAAAGGCACCCTTTATAATATGTACCATCCAGCGCCCGCTGTCAAGAGGAACTACTTCCGCAACGTCAAAACGCACCGGTTCTTCGCTTTGTCCGGTCTGCTGCAGATAGGCCTGTGCTGCCCGGATCAGGCGGCGCTGCTTGGCCGGGCTTACCGCCGAAGCAGGCGATGCCAGCATCTCCGGGCTGCGGGTCTTGACCTCGCAGATGACCAAGGTCCCGTCCGGCTCTCGCAGTACAAGATCCAGTTCCCCCATTCGGGTGCGATAATTATGGGTCAGCAACTGCGCCCCCTGTTTCTGATACCAGCGGGCAGCCACTGCTTCTCCCCTGTGGCCGGTCTCGGCGCGGTTCACTTGCCGTTCTCCGGCCAGTAGCCCTGCTTTTTAAGGAAGCTGCGGCGGTAGAACGGCTGGATGCCGTACTGCGCGATCAGCTCGTAATGCAGTTTTGTGGGGTAGCCCTTGTGTTTTGCCAGCTGATACTGCGGGTACTGTTTGTCCAGCTCCAGCATGTAGCGGTCCCGGCTGACCTTGGCCAGGACGGATGCTGCGCCGATGCTGGCGCTGGTAGCATCGCCCTTGACTACTGGCTGCGCCGGGATCTGCAGCCCTGCAGGAGTGCGGTTGCCGTCCACCAGCACCAGATTGGGTACGATGTCCAGCTCTTCCACCGCCTGCTGCATCCCGCCCATGGTGGCATGCAGGATGTTTTCCCGGTCGATGATCTCCGGCCCCACAAAGACGATGCGGTAGGCCAGCGCTTTCTGGCAGATCTCGTCAAACAATGCCTCGCGCTTTTTCTCGGTCAGCTTTTTGGAATCGTTGATGCCGTACACCGGGTTTTCCGGGTCCAGGATACAGGCTGCCACACACACGGGGCCGCACAGCGGGCCGCGCCCGGCCTCATCCACACCGGCAAAGCAGCCGTACTGGCTGCGCACTTCGGCGTCAAAGGCGTACAGCGGAGCCGAGATCTCCTCATCCGAGCGGCGCTTCATTCCTCATCCTCCTCAGCAAAATCGGTCAGATCGTCCCGCTGCGGCGGGCGCTCCAGCGAGATGCGTCCCCACTTGCAGGCACGGAACTCATCCACCAGCATGATGGCACAGCGCTCGGTGTTCACCTCGCCGCCGCGCACAAGCAGACCGCGCTTGCGGCCAATGGCCTCCAGCAGCTCATAGGGCGGCAGTGCCAGCGTTTCGGCATCCAGCTTGTAGCGCTGTGCTACAAGCTCCGGATAGTTGCGGCGCACTTCGTCCAGCAGGTTCATGGCCAGCTCCTCCACATCCAGGATATCGTCCTTGATGGAGCCGATGAAGGCCAGATTGGAGGCGATGGTCTTGGAATCGAACTTTTTCCACAGCACGCCGGGCATATCCAGCAGGTCGAACTTTTCGGTGCTGACCCACTGCTTGCCCTTGGTCACACCGGGACGGTCGGCCGCCTTGGCGCGGGCAGAGCCTGCAAAGGTGTTGATAAAGGTCGATTTGCCCACGTTGGGGATGCCGCACAGCATCACCTGCGTTTTTGCACCGCCCATACCGCGGTTCTGGCGGCGCTCCAGCAGGCCGGAAAGCTCCTTTTCAATGGCAGCCTTCACGGCATTTGCGCCGCCCTTCTGCTTGGCGCTGATAGCCACGCAGCCGGCATCTGCGGCGTGGAAGTAGCGGATCCACTCCTCGGTCACAGCCGGGTCGGCAAGGTCGGCCTTGTTCAGCGCATAGAGTTTCGGCTTGCGCGCCGTGATGCGCTCGATCTCCGGGTTCAGGCTGGACAGAGGAATGCGTGCGTCCAGCAGCACAAGGCTGGCATCCACATGCTGGATCTCCTGCTCCATCATGCGCAGGGTCTTGGTCATGTGGCCAGGGAACCACTGAATATTGAACTGGTTTGCAAACCGGGTATCCATCTCGTTCATTTTACCACCCCAAAATCTGTAAAGGGCATAAAGCACAGCAGTACCTTGCCCAGGATATCACGCTCGTCAATGCAGCCGACATAGGAAGAACGGCTGTCCAGCGATTCGTTGCGGTTATCGCCCATCACGAACAGCGTGCCCTCCGGCACGGTATACGGAAACTCTACATCATAGCCCAGATAAGTAGGCGCTGCGATGTAGTTCTCCTGCAGCAGCTCGCCGTTGACCGTGACCGTACCGGCATCGTAATCAATGCTGATGGTATCGCCGCCCTTGGCGATGATGCGTTTGACCAGCGGCTTGCCGTAAACGGTGTAGCTGTCCACGATGACCACATCGCCCCGCTGCGGGGTGTAGCCTGCAGCCCAGACAATGAGCTTATCGCCATTAGTCAGGGTGGGCACCATGGAGCGGCCATCCACCTGAATGATGCGGAAGAAAAACGAAAAGATCAGCACCAGCACCAGCGCGGCGGAGATAAGCGCCTCGTACCATTCCAGCATACCCTGCCCGCGCACCGTCTGCTGCGTTTGTTGCTGTTTTTCCATAGTTTTACCACCAGCCTTTCTGGTTTTATACATCTGCCCGCAGCTTGAAAAAGAAAAAAGGGACAACAAGTTGTCCCTTTTCTCCCGGTTTCAAATCGGGGATGATCAAATATCGCTCTTGACCTTGGCAGCCTTGCCCGTACGGCCACGCAGATAGAACAGCTTTGCGCGGCGGACCTTGCCCTTGCGGACAACAGTGACCTTCTCAACGAAGGGGCTGTTGATGGGGAAGACACGCTCGATGCCGACACCGTAAGCCACGCGGCGAACGGTGAAGGTCTCAGCAACGCCGCCGTGCTTCTTTGCGATCACAGTGCCCTCAAAGGCCTGGATGCGCTCACGGTCGCCTTCCTTGATACGAACATCAACGCGGACGGTGTCGCCAACGTTGAACTGGGGCTTTTCAGCCTTGATGCTGCCTTCAGAAATAATCTTCAGTGCGTCCATTTTTGAATCCTCCATTTGTTTTTAGACGTTCATACACGGCATAGCCGTCAGAGGACCGCCCGTTTAATGATAAATACTTGTCATTAACCCCGCTGTGGTCTCAGCGGACACTAACGCCCTAATAGGATAGCACAAAACCGGCTTGAATGCAAGCGATTTGCCGAAAAATCTCGTAAAAATTTTCCGTTTTGCCCGGTAGACGGACTTTTGCGGTGTTTTAGGCAAAGAGCTGACGGTCTGCCGTCAAAAACTTTGTGCGCAGGATGTTGGCACTGGCGGCAGTCAGGCCGAACGTTTCTTCCAGAAAACCGGTGAGCAGCGAGGGGTTCAGGTTCAGCTCCTGGGCAGCAGGCAGGCACAGCTCCAGCTGTACGCTATCCCCTGCCTGTGCATAGGTCAGCTGCGGGATATGCTCTTTGAGGTCTACGATCTTTTTACCGCGCTTGCTATGCTTTTCTACAAGGGCAGCTTCCAGCGCATTGTACTGTTCCAGCACTGCAGCGGCAGCCGCCGGGTAGCTGATACGGTAGCAGGCAAAGGCGATGCTGTCCGCCTTCATCTCCACCGGGGCCACTCGGGTAACATGGATACCGGCGGGCATGATGGCGTTGAGTGCTGTCTGCCACTGGGCAAAATCCGGGGATTCGGCTTCGGTCTTTACATCCACGCACTCGCACTCACTCTCCTGCCCTAGCGAAAGCGGGCAGGCAAAGGTCATGTAGATATGGGGGTTAAAGCCCAGCGTATGCCATACCGGCAGGCCGCTGCGCTTGAGCACCCGCTGCATCACCCGCTGCATATCCAGCAGAGAGATATAGGAGGCTTCATTTTTCTTTTCAAACGAGATTCTGACTGTAATCAAAGCAGGGACCTCCTAACAGATGGTTGGCACCGCAGGCGTTGCAGGCACGGTTGCAGGGCGGGGTGGTCTGGGCGGCCAGCGCCTTATTGTACTCCCGCACCAGATATTCGTGGGTGATGCCGTAGTCCATGTGGGACCAGGGGGTCACCTCGTCCAGTGCAATGGGGCGCTGGCAGTAGAAGGCAGGGTCGATGCCCAGATCTGCAAAGGTCTGCATCCAGGTATCGTACTTGAAGCACTCTTCCCAGCCATCAAAATAGCAGCCACGCTTATAGGCTTCTACGATGACCGGGGCCAGGCGGCGGTCGCCCTTGGCGAACACACCCTCCAGGAAGCTGGTAGTGCTGTCGTGATAGTTGACCTTGATCTTGCGGCTGTGCACGCTTTCCAGCAGGTGCTTCTGCTTGGCCTGCAGGGTCTCGGCAGTATCCATGGGCACAAACTGGAAGGGGGTGTGGGGCTTGGGCACAAAGCAGGCGCAGCTGATGGTCACCTGTACGCCGCGCCCCTTGGTGTGGTTCGTGTTCTTATAGTAGAGGTCTACCACCTTTTGGGCGGTCTCGGCAATGCCCTCGATATCCTCCATGGTCTCGGTGGGCAGGCCCATCATGAAGTAGAGCTTGACCGAGGTGTAGCCTGCATTAAAAGCAATGGTGCAGGTCTTTTCGATCTCGTCCCAGGTGACATTTTTATTGATGACGTTGCGCAGGCGCTGGGTGCCGGCCTCGGCGGCAAAGGTCAGGCCGCTTTTGCGCACCTTGGTGGTCTTTTCGATCAGGCTCTGGGAGAAGTTGTCCACACGCAGGGAGGGCAGCGACAGGCTGACATGCTCCTTGGGTGCCCACTCGTTCAAATCATCCAGCAGTTCTTCCAGCTGGCCATGGTCGGAGGTGGAGAGGCTGGACAGGCTCAGTTCCTCATAGCCGGTGTTGGCGCACAGATCCTGTGCCGCCTTGTTCAGCAGGCTGGCATCGCGCTGGCGCATGGGGCGGTACAGAAAACCCGCCTGACAGAACCGGCAGCCGCGCACGCAGCCACGCAGCACCTCGATGCTGGCGCGGTCCTGGATAGCGCCCACCATGGGCACCACAAAGTTGGTGGGCGGGGCAAATGCGTTCAGGTCTTTGATGATGGCCTTGGTGATACGTGCAGGGATGCCCGGCTCGTTGGGTGTGATAGCCTTGACCCGGCCATCCTCGTAGTAGGTCACATCATAAAAGGCCGGGATGTACACACCGGGGATCTTTGCAATGCTGCGCAGCAGCTGCTTTTTATCAAGACCCTCTTTTTTTGCCTTTTCGATCTCGGCGCAGATAGCAGGCAGCTGATTTTCGCCCTCGCCCAGCTGGATCACATCAAAAAAATCCGCGATCGGCTCCGCATTGCAGGCGCAGGGGCCGCCCGCCACGATCAGCGGCCAGTGGTCGTCGCGGTCTTTGGCATAGAACGGGATCCCCGCCAGGTCCAGCATGGCAAGGATATTGGTATAGGAAAGCTCGTACTGCAGGGTAAAGCCCACGGCATCAAAGGCCGTAAGCGGGTCCTTGCTCTCCATGGTGTACAGCGGCAGCTGCAGGCGCTCCATTTCCGCTTTCATATCCAGCCAGGGCATAAAGGCACGCTCGCACCACCAGTTTTCATGGCTGTTGAGCAGCTCATACAGGATCTTTTCGCCCAGAAAAGACATGCCCACTTCATAGGTATCCGGAAAGCAGAAGGCAAAGCGCACATCCACTTTGTCCTTTTCTTTATAGATACTGCCAGGCTCGCCGCCGGTGTAGCGGCCGGGTTTCTGCACCCGTCCCAGCGCTTCTTTCAGTTTGGGATCAAACATCGGGTCCTCCATAAACAATCCGTTTTTTGCGTTCTTTTTATTTTACCCTAAATGTGCCGGTTTTGCAATCGTTTCGCGCTGTTTGGATGCACATTCCGTGTTTTTGCCGCCAAAGCATCCCCACACACGCGGCCATCTGTGCACCATCCAGCGGCGGGATCGGCAGCAGGTTGAACAGGCCGGTCAGCAGGTTCGCCGCCCAGAATGCGCTGCCGCGTATGGTGGCCGCCTGCCCCAGACGCAGTGCCCAGATACCGGCAAGTGCAAAGTTCACCCCCGGCCCGGCGGCTGCCAGCAGGAACCGCTGCCGCGGGGACTGCCCTTTGCCTGCTGTACGCATACAAAAGCCGGTCATAGTCACCTCGATGACCGGCAGATGCCGCTGCTGGATGCAGTAGACCAGGATATGCCCCAGCTCGTGCAGGATGGCTGCCAGCAGCCCCAGGCGCAGAAAACCGCTGGCATCAAAATACAGCAGCAGGTATACCACGCCGCACAGCAGGACCGGGTCCCGGAACACCAGCGGGCCAATACGCACCCGGCTCACATGGTAGCTCCCAGCAGCACAGCAGGGTCGCAGGCGGAACCATACTGCCACAGTTCCAAATGCAGGTGCGCACCGGTAGCGCGGCCTGTCTGCCCGGCGGTGCCCAGTATCTGCCCGGCCTGCACCACCTCTCCCGGGCGGACATAGAGGTATTGCAGGTGCGCATAGCGGGTCTCGCAGCCATCCGGGTGCAGGATGCGCAGATGATTGCCGTAGCTTGCACTATATGCCGCCGCCAGCACGACACCATCCTGTACCGCACGCACCGCAGTGCCTGCCGCGCAGGCAAGGTCAATGCCCTGATGGAACGCCGTTCTTCCGGTAAAGGGATCTGTCCGTTCGCCGTAGGCATCCGAGATGCGCCATGCCGTGGTATCCAGGGGAAAGCAGAATTTTTCTGTGTTCCGAGCAGCCTGCACCGGCAGTGCAGCCAGCAGGCAAAGCCCCAGCCCTGCCAGCATAAGCGCTGCGATACCCCACCGCCGTCTGCGTATTTTTGCCGCCCGTCCGCCTTGTTTTACCTGCATACGCCGCCCTCCTGTCCTGAAAAGTGTATGCTGAAGCACCGGGAGGGAGAACATAACCTCGCCCGTGACGGGAGGGCACTGAGGAAAGTATCCTCCATGGCAAAAAGCAGAGCCGCCACACAGATCCCTGTGCAGCAGCTCCGGTTTAGGTGTATCGTGTTTTTTATCTATCAGACATCAGCCAGCCATCAGCGGCGGAAAAAGCTCTGGATACGTTCCAGCAGGCCCTTTTTCTTAGGCTCTGCGGTAACGGCAGGTCTTACTGCCGGATGGGGTGCAGCCGGAGCTTTGGGGGCAGGCTGTGCCGGACGCGGCTTATTGTTGAGCATCTGCTCCAGCGCTTCGTAATGGTCCGGTTCCTGCGCCGCCGGGGCGGGCTGTTCCGCCTTTTCCGGCGCAGGCTGCTGTTCCGGCTGCGTTTCTGCGGGCTGGAACACATGGGGCAGCTCCTGTTTGAGCTGTTCCACGGTAACTTCCTGGCAGACTGCTGCCGGTTTTTCCGTTTCCGGCGCGGGGGTAGTGCACTTCCAGGGCGCGGGACGGGTCCAGTCGTCACGCAGCAGGTCATACATACCCATCTGGCTATTGACCAGCGTCTCTCCCTCGGCGGGCTTTACCTTCTGGTAGTTGCCATCGGCATCCATCACCCGGGCGTTGACGTTATCGTGCAGCTGCAGCTGCAGAATATCCGTGAGCTTTTTCACCAGTACAGGATCCTCCACCCGCACACCTACTTCCACACGGCACTCGGTATTGCGGGTAAGGAAATCGCCGGAGGCAATGTAGATGCGGGTATGGGTACCATCAAAAAAGCTGTAGATGCGGCCATGTTCCAGATAGCGTCCCACCAAGCTGCGGATATGCAGGTTCTCGGTCTTACCGGGAACCTCTGCGCGCACACAGCAGATGCCGCGCACGATCATATCGATGCGCACACCGGCACAGCTGGCTTCCTGCAATTTCAGGATGATATCCCGATCGCTGATGGAGTTGTTTTTGAGGATCATGGATGCCGGACGCCCCATACGGGCGGCAGCGATAACATGGTCCATCTCATCCAGCAATACGCTCTTGAAGCGCAGCGGTGCCACCAGCATCTTATCGCTTTCCTCTGTAAGCTGCTGCACCGCCAGGTTGCGGAACACCTTGGAGGCTTCCTCACCGATGCGCTCATCTGCTGTGATGAAAGAATAATCGGTATAAAGCTCGCTGGTCTTTTCGTTATAGTTGCCGGTACCGATCTGGGTGATGTAGGAGTAGCCTTCCGCCCCTTTACGGGTGATGAGGGTCAGCTTGGAGTGCACCTTATAATCCTCGAAGCCGTAGATGACGGTACAGCCGGCGCTTTCCAGCTGCTTGGACCAGTCGATGTTGTTCTGCTCGTCAAAGCGGGCACGCAGCTCCACCAGCGTCACGACTTCCTTGCCGTTTTCTGCGGCTTCCATCAGCGCCTGCACGATCTGGGATTCCCGCGCCATCCGGTAAAGGGTCATCTTGATGGAGATGACATCCGGATCCTGTGCGGCCTTTTTGAGCATGGTGATAAAGGGACGGATGGACTGGTACGGGTAGCTGAGCAGCACATCGTGCTTCTGCACCTCGGTGGCCAGGTCGTAGTCCGGCGGGGGCAGCATGGGGCGGGCAGGCGCATAGAACAACGCAGGGTGGCCTTCGGCTTCCATGCGGCCGGTGAGCTTGAAGAAGAAGCTCAGATCCAGCGGGCTTTTCTGGCCGAACACCCGCTTATGGGTCAGTTCCAGCCGACTGCACAGCAGCCGCTCCACTTCCGGTGCCGGGGCGGGCGTGATCTGCAGACGCACCGCTGCCAACTTGCGGCGGCGCTTGAGCAGCTCGGTCATGATCTCGCGATAATCGATATCGTGGTCCATCATGCCTTCTTTGACATCGATATCCGCATTGCGGGTGACCCGGAACAGACATTTTTCCTGGATGGCATCCTTGCCGAAAATGCTGGACGCATAGTGCAGCACCAGCTCCTCGGTCAGGGCAAACAGGGTGCTGCCATCCTTTTTGATAAAGTGCATCCGCTCCATCTGGCTGGAGATGGGCACGATGCCAAAGCTCTGCCCCTGGGTGTGTTTTTCTTTGAGCAGCACGCCCAGATAGATCTCCTTATTGCGCAGGAACGGGAACGGATGGCGGTTATCCACGATCTGCGGGCTGAGGATGGGGAACAGCTCAGACTGGAAGTATTTTTTCCACAGGTGTTCTTCTTCCTTGGTCAGGGCATCAAAATCCACCTTGCGGTATCCGTTTTCTGCCAGACTTTCCAGCACTTTTGCGTAGTATCTGTCGCACTCTTCCTGCAGCTGTGCGGTTTTGGGCATGATGGCAGCCAGCTGCTCAGCGGCGGTCATATTGGTCTTGTTTTCCCGCTTTTCCTTTTTGCTCTTGCTCTGCTCCAGATTGGCGCGCTCCTGCAAGGAGCCAACGCGCACCATAAAAAACTCGTCCAGATTGGAGCCATAGATGGACAGAAATTTGACCCGCTCGCCCAACGGGACATTTTTGTCCTTTCCCAGCGCCAGAACGCGGCGGTTGAAATCCAGCCAACTCAGCTCCCGGTTGATAAAGATCGAATCGTCATTCATAACAGCATATCTCCTCTTTGCCCCTGGCAGATGCCGTTGCCGGTGCTCCTTTTCAGCGCACATAGGCCTGCCCTGCCCAGGAATCCACCATTGCCTGCGTGATGCCCGGCACCTGTACAGCATCTTCCAGCTGTACAAATGGGCCGTGCTGTGCACGATAGGCAAGGATCGCCTCTGCATTACGAGGCCCGATACCGGGCAGGGTGCACAAAGCATCGGCATCCGCCGTGTTCAGATCCACCTGCGTATACACTGCCAGATCTTGTGTATCCGGCAGCGGCGGCGGTGCCTGCGCATACAGCGGCACCGCAAACCAGAACGCCAGCCCGGCGCAGACCCCTGCTGCCGCAAGGCACAACAGCAGGAATCCTTTTTCGTGATGCTTTTGATCCTGCATAGACCTTTCTCCCATTCTACCTGATTTTTGGATAAAAAGAAAGCCCTCTGCGGAAAATTGCAGAGAGCTTTGCACAAGTTTTACACGGATCGTTCGGCAGCGCGCACCATACGGTACAAAACCTCCACGGCAGCACCACTGGCAGCATCCGTCAATGTCACCTGGGCAGCGGCAAGGCGCAGCTCTGCCGGGGCATCGGCTGCTACAGCACTATGCTGCGCAGCCTGCACCAGCTCCAGCATGGGCTGACCGCCTGCCAGTACCAGCACATTTTCCGGTTCCACCTGCGCCATGGTGCAGATAGTATCCAGCATTTCCCGCCCGGAGATGCGCCTGGGGGTGAGCGCAAGGGTATCCGGTGCCATCCGCTCGCCCAGCAGGGCAACACTATCCCCTACAGCCTTATCCACCAGCGAGATCAGCGGCACGGACTTATTATCCTGATACAGCAGCACACGCAGCACCTGCTCGGGGTGGATATCCGCAGCATTTGCCAGCAGATACGGGGTCCACTCCTGCCGCAGATGGCGTTCCAGCGCCTTGCTCATGCGCAGCACCCGGGTAGTGCCATCCTGCATCTGTACAGCGATGCCGACCCCGGCGGCATCCGGCAGGCGGCAGAAAAGATCCGGCTGCAGCTCCGCAAAGCTGCACAGCGGCACACGGTTGCCATCGGCATAATGATACGCCATGGTACCGCCGCACACCAGTGCAGGCGCTGCCAGCCGCACGCTGCCCAGAATGGAGCGCACCGCGCGCGGAGAGCGCTGCGAAAAAACAGTCAGTCTGCCGCCGCGGCTGCCAAACAGCTGCAGCACATCCCGCACCACCTGGGTCAGATTACCATCCTCGCCCAGCAGCAGGTTATCCAGATCACAGAGCACCAGAGTGGATGCCAGAGAATCGTTCATGTGTTTTTCCTCCTGAGTGTTGCGAGAAAATGGGTAAAGTAATCCGGCAGTTCTGAATCGAACCGCAGCTGCTCCCCGGTAATGGGGTGGACGAAGCCCAGCGTTTTAGCATGCAGGCACTGGCCGTGCAGGCTGGTGATGCAGTTATGGGGGCCATAGACCGGGTCTCCTGCCACCGGGTGGTGGATAGAGGCCATGTGCACGCGGATCTGGTGGGTGCGGCCGGTCTTTAAGCGGCATTCCAGCAGAGTGAATTCACCCAGCCGCTCCAGCACCTGATAGCCGGTGTAAGCGTATTTGGTATGCGGCTCGGCAGCCGGGTAGACCGCCATTTTTTTGCGGTCGGTCTTGCTGCGGCCAAGGTTTGCTTCCACAAAGCCTTCGTCCTGGGTAAAACCGCCGTACACCACCGTCTGGTAGGCGCGCTCCACACTGTGCACCGCCATCTGCTGCGAAAGGCCAATATGGGTCGCATCGTCCTTGGCCACCACCAGCAGGCCGCTGGTGTCCTTATCGATGCGGTGCACGATGCCGGGGCGGATCTCGCCGCCAATGCCGGAAAGGCTGCCTTTGCAGTGCCACAGCAGCGCATTGACCAGGGTGCCATCCGGGTTGCCGGGTGCCGGATGCACCACCATGCCCTTAGGTTTATTGACCACCAGCAGATGCGCATCCTCGTAGACGATATCCAGCGGGATATCCTGCGGCACCGCCTCGATGGGGCGTGCATCCGGGATCTCCAGCAGAATGGTGTCCCCTGCCTTGAGTTTGAGGCTTTTGGCCACCACCTTACCGTTGCACTGTACATGCCCATCGGCTACCAGAGCCTGCAGTGCAGAGCGGGACAGGCCGGTATCCTCGCCGCTGAGAAAGCGGTCGATGCGCTGGCCGGCAGTTTCCTGTTCTACGATAAATTCACGCTGTTCCATGGTTTACTGCTCCTTGGAGGGATCGGCGTTTCCGGCATGGGATTCTTCCAGGAAGATCTCCAGCACCCACAGTGCCACGCCCACGCAGACGCAAATATCGGCAAAGTTGAATACAGCAAACCGCATGAACAGCAGGTTGATGTAGTCCACAACCTCACCGGCAAGTACGCGGTCGATCAGGTTGCCGATGCCGCCGCCCAGTACCAGCAGCAGCGCTGCCTGCTGCAGATATTTGCCCCGGCTGCGGAAAAACAGGCCATAGGCTACCAGCAGCAATGCCGCACTGGTGGCGAGGATAAGGAACAGCTGTTTGCCGCTGAGCAGGCTGAACGCCATGCCCGGGTTGAGTACGAACCGCAGCTCCACCACATGGGGGATCAGCGGCAGCACCCCTACCGGCTGCAGCACACGCACCGCCCACAGCTTGATAAGCTGATCGATGCCTACCAGTGCTGCCACCGCCGCCAGATTAAAGATAACAAATGCCATAGCTACCTCGTTTCTGTTACAAAAAACGGCGCTCCCCGGTCAAGGGAGCGCCGCCCTTTTTTACAAAACAGATCTGTACTTATGCGGAGCGCTTATGCTTCCACAACGCTGGCGCAGCGTGCGCACAGGGTGGGATGTGCCGGGTGGCTGCCGATGGAGGCAGAATACTTCCAGCAGCGCTCGCACTTTTCGCCGGTGGCGTGTGCAGCTGCAACGCCCAGACCCTCGACAGCGCTGGCAGCGCCGCCCTCACCCTTGACCAGCTCCACATGGGAAACGATCATCAGGTCAGCCAGCTCATCCATGGGGATGCTGTTAAGCAGGCTGTAGACGGTATCGCTGCAGTACAGGGTGACGGATGCTTCCAGCGAGGCACCGATCAGCTTTTCAGCACGGGCCTGCTCCAGCACCTTCTTGACCTCGTCGCGCACGGCGATCAGCTGTGCCCACTTTGCTTTAAAGGCATCGTCGGCGGCATACTGGCCTGCCTTGGGCATCTGCTCGAACACGACATACTTGTTCATGCCTTCGGTCTTGGGCATGAAGTCCCAGATCTCCTGGCTGGTGAAGCACAGGATGGGTGCGATGATCTTATCCAGCGCGACCAGGATCTTGTACATAGTGGTCTGGGCAGCCTTGCGGGCTGCGCCATTGGTGCAGTACAGGCGATCCTTGGTGACATCCAGATAGAAGTTGGACATTGCCACCACGCAGAAGTTGTACACAGCGTGGTAGACCTTATTGAAGTCGTACACAGCGTACCCTGCGTTGGTGTTGACGATGAGGTCATCCAGCGCAGCCAGTGCCCAGCGGTCGATATCCTGCAGCTGGTCGTCGGTAACGCAATCTGTATTGGGGTCAAAGCCATCCAGGTTGCCCAGGATGAAGCGGGCCGTGTTACGGATCTTACGGTAAGCCTCGCTCAGCTGCTTGAAGATGTTCTTGCCGGCACGCACATCCACCGTGTAATCAGAGGATGCCACCCACAGACGGATAATATCTGCGCCGTAGTCCTTGATGATCTCGCTGGGTTCCACACCGTTGCCGGCGCTCTTGTGCATCTGCTTGCCCTGCTCGTCCACTACCCAGCCGTGGCACAGTACAGACTTATAGGGGGCGCAGCCCTTGCTTGCGACACTGGTCAGCAGGCTGGACTGGAACCAGCCGCGGAACTGGTCGCCGCCTTCCATATACATATCTGCCGGGAAGCGCAGCTCGGGGCGCTCGTCCAGCACAGCAGCGTGGGTGGAACCGGAGTCAAACCAGACATCCATGATATCGGAGTCCTTCTCCCAGTCGGAAGCACCGCACTTTTCGCACACTTCGCCTGCGGGGATGATCTGCTCGGCATCGTACTTATACCAGGCATCCGAGCCTTCCTTACGGAACAGGGCGCTGACCGCCTTGATGGTGGCATCGGTGATATGGTAGGTGCCGCACTTTTTGCAGTAGAAGGCCGGGATGGGTACGCCCCAGGTGCGCTGGCGGCTGATGCACCAGTCGTTACGGTCGCGCACCATGCCGGTCATACGGTCGTGGCCCCAATCCGGCATCCAGGTAACGGTATCGATGGCCTTATACACATCCTCGCGGAACTTGGCGATGGAGCAGAACCACTGCTCAGTGGCACGGAAGATGATGGGGTTGTGGCAGCGCCAGCAATGGGGGTACTGGTGCTTGATGTGCACCTGGCCCATCACAGCGCCGGATGCAGTCAGATCGGCCAGAATGGTCTTGTTGGCTGCCCATACGCGCTGCCCTGCATACTTGCCGGCCAGCTCGGTCAGATAGCCGCCATCGTCCACAGGCACGGTGATGGGCACCTGAGGATACTTCTGGCAGACGTTAAAGTCGTCCACGCCGTGGCCGCCTGCGGTATGCACACAGCCGGAACCACTTTCCAGGGTGACATGGTCGCCCAGAATGACCCAGCCCTCCTTGGGCAGGTAGACATGGTTGTAACGCATCAGCTCGAACTCAGCACCGGAGACAGGCTCGCCCACGATCTCGTAGTTCTCGATGTGGCAGGCGTCCATGACGCTCTTGACCAGATCGGTAGCCATGATGTGGTACTCCTCGCCGATCTTGACGAAGGAATACTCGAACTGGCCGTTCAGGCAGATCGCCTCATTGGCAGGCAGGGTCCAGGTGGTGGTGGTCCAGATCACGAAGTAGGTCTTGTCCATCGGGATGCCGTACTTTGCCAGCACACCGTTGGGGTCCTGCGAAACATGGAAACGCACGAAGATGGAATCGCAGTCGTCCTCGCCATACTCGATCTCGGCCTCCGCCAGGGCAGTGCGGCAGTCCGGGCACCAGTACACGGGTTTAAGGCCCTTGTAGATATAGCCCTTCTTGGCCATCTCGCCAAAGATCTCGATCTGGCGTGCCTCAAACTCGGGTTTCAGGGTCAGGTAAGGATGCTCAAAGTCACCGATAACGCCCAGACGCTTGAACTGGTCGCTCATGATATCGATGTGCTCGGTGGCAAACTTTTCGCAGATCTGGCGCAGTTCCAGCTTGGAAATGTCCTTTTTCTTGTCGCCGACCGAAGACAGCGCTTTCAGTTCGATGGGCAGACCATGGGTATCAAAGCCGGGCACATAAGGAGCCTGGTAGCCCTCCATGTTCTTTTCGCGGATGATGATATCCTTGATGATCTTGTTCAGGGCAGTACCCATGTGGATGTTGCCGTTTGCGTACGGAGGGCCATCGTGCAGGATGAACTGGGGTTTGCCCTCGTTGTGCTTCATGAGCTGGTTGTACAGGTCGTTGTCGTCCCAATCCTTGAGCATAACCGGTTCCTTTTTGGGCAGACCGGCGCGCATTTCAAACAGGGTCTTGGGCAGATTCAACGTGCTGTCGTACTGCGATTTGTTCTTAGCCAATGGTTTACACTCTCCTCTATTTTTGCATTGGATGCCTTACTCGCTGAACTTGACACCCTGGAAGGCATCATAGTCCGGCTCGTCCGGCTTCATATCAGCAGGAGGCGGGTCCAGCTTGAGCTGGCTCTCGTCTTTTTCCCAAAAATCCTCACTGCTGTCAGCCGCCTTGTCGTCATCGGCAGGGGCGGCAGGTTCGGTAGGTTCGGTGGCAGGTGCCGTGGCATCCGCAGGTTCGGCTGCGGGGGCGGCATCGGGCTGTGCAGCATCCTGTTCGGCAGTGGCCTGTGCTGCGGACAGCGCGTCCTCAGCAGCTGCAGCCTTCTCAGCATCCTTGGCATCCTTCTGGAACTCCGGCAGGCGGCTCAAGGATTCCACATGGCTGCGGTACAGGTTGAGCACATCCGCCTTAAAGCGGGTCACTTCCAGCCGGACACGGTCGTACTCGCGCTCCTCTGCCATGCGTTTTTCGTTGGCCTCGTTTTCGATCTCGTCTGCGCGGTCGCTGGCCTTCTGCAACAGCTCGTTGGCATCCCGGATGATGTCATCGCCGCGCAGATTTGCACGGTGGATGATCTCCTCCGCCTTCTGGTTTGCTTCACGGATCACGTTTTCGCCCATGCGCTGCGCATTGATGAGCGCACTCTTGAGCATATCGCCGTCCGCCTCAAAGCTCTGCAGCTCCGCCTTGAGTTTCTGGTTCTCAGCGGTCAGATCCGTGATCTGCTTGCGCAGCTGCTCTGCCTGCGCATCATTCTGCTGCAGTTGTTCCTCGACCTTGTCCAGAAAACGGTCAACGTCCTCTGTACGGTAGCCGCGGAGGTTTTTTTCAAATTGTACAGAGCGGACATCCTGCGGGGTCAGCATAGTCATTTCCTCCCATAGCTTTTAATATTGAAAGAACTCGATGATAGAACGGTCTTTTTTACTTTTCCCGGGCAATGCGGTCAGCCGGAAGCGGCCTTTGCCGCGCACGGTGAACACATCCTGCTCGTATACAGGTATATGGGGCTTTTCTGCCGGCAGGTGGTTGATCTCCACCCTGCCCGCCTCGATCAGTTCCACCGCCGTGCCGCGGCTGATGTGCAGCATGGCAGACAGCACCGCATCCAGCCGCAGCGAGGATACCGTTGCTGTATGCAATTGCCGCTCCGGAGCCGGGAATGCCGGGATCTCGTCCGGTTCCAGCAGGCGGGCAGACACCTCCGTGCGCCCTGCCTGGCACAGCTCCCGGCAGATGAGCTGCGCTGCCGGTGCCAGGGCAAAAACATAGGCAGTGCCCGGCGCATCGGCAGGCAGCAGGATGTCCCCCAGGGCCTCGCGTTTAAGGGCAAGCCCCATCAGGCTGCCCAGATAATCCTTATGTGCCGGGAGTACGGCTCCGGGCAGTGCCCAGCACTGCAGCTGTACGCAGCGCACCGGACATTCCCCAAAACTGTACTCCGGCTCCAGGCAGAGCACCCGGCGTTCCGCATCCGGCCAGCCGCCTTCAAAGCGCCAGCCATCCTGCAGGCCGGCACGCCCCAGCGCCGCCCGGGCCAGATCCTGCTCCCGGTCGCTCAGAAATGCAGAGTATCGGGCGATGCTGCGGGAAAATGCGGCATCCGCCAGGTCCTCGATATGCCGCATGAGGTAGCGTTCCTCATCGTTGCGGGCGGGGACGAAGCCCCGCACCGCCCCGGCTGCCGGATCAATAGAATGCGCCATTGTTCTCCAGTTCGTCCAGCAGGTCACCCATGATGTCCACGTTATACGGGGTGATGATGAAGGTGCTGTTTGCCACGCGCTTGATCTGACCGTTGTTGGCGTAGGCTACGCCGGACAAAAAGTCTACCAGACGGCGGGAAACTTCCTTGTTGGTGGACTCCAGGTTCAGCACCACGGTGCGCTTATTGTTCAGATGGTCGGCAATGGTGCTGGCATCCTCAAAGCGCTCAGGCTTTACCAGCACCACCTTGAGCTGCGTGGTGGCATGGATATTGACCACCTTGTTCTTCTTGCTGGTGCCCTCGGCAGGCTCATCAGGCTCTTCATCCAGGCCTACACCCATGCCGCTGTTATTGTTCACCATCTGGGGGCCATCATCGATGTACTGATCTTCGTACTCGTCCCCTTCGCCCATCAGGCCCTTCTTAATGCTATCCAGCAAAGACATAATTATCTGCTCCTTTCATTCGGGCAGCGCCCGGCTGCCTGGCGTTCTTTGCAAAAAGAATGCAAATAGCTTTTACTATTATCTGATTTTTTGCAGCAGATGTCAATAACTACAAAAGTTTTCCGTCATATAAATTTTGTCCGGAAACGATTATTTCGTCATAAAGCCTTACCTGGCTGACCGAACCATCCGTTCCCTTGGGCAAAACAAGGATATAATCCCCCTCCGTGATGAGGGGATGGTCGGCATCCACCGGGTCGATCTTACAGAACCGGGCGATGTTGCCATACTTGACATACACGCCGGGGATGTAATTTTCGCCCTGCGTTCCGGCCTCGGTACCATCCTGCTTGAGGTAGTGCACCGCTGCGGCAGGCACTCGCAGCCCGGTGCTCTGCCCGGTGCTGATGCTGGCACGGGCATGGCTCAGGCGCAGCACATCGCCGTTGATAGAGTTGCATTGCAGCACGAACCGGGCAATATCGTTTTCCGCATCGATCGTCACCTGCGTGACTGTAGCGCGCAGAGCGGTATCGGTCTGCCCCGGAAAGCTGATCTCCACGGCGGTGCGCAGCGGCTTGCCATCGGTGCCCAGCAGCTTTTCAGCCTGTTTGGCCGAGCAGACCCCTGCATACTGCCAGCTGAACCCGGCCACGATCTTGCCCACACAGCCATCCAGCGGCACCTCCGGATCTGAATCCAGATACGCCTTGAGCTGCTCCGGGCTTTGTGCCAGGATATCCGCCGCCCCGGCGTTCAACCGGCCGCTGCTGGCAGCGCGCACAAAGTAACCGGTGAGCGGTGCTGTGATCTGGGTGGGGTTGCCAAGCTGCGCCTGCACTGTCTGCGCCTGCTGGGAGAGCGCCGCGATCTGATCCGCAAAGTTTGTGGCATCTCCGGTGGTGATCCACAGCTTGTTCTGCGCCAGGAGGTAGGCATCGGCACGGTCGCTCACCTCGCTGTAGCTGGCGGCATCCAGCACATCCAGCAGGTCATACAGCGCGCCGGAGCGCTCCTTGAGCAGGCCGTCCAGCTGGGTGGCTGCGGTGCTCTGGGAACGCTGCAACAGATCGATCTGCCCGGTGAGCTGGGTCAGCTGCTGGCGCAGCACGGCCTGGTTGGCATCGGTATAAAGCTCCGCAATCGCGGTGCCTGCCGAGACCCGCTCGCCATCCGAGACCAGATATCCAAGGTTTCCGCCGCCGGAGAGATATGTTTCGTCAAACAGCAGCACACCGTCCGCTTCCACCGTATCGGAAATGGTGATGGGCAGCGCCGTTTCGTAGACATTCTGCGGGAAAAGGATGTGCGCTGCCTGCCAGCACACATAACCTGCCGCTATCAGCAGGAAGGTGGCCAGCACGCCTGCCAGCGTTGTCAGGACGGATAATTTGCGGCGTGGCTCCTGGGGTTTTTCCGGCATGAAGATCATCCTTTCGATAAAAAGTCTTGGGTCAGGCGCAGCGCGGTCTGCTGCACATCCGCTGCCCCGGCATCCAGCCAGGTGACCCCCTCCATATGGCGGAACCAGGTCAGCTGACGCTTGGCATAGTTGCGGGAAGCCTGCTTGAGTTTTTCAGTACAGGCTTCCAGGGATGCAGTCTGCTCAAAATAAGGGAAAAATTCCTTATATCCGATAGCCTGCGCAGCGGTGCGGAAGGCCGCACGGTTCTGCCAGACGTATTCTGCCTCAGCCAGAAGGCCTGCTTCCAGCATCTTGTCCACCCGCAGATCAATGCGGCGGTACAGCGCCGCGCGGTCCGGGAAATCCAGCCCTAGCACAAGGCTGCGGTAGGGGCGCTCCGGCGGCAGAGAAGCGGCTTTCTGTTCGCTGAGCCGCCTGCCGGTGGCGTAATAGTGCTCCAGTGCGCGCAGCACCCGCACCTTATTGTTAGGATGGATGGCCGCTGCAGCCTGCGGATCCACGGCCTGCAGCTTTGCATACATCGCTTCGGGGCCGATGGCTTCCAGCTCGGCAGCCAGCTGTTCCCGCAGGCCGTCCGGCGTTTTTTCGGCGGTAAAGCGCACCCCGTATAAGAGGCTCTGCACATACAGCCCGGTGCCGCCTACCAGCAGCGGCAGGTGCGCCCGGGCGGTGATATCCCGGATGCACGACCCGGCCAGCGCAGTAAAATCCGCTACGCTGAAAGTTTTTTCCGGCGTAAGGATATCCACGCCATAGTGCGGGATGCCGCAGGTCTCCTCCGGGGTGACCTTGGCAGTGCCCACATCCAGCCCTTTATAGATCTGCATGGAGTCGGCGCTGATGATCTCGCCGGAAAACTGCTGTGCCAGCGCAACGCCCAATGCAGTTTTTCCGGTGGCAGTAGGGCCAACCACGGCCACTACGGCCGGTTTTACGTTACACGATACGTCCAAACTGCTTTTCCAGCTCCTTTCGGGTCAGTTTCAGCACGCAGGGGCGGCCATGCGGGCAGAAGGGCGGCACCTCGCCGGAGAGGATCTTCTCCGCCAGCGCCATAAGCTCCTGCGGGGAGGACTTATCCCCTGCTTTGATGGCTGCACGGCAGGAGATGGAATGCAGCACCCACTCGGTGTGTTCATTCAGCGCGTCCCGGCTGCCTTTCAGCAGCCTGTTGGCAATCTCCACCAGCAGGTCTTCCGCATTCTGCGGCTCCACATCGGCGGGAACAGCCCGCAGCACCACGGTATTGCCGCCAAAATCCGCTACATCCAGCCCTGCGTTTTCCAGCAGGGGGAGATTTTCCAGCAGCGCCTGCTTTTCCTCTGCGGAAAGGTCGATGGCGGCAGGCTGCAGCAGCAGCTGGCTGGGCACATTGCCGTAATCCACAGCCAGTTTTTCGTACAGCTGGCGCTCGTGGGCGGCATGTTTATCGATCAGGCAAAGCTCGTCCCCGCGCTCGGCCAGAATATAGGTGCGGAATACCTCGCCCACATAGTGCAGCGGCTCTGTGCCCTGCTGCACATCAAACCCGAGCTGCTCCGGCTGTACGTTTTCCTCCGGCTGGTACGGCACCGGTACCGGTTCTGCTGCCGGGGCGGCAGGTGTGGGATCCCAGGCTGCCATGTGGTCCTGCCCGGTTTCCGGCTCCACACCAGCATCCAGCTGTACATCCAGCTGTGCCTCACTGGCCGCCGCCCGGAAGGGCTGCGGAACCGGCTGGACAGATGCTGCCGCCGGTTTTTCCGGGCTGTGCAAGGTAACAACAGGGTCGATGATACCCTCTGCAGACGCTGCCTGCCGCCAGGAAGGCGCTGCCGCCACTGCCGGAGCAGGCCGCGCTGGTGCCGGGTGGGGATCCACAGGATGCGCAGGTGCCGCCTTAGCCGGCGCAGCAGCGGCATGTACCGGCTGCGATGCCTGCCAGCGGGCATCCTGCAGGGTGCCGGGTGCTGCCTGCCCCGGAATTACGGCAGAAAGACCTGTAAAGTTATTTTTCTTTACAGTATCTTCCATCATTGTTTCGTTTGTTTTTTCATTTTTCTCTTTTTCGCCCGATTCAAAGGTGAAACGCCGCTCGCCGGTGCCGGGCTGAGCCAGCGCCAGTTTTACGGCATGATAAATGACATCGAACACATCATTTTCCCGTGCAAAGCGGGCTTCGATCTTGGCAGGGTGGACATTGACATCCACAAGGTCGGCAGGCATTTCCAGCAGCAGGATGCCGCCCGGGAACTTGCCCTGCATAGTCGTGCCCTTAAAGGCCATCTCCATGCCCGCCATGATGGTGCGGTTGCGCACATAGCGGCCATTGATGTAAAAATGCTGCATACTGCGGCTGGCACGGCAGCTTTTGGGCGGCGTGATCAGGCCGGACACCCGGTACACGCCTTCCTCGGCCTGTACCTCGATAAGATCCCGGCTGAACTCCCGGCCCAGCACGGCATAGGCTGCGCTGCGCAGCTGCCCATCGCCGGGGGTGACATACTGCAGCTTGCCCTCCCGGATGAATTTTACGCTGACCTCCGGGTGGCTGAGCGCCACATGGCCGACATTATCCGCCACAAAGGTGCCCTCGCTGGAATCCTTTTTGAGAAACTTCATGCGGGCGGGGGTGTTATAGAACAGGTCCTGCACCCGGATGGTAGTACCCACTGCGCGGGCTGCAGGCTCTCTGCCCTGTTCCTCACCGCCAGCAATACGGTAGCAGGTGGCAAACTCGTCCACCTCGGTGCGGGTAAGCAGCTCCACCCGTGCTACACTGGCAATAGAGGCCAGTGCCTCGCCACGGAAGCCCAGCGTATGGATGCTGTTCAGGTCGTCCGGTTTTTCGATCTTGCTGGTAGCATGGCGGATAAAAGCCGTTGGGATATACTCCGCATCGATGCCGGTGCCGTTATCGCTGATCTCGATCAGCTTGACCCCGCCGGACTCAATGCTGACGGTGATCTGTGTAGCGCCTGCATCGATCGCATTTTCCAGCAGTTCCTTGACGACCGATGCAGGGCGCTCCACCACCTCACCGGCGGCGATCAGCTCTGCGGTATGCTTATCCAGAACATGGATGACTGCCATGGTTCCTTCCCTCCCCTGTGCGTATTATCGCAAGTCAAGAAATTAGTGCAACATTCAAACAACATATTTGCGATATGCAATTCAACGCTGTTGCCGTCGCATTAAAAAGTTGAATTGCTATATTTTTGTTGTCCGGTCAGCCGTTCAGGCTGCCTTTCAGGGTCTTTTTCAGTTCATACAAAAAGTTCAGTGCCTCGATGGGGGTAAGCGTTTCCACATCCAGTGCTTCCAGCTTTTCCATCATCTCGCTGGGTACCGCCGGGGAGTTATACTCCTGCAGGGCGTCAAAATCCATCTGCTCCACCCTGTTTTTGGGTGCGGCAGCTTCCAGCGTGCGCAGTACCTCGTGGGCGCGGCGGGTCACACTGCCTGGCAGGCCTGCCAGCTTTGCCACCTCGATGCCGTAGCTGTCATCGGCGGGGCCGCGGACGATGCGGCGCAGGAAGGTGATATCCTCGCCGCGCTTTTTGACGGCGATGTTGTAGTTTTTTACCCCTTCCACAGCGCCTTCCAGCTCGGTCAGCTCATGGTAGTGGGTGGCAAACAGGGTCTTGCAGCCCAGCCCCCTGGCAGGGTCTGCAATGTGTTCCACCACAGCGCGGGCAATGCTCATGCCATCGAAGGTGGAGGTGCCGCGGCCGATCTCGTCCAGCACTACCAGGCTTTTGGGGGTGGCATTCTTTAAGATCTCGGCCACCTCGGTCATCTCTACCATAAAGGTAGACTGGCCTGCGGCCAGGTCGTCCGATGCGCCGATACGGGTAAAGATGGCATCCACCACACCCACATGGCAGCTGGAAGCCGGCACAAAGGAACCGATCTGCGCCATGAGTGCGATCAGCGCATTCTGGCGCATATAGGTGGACTTACCGGCCATATTGGGGCCGGTGATGATCAGGCAGCGGTCGGTGGTACAGTTGAGGGTGGTATCGTTGGGTACGAACATACTGCCCTTGAGCACCTGTTCCACCACAGGATGGCGGCCTTCGGAGATGGTCAGCACATCGCTGTCGTCCACCACGGGGCGGCAGTAGTTGTTTTCTGCCGCTGCCTGTGCCAGCGCCGCCAGCACATCCAGCTGGGCGATGGCATTGGCGGTACGCTGGATACGGTCCAGCTGGGCGCCGATGCTTTCCAGCAGTTCATCAAACAGGCGGCGTTCCAGCGCGATAAGCCGCTCGTGAGCACCCAGGATCTTGCTTTCCAGTTCCTTGAGTTCCTGGGTGATGTACCGCTCGCCGGAAGTCAGGGTCTGCTTGCGGATATAGGTTTCCGGCACAAGGTTCTTGTAAGAGTTGCTGACCTCGATGTAGTAGCCGAACACATGGTTATAACCGATCTTAAGTTTGGGGATCCCGGTTTCCTGCCGCAGGCGGGCTTCCAGCTGTGCCAGCACGCCTTTAGTATTATCCCGGATGGAGCGCAGGTCGTCCACCTCGGCGTGGTAGCCCTTGGCGATGACGCCGCCATCCTTGAGGGTGGAGGGGGCATCAGCATCCACGGCAGCATAGATACGGGCTTTGATATCCTCCAGCGGGTCGATCCGGGCAGCCAGCTCCGCCAGTTCGGGGCAGGCGCAGCTTTCCGCCTGCCTGCGCAGCCCGGGCAGACGCTCGCAGGTCTGCGCGAGGGTATAGATCTCTTTAGGGGTAGCCGAACCATACACCGTGCGGGTCATCAGGCGCTCCATATCCGCGATGTAGTGCAGTTCCTCGGTCAGGTCTCCCCGTACCATGGTCTGGCGCACCAATGCCTCCACGGCATTCAGGCGGCGGTTGATGAGCTGGCTGGAGATCAGCGGCTGCTCGATCCAGCTGCGCAGCATCCGCTTGCCCATGGCGGTACTGGTCTTATCCAGTACCCAGAGCAGGGTGCCGCGCTTTTCGCGCCCACGCAGCGTTTCCGTAAGCTCCAGGTTTGCGCGGGTGACCGGCGACAGCCGCATGAACTGTGCCTCGTTGTAGGTGATAACGGTTTTCAGGCGCTCCACGCCCTTGATTTGGGTATCGTGCAGATACTCCAGCAGCGCGGCCATGGCAAACCGAACCAGCCCATCCGCCGCAATGCCGGTGGCCTGCGGCCAGTCCCGGCCAAACTGGCCTTCCAGCGTAGAGGCCACCAGCCCGGGGGCATAGCGCTCATCCTCGATGAGTTCCACCGAGCAGGTCATGTTCTTTTTGATGTAGGCGGTCACCTCGCGGCAATCCAGCAGGCCGGGATTCAGCAGCACCTCGCTGGGGTGGTAGCGGCACAACTCTGTGATGACCGCCGGGGCGATCTTATCCGCCTTCAGCTCCGTGATATGCGCCGTACCGGTGGAAACATCCGCAAAGCACAGGCCCGCTTTTTTGCCCTTGAGGTACAGGCTGGCGATGTAGTTGTTGCGGTCGTCCTGCAGCATACTGCTCTCGATAACCGTGCCGGGGGTGACCACACGGATGATATCCCGTTTGACAAGGCCCTTGGCCTTGGCGGGGTCCTCCACCTGCTCACAGATCGCCACCTTATATCCCTTGGCGATCAGCCGTGCCACATAGCCTTCGTAGCTGTGGAAAGGCACGCCGCACATGGGCGCACGCTCGGCCTGGCCGCACTGCTTGCCGGTAAGGGTCAGATCCAGTTCCCGGGATGCAGTGATCGCATCATCGTAGAACATCTCGTAAAAATCGCCGATGCGGTAAAAAAGTATTTCGTCTTTATGTTGATTTTTTATCTCAAGATATTGCTGCATCATGGGCGACAGTTCTGCCATGGTGTGTTACCCTCTCTCCGTTTATGGTTGCTGTATGGTTTGCGGGCTGTAACCGCCGCTGCAAACAAAACGCGGTCTGTATTGCACAGCCGCGTTCCGGTCCGAAAAAACTTTGCTCAGTGGCAGCCGCCGCAGGTGGAGCAGCTGCCGGTGCAGGAAGCAGAAGGCTCCTGCACGGTCATGGGGTCGCCGCCGTTCATAGCGGTGTTGATGATGGCATCGATATAGTTGACCAGGTTCTCGCACTCGCGCTTGGCCTCGTTGTAGGCAGTCATGCCTTCGTTGCTCATGATCTGGCCGTAGAGGCTGTTCACCTTCTCATTCAGCTGGGCGATGCGGGCATCATCGCGCTCGGTCTTGCCGATCTCGTTGTTCAGATCCATACGTGCCAGGTTGAACTCGCCGATCAGGTTCTGCAGTTCCTCATCCTTATCGTTTGCCTTGCGGGCCTGATCCAGGGTGACGTAGCGGGGGTCGGTCTGCAGTGCCATAGCGGCACGCTTGAAAAGATCAATACAATCCATGATGGTTTCTCCTTGTTCTCTTTGTATTCTTTCAGGGGCGGCATGGCCCCGGAATCACGTTTTTACGCTTCCAGCTCGCCCAGCAGCACGGTGGCACGGGCACCGGTAAGATGTACCGCAGCATAGCTGCCCAGCAGCGCCGGGTCGGCTGTAAACTCCACGGTCAGGTTGTTATCCAGCCGGCCGGAGAGGGTGCCTTCGGCGCGGCCATAACCTTCCACCAGCACCCGGACGGTCTGCCCTACCTGTCCCTTAACCAATGCCATAGCGATCTCGTCCTGCAGACTAAGCAGGCGGCTCATGCGGTCGGTCTTTTCCTTGCGGGGGGTGGGATCCGGCATCTCGGCGGCCTTGGTGCCGGTGCGCTTAGAGTAGATAAAGGTGAACAGCTGCATGTAGCCCACCTTGCGCACCAGCTCCAGCGTTTTAACAAAATCCTCCTCGGTCTCGCCGGGGAAGCCCACGATGATATCGCTGGAGAAGGTGATACCCGGCACCGTTTTGCGGGCGTAATCGATCAGTTCCAGATACTGCTCCACGGTGTAATGGCGGTTCATCTGCTGCAGCAGCCGGTCAGAGCCGCACTGCACCGGCAGATGCAGGTGCTTGCAGAGCTTTGGCTGCGCGGCGATGGTATCGATCAGTTTATGGCTGGCATCCTTGGGATGGCTGGTCATAAAGCGGATATGATAATCGCCTGGCACGGTGCACAGCAGGTTGAGCAGGTCAGAAAAATCGATCTGCTCCTCCAGCCCCTTGCCGTAGCTGTTCACGTTCTGCCCAAGCAGCGTGATCTCCTTATAGCCTGCCTCCACAAGCCCCCGGAACTCGGCAAGGATATCACCGGGCTTGCGGCTTTTTTCGCGGCCGCGCACATAGGGCACGATGCAGTAGGTGCAAAAGTTATCGCACCCATACATAATGGGCAGCCAGGCGCGGAACTCGCTCTCGCGCCGGATGGGGATATTTTCCACGATGACCGGACGCTGGGCGGGATCCAGCAGCACCCGCTTATGCTTTTGCAGTTTCTGGGCGACCAGCTGCGGCAGGGTGTCGATGCCATCCACGCCGAACACCAGATCCACGTAGGGATAGCTCTTGCGCAGCTTTTCCACAACATGCTTCTGGTTGGCCATACAGCCGCACAGGCCGATGATCAGGCCGGGCTTTTTCTCTTTAAGGCCCTTTAATGCACCCACATTGCCAAACACCCGCTGCTCCGCGTGCTCGCGCACCGCGCAGGTGTTGAACAGGATGAGGTCAGCATCCTCAGGCTTATCACACAGGCCATAGCCGATATCTACCAGCACGCCCTTGATGCGCTCGCCATCGTTGACGTTCTGCTGGCAGCCATAACTGTGCACAAAGGCCAGCGGCGGGGTGTCGTAGGTCTGCCGCACCAAGTCTGCAGCCACGGCATTATGTTCAAAGTTAATGTATTCCAATCAAACCATCCTTCTCCGCCGGGCAGGGTGGCCCCGTGCGGCGAAACTCATTTCTATTGTTTTGTAAAAGACACTCTTTAGTATACCCTGTTTGGCCGCTGCGGGCAAGAGGAAACACGCAAATTTTATGCCTGTTTGGCCGCTGCCGCCTCTGCATCCTGTCTGCAGCAGCACGCTTCGCACACGCCCAGCAATACTACGGCGCAGTCCTTTACGATCCCCTTCTGGTTTTTGACCAGCTTCATCACCTGTTTTGCGTCCACATCCGCATCGGTCACGCTGCCGCAGACCGTGCAGTACAGGTGGCTGTGCCAGGGCAGCGTATGGTCAAAGCGGTCTGCCTTGCCGGGGATGGACACCCGGCGCACCCGCCCGGCCTCCACCAGGCTGTTCAGGTTGCGGTATACGGTGCCCAGGCTCAGATTCGGGCATTCCTGCGCGGCTTTATCGTAGATCTCTTCTGCAGTTGGGTGGTCGCACAGATCCTGCACTGTCTGCATGACAAGTTCCCGCTGTTTCGAGTAACGCATATCGATCCTCCTTCTTTTCTTCTCTCAGACGTTTTCTTCCCCTTTGATCTTTGCCCAGTAAGCCCGGGCGGCCTGCTCGGTCCGGTTATCGCCAAAGGTATAGTATTTTGTATCTTTCAGCACATCCGGCAGGTACTGCTGCTCCACCCAGTGATGTGCATAGCTATGGGCGTATTTGTAGTTCTGGCCTTTTACCAGTGCATCCTCACCATCAAAATGCTTGTTCTGCAGCTGGCGCGGGATGGGGCCGGTACGCCCGGCCTGCACATCCGCAATGGCCGCATTGATGGCATCATGGGCGCTGTTGGACTTGGGGCTTGTTGCCACCAGGATAACGGCATCCGCCAGCGGCAGGCGGGCTTCCGGCAGGCCCACCATGTTGGCGGCATCAATGGCTGCCTTGACGATGGGGATGATCTGCGGATAGGCAAGGCCCACATCCTCGCAGGCACACACCATCAGACGGCGGCAGGCCGAGGGCAGGTCCCCTGCTTCCAGCAGGCGCGCCAGATAGTGCAGTGCCGCGTCCGGGTCGGAGCCGCGCATGGATTTCTGGTAAGCAGATACGATATCGTAATGGTCATCGCCCTCCCGGTCGTACCGCATGGCGGTGCGGCGGGTGACCTGCCGGATCATCTCCAGCGTGATGCGTTTTTTACCGTCCTCCACCGGAGCAGCTGTGACTGCAAAATCCAGACAGCCCAGTGCCTTGCGCAGATCGCCGCCTGCGCTTTCGGCCAGATAGGCGCTGGCATCCTCGTCCATACAGACCGGTACCTGCTCCTCCGCAGAAAGACGCGCTACAGCGTTGCGCACCCCGCGTTCCACATCTGCAGCAGCAAGGGGCTTGAACTCAAACACCGTGCAGCGGGACAGCAGCGCGTTATAGATATAAAAGTACGGGTTCTCGGTAGTGGAGGCGATCAGGGTCACACTGCCATCCTCGATGCACTCCAGCAGGCTCTGCTGCTGCTTTTTGTTCAGGTACTGGATCTCGTCCAGATACAGCAGGATGCCGCCCGCCGCTGCCAGGGTACCGATATCCTTGAGCACCGCCTTGATATCTCCGGTGCCGCAGGAGGTGCCGTTGAGTTTGTGCAGGGTCATCCCGCTGTTTTCTGCAATGATGCGTGCTACCGTGGTTTTGCCGGTACCGGAAGGCCCATAAAAGATCATGTTGGGGATGCGCCCGCTCTCGATGGTACGGCGGAACACCCGCCCCGGGGCAAGCAGATGCTGCTGCCCGCACACATCTGCCAGTGTTTTGGGGCGCAGACGCTGCGCCAGTGGTTCATTCATGGTGGTTCTCCTTCCCTGCCTGCAAAGCAATACACGGCACTTTTTTATAGTATAGCGCATTTAGAATGGGAGGACAAGGCCTTTTCTGAAAATCATTCTCAGATAATCTTCCCGAAAACATTTACAAATCCGGCCAAACATGCTATTATTCAGGTATTCCCTGTCGAAGGAGGGATCGAGGATGCCAGTCCGGAAAAAAGAGCCGGAAGACCTTACTGCAAAAAAGATGTTGGCGCTGGAAGTGATCCACCGCCTGAAAGCCGAATACCCGGATGCCGGGTGTACGCTGGATTACGACCACGCCTGGCAGCTGCTGGTCAGTGTACGTCTGGCTGCCCAGTGCACCGATGCCCGTGTGAATATTGTGGTAGAGGATCTGTTTGCCAAATACCCCAATGTAGCCGCACTGGCTGCCGCAGAGCCGGAGGAGATCGAAGCCATCGTAAAGCCCTGTGGGCTGGGGCACTCCAAGGCACGGGACATCTCGGCCTGTATGCGGATGCTGCGCGACAACTACAACGGCCAGGTGCCCACCACGTTTGAGGAGCTGCTTGCCTTGCCCGGTGTGGGCCGCAAGAGCGCAAACCTTATCATGGGCGATGTGTTCGGCAAACCTGCCATCGTGACCGACACCCACTGCATCCGCCTGTGCAACAAGATCGGCCTTGTGGATGGCATCAAGGAACCGCAGAAGGTGGAGATGGCCCTGTGGAAGATCGTCCCGCCGGAAGAAGGCAGTGACCTTTGCCATCGCTTTGTGATGCATGGCCGCGCAGTGTGCGCCGCCCGCAAACCGGAATGCGAAGCATGCTGTCTGAAAGATATCTGCCGTTACGCCCGCGAGAATGCCGGGCAGCACGCAGAGCTGTGATTACCAGGAGGTATGGATCATGATCACATTAACTGTTTTACTTATTATTGCACTGCTGTGCGTATTGATCGGCTGCCTGACCGGCCTGCTCACGCTGGTGGGCGTGCTGGCCTCCCTTTTTGTGGGCGTGCTGGTAGGTGCGCTGGCCGGGTACATTGCCGGCCGTTTTATGGGCACGGAAACTTCCTTTGGCCGCAACATCGCCATGGGCGTACTGGGCAGCTTTGTGGGCGAATTTCTGTTCGGCCTGCTTGGCATCCACGCTACCGGCAGTCTTTCTTCTTTTGCCATGTCGGTGATCGGTGCCTGTATCTGCATCTGGATCGGGCAGAAGATTTCCAAGTAACTTTTCCGCACAATCGTATGCCGCCGCACTCTGCCGCCGGAAATGCTCCGGGCAGGGTGCGGCGGTATTTTTATGGGCGATCTGCCGAGTGAACGCTGCCCGGGCTGTGCAGGCTGCCAAACATTTTGACATTTCTTGACAGCTATCTTCCATCGTTGTATGTTTGACCCAAGATCGGAGGGATCAATATGAACAAAGCACTTGCACACATTTCCACGGATGGCACCCGCACGCAGACCGTCTACGAGCATCTTTCCGGCACAGCGCACCTTGCCGGGGCTTTTGCCGCCGCTTTTGGTGCACAGCAGGAGGCCGAATACGCCGCATGGCTGCATGATATCGGCAAGTACAGTGCCGCCTTCCAACAGCGGCTGGCAGGCGGCTGCGCAACCGACCATTCTACCGCCGGTGCGCAGGAAGCCATGCGCTGCTGCCCGCCACACATCCAGGCTGCATTTGCCATAGCCGGGCACCACACCGGCCTGCCGGACGGCGGAAACCGGAGAACTGCCGCCGAGGGAACCCTGTTTGGCCGCTTGAAGAAGCCGGTGGAGCCTTATACGGGCTGGCAGGAGGTCACTCTGCCCCAAAGCGCTCCGCCGGACTGGGCAAACCGTGATCCGCTGGATTTTGCATTTTTTACCCGGATGCTTTACTCCTGTCTGGTAGATGCAGACTTTATTGATACCGAGACCTTTATGAACGGGCAGGCTGCGCCCCGGAGCAGCGGTGCGGAGATCGGACCCCTGCTGGAAAAAGTCCGCGCAAAAGCCCGGCAGTATCTCGCGGCACAGCGCATTTCGCCGGTCAGTACACAGCGCAATGCTGTGCTGCAGGCCTGTATGGATAAAGGTGCCCAAGGTACGCCGGGGCTGTATACCCTCACCGTGCCCACCGGCGGAGGAAAGACCTTTGCCTCCCTTGCTTTTGCACTGGAGCAGGCCGCCGCACAGGGTATGAAGCGGGTGATCTATGTCATCCCATATATGTCTATCATCGACCAGACCGCCGCTGTTTTTGCAGACCTTCTGGGCGAAGAAAACGTACTGGCCGATTACTCCTGTGCAGACTACAAGAGCCTGGAAAAAGAAAAGCTGACCCCCGCGCAGTACCGCCAGCTGCTGGCCAGCGAAAACTGGGATGCGCCTGTCGTAGTGACTACGGCCGTACAGTTTTTTGAATCCCTGTACGCGAATCGCAGCAGCCGCTGCCGCAAACTGCACAACATTGCGGACAGCGTGATCATTTTTGACGAGGCGCAGACTTTGCCCATCGAGCACCTGCTGCCCTGCGTTAGCGCGATCGCACAGTTAGTGCAGCATTACCACACCACTGCTGTACTATGCACTGCCACCCAGCCTGCACTGGAAAAATACTTCCGTCAGTTTGCACCGGATCTGCCCCTGCAGGAGATCGCACCGGACACCGGCGCACTTTACAGCACACTGCAGCGCACCGTTCTCTGTGATGCCGGGGAACTGACACAGGATGGCTTGATCGCACAGCTTTCCGCACTGCCGCAGGTGTTGTGCGTAGTGAACCGGCGTAAAACAGCGCAGGCGCTGTATGCCGCCCTGCCTGCCGAGGGCAGTTATTGCCTGACCACCCTGCTGTGCGCTGCCGACCGCCGCCGACAGCTGGACGAGATCCGGCAGCGGCTGCGGGATGGAGCACCCTGCCGTGTGATATCCACCTCGCTGATCGAGGCCGGTGTAGATGTAGACTTTCCCGCCGCATACCGGGAGCAGTGCGGGCTGGACTCCCTTTTGCAGACCGCCGGGCGCTGCAACCGGGAGGGGCACCTGGCTGCTGCAGACAGCAAGGTATACCGTTTCCGGCTGGAAGGCTGCGATGTGCCGCAGATGCTCCGCCAGAATGTGCATGCCATGCAGTACGCTGCACACTGCTGCACCGACCTGAACACCACAACGGCTATTCACACTTATTTTCAGGAGCTTTACTTCACGCGCGGCGAGGATGCACTGGACAGCAAAGGCATCCTGAATGCCCTGCGCAACGGTATATCCGGCTGCATCTTTCCGTTTGCACAGGTGGCTGAGCTGTTTCATCTGATCGAAGCCCCCACCCGTACCATCTACCTGCCCATCGGCAAGGGCAAAGAGCTTTGTGCCCAGCTGCACAACGGGCAGGTCAGCCGCACGCTTTACCGCAAGCTGGGCGCTTACAGTGTATCCTGCTATGCACAACAGTTCCAGGCATTAGATGCCGCCGGGGCGCTGGAACTGCTGCCCAACGGCAGCGCCATCCTGACCGATCCGGAGCAATACAACTCCAAAACCGGACTTGCGCTGGACGCAGAGACCGGAAAAGCGCTGTTTTTCTGACAAAAACCGAAAAAAGCCAAGAAAAAGAGTGCAGAAATCCTTTTTATTGTACCAGCCATACTATAAAATATAGAAAAAGGAGAAACGGCAAAGCATCTGTCGCTCTGCCGTTTCCCGCCATACGTCTACATTCCAGTAACTATTTCTATCCACATCCGATTTTTATCGGACGACAGCATCAGTATACGAAAAAAACGCTATAGCAGTTTGCGTTTTTAATGCACAAGCAACATCCGCAAACTGCATATCGCAAAGATGCCGTTTTGATTGGCACTATTTTTGAAAATTGCGATAAAATGCAAGTTTCCTCTTGAATTGACAATTTTTTGTGCTGTTATAGTCCCAGAATCCTTTATACTTCTAAATTCCTATAACTGAATTTGCATCAAGAGAGGTGATCTTTATGGGCAAAATTTCGCTTCGCCTAAAGATTCGAGCACGTTCTGAAAGGAGGTGGTGTTCATGTCTATGTTGATCGAAGTCTGGGGTGACTACGCCTGCTTCTCAAGGCCTGAGATGAAGACCGAGCGTGTTACCTACGATATCATGACCCCCTCGGCGGCACGCGGGCTGGTAGAGGCGATCTATTGGCATCCGGGCATGAAGTACCATATCGACCGCATCTATCTGCTCAACCCGATCCGTTTTGCCAACATCCGGCGCAACGAGGTCAAGTCTACCCTGCTGGCATCGACAGCGCTCAGCGCCGCCAAAAGCGGCGAAGTGCCGATGCTGTGCACCGCCGAGGATATCCAGCAGCGGGCAGCGCTGGTGCTGCAGGATGTGCACTATGTGATCGAATGTCACTTTACCATGACCGAAAAGGCTGCTCCCGGCGACAATCCCGGCAAGTTTCAGGATATTTTGCGGCGGCGGCTTGGCAAGGGGCAGTGCTATCATCAGCCCTGCTTTGGCTGCAGAGAATTTCCTGCCAATTTCCGGGAATGGCCCGGGCGTGCCGAAGACATTCCCGCACGGCCCGTTACGCAGGATCTTGGCTTTATGCTGTATGATCTGGATTACTCAGATACCGCAAACATCCGCTCCCAGTTCTTCCGGGCAAAGCTGGTGGACGGTGTGCTGGACTGCCGGGATGTGGAGGTGTTCACATGATCTTGCAGGCATTGACCGCCTACTACGAGCAGCTTGTACGGCAGGGTGTGCTCTCTGCCCCCGGCTGGGACGACAGCTTTAAGGTAAGCTACGAACTGCGCCTGAATGATGCCGGGCAGCTGCTCAGCATTACTCCCCTTCTCACCGAAAAGGCCGTGGGCAAAAAAACTGTTCTCGCACCGCGCGTGATTCGGGTGCCTGCCCATGTTAAGCGCACGGCCGGTGTAGCTGCAAACTTTCTGTGCGATAATTCCTCTTATCTGCTGGGTGCAGACGAAAAAGGCAAGCCGGAGCGTGCCAAGCAGTGCTTTGATGCCTGCGCCGCACTGCATCACAAGCTATTGGACGGTGTAGACAGCCCTGCCGCCCGGGCGATCCTGGCTTACTTTGACAGCTGGTCTCCGGCGCAGGCTGCCGTCCATCCTCTGCTGGCTCCCTTATGGAAAGAGATCACCGGCAGCGCTAATCTGATCTTTGGATACGAAGCAGCAGACCACAGCCACAGTTTTGTCAACGATGACCCTGCTATTCAAAACGCCTGGCAGGCACACTACAATGCCCGCTCCACCGGCTCGGACACAGTACAATGTCTGATCACCGGCAAACTGGCACCCGCAGCTCTGGTGCACCCCTCCATTATGGGCGTTCAGGGCGCACAGAGTTCCGGTGCGGCGCTGGTATCCTTCAATGCTCCGGCATTCTGCTCCTATGGACATGAACAGGGCGAAAACGCCCCCATGAGCGAATATGCTGCCTTTGCCTATACCACGGCGCTGAACCGGCTTGTTTCTGACCGCGAGCACTGCAAGCGCGTGGGCGATACCACGATCCTTTGCTGGGCGGAAAATGCAAAACCTGTCTATCAGGATGCCATGAGCATGTTCCTGTTTGGTGCAGACGAAACCTCTGGCATCCAGGAAAACGATCTGCGCGCCGCACTGGAGCAGCTGGCCGCCGGGCAGACCGTGCCGTTTCTGGGTGAAGACCTCTCCCCGGACCAGCACTTTTATCTGCTGGGACTGGCCCCCAATGCATCCCGCCTGTCGGTACGGTTCTTCTTGCGGGATACCTTTGGCCGCTTTGCTGAAAACCTGCAAAAACATGCCGCTGAAATGGAGATCATCTGTTCCGAGAAAGAAAAGTTCCGGACACTGCCCATCTGGGCGGTGGTGAACGAAACTACCCGCGCTGTACCCGGGCAGACGGCCAAGCCCTCGCCGCAGCTGGCTGGCGATCTGCTGCGCGCTGTGCTTACCGGCGGGCACTATCCTGCCACGCTGCTCAATGGCGTGACCATGCGCATCCGTGCGGAACAGGCTGTGACCCGCGGCCGGGCCGCTGTTATTAAAGCATATTATCTGCGCAATTACCCTACCGAACTAAACAAGGAGGTCTTTACCGTGAGCCTGAATGAAACCACCAATGTCCCCTATATTCTGGGGCGGCTTTTCTCGGTGCTGGAAGCCGTGCAGAAAGCTGCAAACCCCGGCATCAACACCACCATCAAGGACCGGTATTTCAATGCCGCCTGCGCTACCCCGCTTACGGCTTTCCCCACCCTGATCCGGCTGGCACAAAAGCATCTGCAAAAGTTGAATACTGCCACTGCCATCTACTATGACAAGCAGATTACCGAACTGATGGCACAGCTGCCGGAAAGCGGTTTCCCCGCCCGGCTTGGCCTGCAGGATCAAGGCAGGTTTGAAATAGGCTACTATCACCAGACCCAGAAACGTTACGCCAAAAAGAACGAGGAGGAATAAAATATGTCTGCACCTATCAAGAACCGCTACGATTTTGTTATTCTGTTCGATGTGGAGAACGGCAATCCCAACGGTGACCCGGATGCCGGCAATATGCCCCGCATCGACCCCGAGACCGGCTATGGCCTGGTGACCGATGTCTGCCTGAAACGTAAGATCCGCAACTATGTGGAAACGCTGAAAGAGGATGCCCCCGATGCTGACAACTACCGCATCTATGTCAAGGAAGGTGTTCCCCTGAACCGCAGCGATGCCGAGGCGCTGGAGCGCAACGGCCTGACCCCCAAAGACGACCTGAAAAAAGCCAAGAAAAGCGACCCGGATATCGACCGCAAGCTGCGCGATTATATGTGTGAGCATTTCTACGATATCCGCACCTTTGGTGCCGTTATGACCACCTTTGTGAAAGGCGCTTTGAACTGTGGTCAGGTGCGCGGGCCGGTACAGCTGAGTTTCGCCCGCTCCATTGACCCTATCGTACCGCAGGAGGTCACCATCACCCGCGTAGCCATTACCACTGAGGCAGATGCTGAAAAAAAGAACAGCGAAATGGGCAACAAGCACATCGTACCCTACGCCCTTTACCGCGCCGAGGGCTACGTTTCGGCCAATCTTGCCCGCAAGACCACAGGATTCTCGGAAGAAGACCTGCAGCTGCTGTGGCAGGCCATCCTGAACATGTTTGAGAACGACCACAGCGCCGCCCGCGGCAAAATGGCTGTGCGGGAGCTTATCGTGTTCAAGCACGATTCTGAGCTGGGTAATGCGCCCGCCTACAAGCTGTTTGATGCCGTTACCGTAACCCATAAGGCCGAGGTCATTGCGCCCCGCCGCTATCAGGACTACACCGTTACGGTTGCCGACAGCCTGCCCGAAGGCGTTACCTGCGAAAGGTTCAACTGATGGACGCGCCGGACGACTACCTGCAGATGTCTGGCATCCAGCATTTTGCGTTCTGCCGCCGCCAATGGGCGCTGGCCTACCTGGAACAGCAGTGGGCTGAAAATCTGCGCACCACCGAAGGGCATCTGGACCACGCCCGCTGCCACGATGACACAGGCAGCGAGCGGCGTGGTAACCTGCTGATCACCCGGGGAATGCGGGTCATCAGTCATCGGCTGCGGATGGCCGGCAACTGCGATGTAGTAGAATTCCGGGCGAGTGAAACAGGCATCCCGCTGCAGAACACGCCCGGGCTTTGGCAGCCCTATCCGGTGGAGTACAAGCACGGACATGCCAAAGAAACAGATGCCGACCGGCTGCAGCTGTGCGCGCAGGCCATGGCGCTTGAGGAAATGCTGGTGTGCAGCATCCCGGAAGGGGCGTTGTACTACTGTGAGACAAAACGGCGGGAGACCGTACCTTTTACCGAGGATCTGCGCAGCACTGCCCAGCGCATGGCCGATGAAATGAACCAGTATTTTGCCCGCGGCTACACGCCAAAAGTAAAACCCGGCAAGCACTGCAATGCCTGCTCCCTGAAAGAACTTTGCCTTCCGGTGCTCTGCCAGAAAGCCGATGCCAAAGCCTATCTGCGGCATCACCTGGACGAAACTGCATCTGCGGAGGTGACACCATGCGACAATTCCTGAACACGTTGTTTGTGCTGAGTGAGGACGCTTATCTCTCATTGGACGGTGAAAACGTAGTGGTCAACCGGGAGAAAACAGAGGTTGGCCGCATACCGCTGCATACGCTGGAAGGCATCCTCTGTTTCAGTTACAGTGGTGCCAGCCCCGCTCTGATGGGAAAATGCAGCCGTATGGGGATCGACCTGTGCTTTTTTACCCCACGGGGACGCTTTTTAGCGCGCACTGTAGGGGAAGAACGCGGCAATGTACTGTTGCGGCAAACGCAGTATGCCATTGCCGCCAACGAAGCGCTCAGCTGCACCTACGCCCGCAGTTTTATTTTGGGTAAGATCTACAATGCCCGCTGGGTGCTGGAACGCGCCACCAGAGACCATCCCCAGCGGGTACCCGTAGAACAGCTCAAGCAGATCAGCACACAGCTGGCTGCTGCCCTGCCCTTGGTAGAGAGTTGTGAGGATCTGGAACAGCTGCGCGGCCTGGAAGGCGAAGCTGCACAGCGGTACTTTGACCCGTTCAATGCGCTGATCCTGCAGCAGAAGGATGCGTTTATATTTGCCTCCCGCAGCCGCAGACCGCCGTTGGACAATGTGAATGCGCTGCTATCCTTTGCCTATTCCCTGCTGGCCAGCGACTGTGCTTCTGCGCTGGAAGGTGTCGGCCTGGACCCCTATGTGGGCTTTCTGCATCGTGCGCGTCCCGGACGGCGCAGTCTGGCGTTGGATCTGATGGAAGAACTGCGCGCTGTCTGTGCTGACAGATTTGTGCTATCCTGTATCAACCAGAAAGTGCTGAATGCCAAACACTTTGAAAAACAGGAAAATGGTGCCGTTTTCCTGACAGACGAGGGGCGGCGCGTTTTTCTGAGTGCCTGGCAGCTGAAAAAACGTGAAGTCATTACCCATCCGTTTTTAAAGGAAAAGATCTGCTGGGGACTGGTGCCCTACGTACAAGCGCTTTTGCTGGCGCGTACTCTCCGTGGCGATCTGGATGTGTATCCCCCGTTTTTCTGGAAGTGAGGTATGGTTTATGCTGGTACTCATCACTTACGATGTGAACACCGAGACCCCTGCTGGGCGCAAACGTCTGCGCAAAGTAGCCAAAAAGTGTGTCGATCACGGTCAGCGAGTACAAAACTCTGTATTTGAGTGTCTGTTAAACGCCGCACAATACGCTATGCTCAAAGCAGAGCTGACTGCTCTGATCGACCCGGCACTGGATAGCCTGCGGTTCTACCAACTTGGCAACAACTACCAGACCAAGGTGGATCACGTTGGTCTGCACCCGAATTTTGCGCAGGATAGTGTATTGATCTTCTGATCCCTGCACTGTGCGAACCACAAGCACACAGTATTTCCCGGAACGCTTCGCACCGAAAAAGCAAACGAATCTATAAGCAACGGTGCTGTTCCGTCTGCGTTTTTTCCAAAGGCTCTTTTCAATTTGTGCAAAAAGATATATAATAAAACAAAAGCAGAAGATTTTTTCTCTGCTTTTGCCGTCGCCCTCCTCGCGGAGGGCGTGGATAGAAATAGTATACCATGGCAAAAAAGAAGAATCAAGTGCCGTCGCCCTCCTCGCGGAGGGCGTGGATAGAAATTGTCCGGCTCCGCTTCTACCTCGCGGCCGGATCCGGTCGCCCTCCTCGCGGAGGGCGTGGATAGAAATTTTACGGTGTATTTTCG
>CAKTFD010000002.1 GCA_934553285.1 uncultured Faecalibacterium sp. | reverse complement strand
TCAATCCGCAAAGGGAAAATAATTGATTTTTTCGCTCAAATCCTTTCATATTATCAGTTCCTTATAAATTCCGATTTGTTGAACTAAGTCGAGTATACCATACCAGCCAATGAAAGAATACCCCTCTAGGGGAGAATTGGCTGAAAAAGCGTTTGAGGCGCTCCGCAGAGCACTTCAAACGCGAACCATAAAAATATTATTTCCATCCCCGGTCGGTGGGGTCCAGCATCCCGGCGGCGGAATACACCAGCGCGTTGCAGATGGCAGCGGCAACATTGCTGCCGCCCTTGCGCCCCATGGCAACGATAGCGGGCACGCCGTGGGCGGTGCACACCTCAAACAGCCGCTCCTTGCTCTCCACCACGTTCACAAAGCCCACCGGCACCCCGATGACCAGCGCAGGGCGCAGCCCGGCGGTTTCGATCAGGTCGGCGATGGTCAGCAGGGCAGTGGGGGCGTTGCCCACCGCCAGGATGGCCCCGGGGTGCTCTGCAGCGGCTTTGTGCATGGAAACTACCGCCCGTGTGGTGCCGTTGGCTTTTGCCTGCTCGGCCACCTCCGGGTCGGCCATGTAGCACAGCGCCGTGCCGCCCAGCCGCGCAAGCCCCGGCTTTGTGATGCCGGCAAGCGCCATGTTGGTGTCGGTAACGATGGGGGCAGCGGCCTGCAGCGCCGCTACGCCTGCCGCTACCGCGCCGGGGGTAAAGTGCAGATTGCGGGCGTAGTCAAAATCTGCGGTGGTGTGGATGACCCGCCGGACCACTGCAGCAGTTTCCGGCGGCGGGGTCAGGCCCAGGGCATCCAGTTCGGCAGTGATGATGGCAAGGCTCGTCCGCTCGATGTCGGCGGGCAGATGATGCTGCGGGGTCATGGGGCAGTCCTCCTTTCAAGATCCATGGCGGCGTATAGGGCATCCATATCCAGTGCACGGCGCACACCATCGGCCAGCAGGTCGAACTGCTGCTGACGGTACTCCTGCATGGAGCGCAGCGGCGCTGCGGCAGGGGAGATGCCCTTGCGGCTGCACAGCAGGTGCACCAGCTTTTCGGTCAGCTCCCCGGTATCGAACAATCCGTGCAGATAGGTGCCGGCAGTGCTGCCCTGTACACAGCCCTCGGCAGAGCCGTCCGCAAGGCGGCAGAAGGGGGTGCCCTGCACCGTGGTGCGGCCGGTATGGATCTGGTAGCCGGTCAGCGCTGCACCGGCCAGCTGCGGCGCGGTGACCACAGCGGTATCCTGGGTGCGGTGCTTTTTGTCCGTAAACACCGTGTGGGTGGGCAGCAGCCCCAGCCCCCGCACTGTCTGGGCGCGGCCGCTCTCAAGGCCCTGCGGGTCGGCAAGGGTCTGGCCCAGCATCTGGTAACCGCCGCACACCCCCAGCACCGGCGTGCCGGAGGCTGCCAGCTTGAGCACCGCAGCTTCCAGTCCGCACTGCCGCAGCCAGAGCAGGTCCTCCACGGTGTTTTTGGTGCCGGGCAGGATGACCACATCCGGCGCGCCCAGCTGCCGGGTGCTTTGTACATAGCGCACGCCCAGCAGCGGATGCTGCTCCAGCGGCATAAAATCGGTAAAATTGGAGATGTGCGGCAGCCGCAGGATGGCGGCATCCAGCGGCTTTAGGGTGCTGCTGCTTTCCAGCCGGGAGGAGAGGGAGTCCTCGTCCTCGATATCCACCCGCAGGTAGGGTACGACCCCTAGCACCGGCAGCTGGGTCTTGGCTTCCAGCATGGCAAGGCCGGGCCGCAGGATCTCCACATCGCCCCGGAACTTGTTGATGATCAGCCCTTTGATGCGCGCCCGCTCGGCGGGTTCCAGCAGCGCCACGGTGCCGTACAGCTGGGCAAACACGCCGCCGCGGTCGATATCTCCGGCCAGCAGCACCGGTGCGTCCACCAGCTTTGCCAGCCCCATGTTGACGATATCATCCGCCTTTAAGTTGATCTCTGCCGGGCTGCCAGCGCCCTCGATGACGATGATGTCCACCTCTTCCGCCAGGCTGTTGTAGGCGGCTAGGATATCGGGGATAAGGCTTTTTTTCATCTTGAAGTAAGCCGCAGCAGGCATCTGCCCGCGCACCTCGCCGTTTACGATGACCTGGCTGCCTACATCGCTGCTGGGTTTGAGCAGGATGGGGTTCATCCGCACATCCGGTTCCATCCCGGCTGCCTGCGCCTGCACCACCTGTGCACGCCCCATCTCCAGCCCGTCCCGGGTGACAAAGCTGTTCAGCGCCATGTTCTGGCTTTTAAAGGGGGCTGCCCGATAGCCGTCCTGTGCAAAAATACGGCACAGGGCGGTGCACAGCAGGCTTTTGCCCGCCCCGCTCATGGTGCCCTGCACCATAATGCATTTTGCCCGGCTCATCGCAGCACCTCCTGCAGAGTATTCAACAGCTGCTGGTTCTCCGGCGCGGTGCGCACGGCCGTGCGGTACCAGCTGCCGTCCAGCCCGGGGTAATTGCCGCAGCTGCGCAGCACGATGCCCCGCTGCCGCAGGCTTTCGCCCAGCGTTTCCGGCCCCTGGAACAGCAGGTAGTTGGCCCTGCCGTCCAGCACCCGCAGCCCCATAGCCCGCAGGCCGTCCCGCAAAATGGGGCGCTGCTGTGCGATCAGTGCCTGCACGCGGGTCACATAGACAGTTTCGTCCAGCGCGGCCAGCCCGGCGGCCTGAGCAAGGCCGGAAACTGCCCACGGCTGCCCGGCGGCCTGCATCCGTTCCAGCAGCGCGGTGTCGCTGCACAGGCAGTAGCCCAGCCGTACCCCGGCCATGCCGTACAGTTTGGTAAAGGCTTTTAAGATAATAAGATGCGGACTTGCCAGCAGTTTTTTGGTGGTAAGGGTCTCGCTTTCCGGCAGAAATTCCAGAAAACACTCGTCCACTACCAGCAGCACACCGCAGGCTTCGCACCGGCGCAGCAGCGCCTCGGCCAGCGGCAGCGCGGTCAGCTGCCCGGTGGGATTGTTGGGCTGGCAGAGGAATACCATATCCGTGCTTTCATCCACAGCAGAGAGCAGATCCTCCGTTACGGCAAAATCAGCCTCCGGCTGCAAAAAATGCCGCCGGACTGTGCAGCCTGCCGTTTCCAACGCGGCGGCATACTCCGCAAAGGTGGGGGCAGGCAGCAGCGCGGTACGGGGCTTTGCCGCCCACACCAGCCGGAAGATCAGATCCGCAGCGCCGTTGCCGCAGAGGATGTGTTCGGCAGGGACGTTTTCATGTACGGCCAGCTTTGCCCGCAGAGCGCGGCAGAGGGGGTCGGGGTAGCGGTCGGCAGTGGCAAGGGCAGCGGTGATGGCTTTTGCCACCCCTTCCGGAAGCCCCAGCGGGCTGACATTGGCCGAAAGATCCAGTGCATCCTGCCCGTACTGCGCCCGGTAACCGGCCCAGTCGCCGCCATGTACCAGTTGTTTCATAAAATACCTCGTATCACGCACCCCAGCCCCAGGGCCAGCAGGCTTTCGGCGTACATCATGCGGTCAGCACGGCGGATATCCTCCGGCTCGATGGGACGCATGGCATCGCCGATGGTGGGTTTGGGGTAGTATTGGCCAAAGTAATAAGCAGGCCCGGCCAGCTGCACGTTCAATGCACCGGCACAGGCGCTTTCGGTCTGGGCGCTGTTGGGGCTGGCGTGGTTGCGCCGGTCCCGCAGCCAGATACGCCACGCATTGCGGGCATCGTTGCCGGTCAGGGCGGCAGCAGCCACCCACAGCAAAGCGGCAATACGGCTGGGCAGATAGTTGGCAAGGTCATCCAGCTTTGCCGCCGCCCGGCCAAAATACAGATACCGCTCGTTTTTGTAGCCCACCATGCTGTCCATGGTGTTGATGGCTTTATAGGTCAGCGCCAGCGGTGCACCGCCCAGCAGCATGTAAAAAAGCGGCGCGATGACTCCATCGCTGGCGTTTTCCGCCACCGTTTCCACAGCGGCTTTGGTCACGCCCTCGGCGGTCAGCGCTGCAGTGTCCCGCCCTACGATGCGGCTCACCGCAGTGCGGGCGGCGGGCAGGTCTGGCTTTATCAGTTCCCGGTAAACATTGGTGCTCTCCTGCACAAGGCCTTTTGCCGCCAGTGCCTGCCCGCACCAGAACATCTGCACCGCCAGCCCCAGCAGCGGGTGCAGCGCGGCGGCGCCACGGCAGACAAGGCTTGTAAGCACAAAGGTGCCCACCGGCAGGCAGAAAGCCAGGATGCGCCCGCCCCAAAGCTCGCCCTCAGGCGTTTTGGGCAGGCGGGCGCGCAGCTGCTTTTCCAGTGCGGAGATAGCCTTGCCCATATACACCACCGGGTGGGGCAGCCACGCAGGGTCGCCAAAGAGAGCATCCAGCACAAAGCCGCCCAGCACAGCGTAGCCTAGCATCCCTGTGCCTCCTTTGTGTACTGCACGGTCTTTACCAGATGCAGCACCCGCTTTTCCGCCCAGTCCCGCGCGTCCAGCACAAAGCCGCCTGCATTGGGGGCGCACCAGTCGTAATAATCCCTGTGGGGCAGGGCATAGCGCTCCATGGCAGCCATCTGAGTGCCGCCGTGGGCAAGGATCACCAGCATCGCCTCGCCGTCTGCAAGGGCTTTGTCCACCAGAGCCGAGAAAGCTGCGCAGATGCGGTCACAAAAAGCGGCCTTGGTCTCGCCATCCGGGCAGGGGCTTTCGCAGTTGGCAGCCACCCATGCCAGGTAGTCCGGGTCGTGCTCCATCTCAATATAGTTTCTCCCCTCAAAGCTGCCAAAGCACATCTCTTTCAGCCCGTCCACTTCCACGAGCTTTGCACCCGGAAACAGTACCTCAGCGGTCTGCCGGGTACGGCAAAGGGGGGTGATATAAACGGTACCGGGGGCGATATCCGCTCGGCGCAGCATGGCGCGCCCGGCGGCAGAGAGGGGGATATCCCGCTGCCCCTGATAGCGTTTTTCGGCATTGTATTCCGTCAGGCCGTGACGCAAAAGATAGATCAGCATTCCGGCAGTTCTCCTTTCAAAATGGTGGGGATGCCGCAGAACATCTGCACAACGCATCCGGCGCGCGCAGCCAGCATACAGGCCAGCCGCCCGGCGGCTTCCCGGGCGGCACGCTCTGCCGGGTCTATGGGCACCACACCGCCGCCCACCTCGGTGGACAGCACGATATCATAGGCGGACAGTTTGTCCGCGAGTTTCTCGAGTTCAGCGTTGTCTTTGCACCCGGCGGCCAGCTGCTGTACCTCTGCGATGCAGCGGCCGGGCAGGGTGCGCGCAAAGGTGCGTTTGCCGCTGTACAGCGGCCCAGTGATAAAGATCATAACAGCCCTCCCCATTGGCAGGCGCAGAGCGCTGCCAGCATCCACAGCTCGGTCTTTTGCAAAAACCACCCGGCAAGATCTCCGGTAATGCCGCCGAACTGCTGTACCGCCACCCGATGATACCACAAAAGCAGCACCAGCGCAGCCGCAGCCAGTGCGCCGCCGCCCAGGGCAAGCAACGCCCCGCAGAGCAGCACCGCCAGTGCAGCCAGCAGGTCGCGCACGGCGGTACGGTCCGCCGCAGAGGCAAAGGTGTGGGCAAGGCCGGTATTTTTGGCCATGGGAAAAGCCGCTACCGCAAAACCGGAGAGCGTCCGTTCCAGCACCAGGGCCAGCGTCCACAGCGCGCCCACCCAGGGGGTAAACTCTACGCAGGCGGCAAGGCAGAGGTAGGCTGCAAAGTAACTGCACAGCCGGATCACCGCAAAAGCGCCGCAATGGGGATCCTTTAAAATTTCCAGCTTCTTTGCCCGGTCGCCATAGCTGGCAAGCGCGTCGCAGGTATCGGCGTAGCCGTCCAGATGGATGCCGCCGGTCACCCATACCGGCACAAGGCAGAAGCCCGCCGCCCGCACCGGGGCGGGCAGGGGCAGCACCCCGCATACACACCACAGCGCTCCGCATACAAGCCCCACCAGCGGGAAAGCGCACAGCGCATACCGCATGTTCTTTTCATTCCAGCCAAACTGCGGCACCGGCACTGCCGAAAACATGGCAAAGGCCACTGCAATGGTCTGCAAAACGATCATTTTTCCACTCCTTTATAATAGACCGGGATGCCGCACACCACCCGCACTACGGCGTCTGCCCGGGCGGCAAGGGCATTGTTCACCCGGGCCAGCGCCAGCAGATAGCGGTCGGTGTCGCCGGCATAGTCCGCCCCGCCGCTGAATACCTCGTTGGAAACCACGATCAGGTCTGTGCACTGCGCGGCCAGCGCCTCCAGTCCCTGCAGGATGGCCTCTGCGGCGGCCTCTCCCGCACCGGCAGGGTCATACAGCTCGTTGGCGGTCAGGTTGCCCAGATCCTCCAGCAGTGCCGTGCCACGGTGCGGCAGATGTACCGCCGCCAGATGCAGCGGGCACTCGATGGTCTCAAACTGCTTTGCGGCCCGCATCCGGCGGTGTTTTTCCACCCGGGCGGCACACTCGGCATCCCATACCTGCATGGTGGCCAGATAATAGCGCGGCAGGGGGGTGTTAAGCACAAGGGATTCCGCATAGGCGCTTTTGCCGCTGGCAGCGCCGCCCAGTACCAGGGTCAGCATTGGGGGGTATACGGCGCAATGCCGCCCTCCGCAAAGGAGTAGCAGTGGTCGTACACTGCCAGCGCCATATCCCACAGCGGGATGCTGGCCACCGCGCCGGTGCCTTCGCCCAGATGCAGCCCTGCGGTAAGCAGAGGCGTTTTGCCCAGCGCCTCCAGCACCAGCCGGGCGGCAGGCTCGGTGGAGCAGTGGCTGGCAAATACCGCTTTTGCCGCTGCGGGGCACAGCCGCACAGCGCACAGGGCTGCCACCCCGCTGATAAAACCATCCATCAGTACGGGTACGCCCGCCAATGCGCCGCCCAGGAACATCCCGCACAGCCCGGCGATGTCAAAGCCGCCCAGCTTGCACAGCACATCCAGCGGGTCAGAGGGAGCGGGGGCATTGCGCGCGATGCCGCGGCGGATGGCCTCCTGCTTGCGGGCAAGCCCTGCGTCAGAAAGCCCGGCTCCCCGCCCGGTCATGATCTCCACCGGCTGTGCCAGCAGCACGGCGGCCACGGCGCTGGAGGTGGTGGTGTTGCCGATGCCCATTTCGCCGGTGGCCACAAGACCGTAGCCCTCGGCAGACAGTTTCCGGGTCAGGGCGATGCCCCGGCCAATGGCTTCCACTGCCTCGGCCCGTGTCATGGCTGGGCCTGCGGTAAAGTCGGCAGTGCCGGCAGCAATGCGGCAGTCCAGTACGCCCGGCACCGGGTCACCGGCCATGCCCATATCCACCGGCAGCACATCACAGCGCGCCGCCTTTGCCATCTGGCAGACGCTGGTGCGCCGTGCGGCCAGGTTTTCAGCCACGGCACGGGTCACGCTCTGGTCGGTCTGGCTCACGCCCTGTGCCACTACGCCGTTGTCTGCGCAGAGCACGGCCACCACCCGGCGGGAAAAATTAAAATGTGCTGTGCCGGTAAGGGCAGCAGCGTCTTCCAGCAGTGTTTCCATAGCTCCCAGCCCGCCCAGCGGCTTTGCAAGGCTTGCCCAGTGGGCGTGGGCAGCGGCGCGGGCCGCTGCATCCGGCGGGGTGATGGCGGCAAGGAGCTGCATCAGTTCAGGTTCAGTCATTCGGGTCATCCTTTGTCGTTCAGATAGTGCTGCGCTGCCTGTACAAAGCGGCGGGGCAGGGCAGTGCCTGCCCAGTAAAGATGTGGGAAACCGGCGTACAAATGCGCGTTTGCAAAGCCGCATTCCCACTGCGTTTTTTCGGATTTGCGCACAGAAAAGCCTGTACCATTGCAGGTGGAATCCCAGTGGTGAAATTCATGGACGGGCAGCGTTTCCCCGGCCCGGAACAGCATACTGCTGCACCGGGCGGTCATTTCGGCGTAGCCAAAGCGCACCAGCCGCCCGGCGTTGTGTCCACTGCCCGGCAAAATGCCTGTCATGGGCAAAACCGCGCCGTCAGCGGCTTCCAGCTGCTGGCCCAGATACAAAAAGCCGCCGCACTCGGCTGCGGTGGGCAGCCCTGACTGCACGGCATCCCGGATGGCAGCACGCAGGGCGCAGTTCTCGCTCAGCTGCCGGGCGTACAGCTCCGGGTAGCCGCCGGGCAGGTACAGCCCGCCGATATCCTCCGGCAGTGCAGTATCCCGCAGGGGGCTGAAAAATACCAGCTCCGCCCCGGCGGCGCGCAGGGCATCCAGCGTTTCTGCATAGGCAAAGCAGAAGGCTTCGTCCTGCGCCACGGCAATGCGGACGGCAGGGGAGCAGGAGGCCGGGAAAAGCGGCTCTGCGGCCGGGGCGGGGCAGTCGGTCAGGGCTGCCAGCTGCGCCCAGTCCAGCACAAGGGCATCGGCCAGCTGCCCGAGCTTCTGCTGCAGGTCTGCGATCTCTCCGGCTGTTTTCAGGCCAAGGTGGCGGCTCTCGATGGCACAGCCCGGCAGATGGGGCAGATACCCCACCACCGGCAGGCCGGTCTCCGCTTCCAGCAGGGGGCGCAGCATGGTGTACAGCCGCGCGGAGCAATCATTGAGCAGGATGCCGACGATATGGCTGGGTGTGCGGAACTGTACAAGCCCCCGCAGCGCAGCAGCCAGCGTGACGCTGGCCCCTTTTGGCTGCACCACCAGCAGCACCGGCAGCTCCAGCGTGTCGGCCAGCGCCCAGGCACTGGCGCGGGGGGTCAGCCCCTGCCCATCGTAAAAGCCCATGGCACCTTCACACACGGCGGCACCGTGCCCGGCAGCATACCGGGCGTAGAGCTGGCGCACCGTATCCGGGGCAGAGAGGTACAGGTCCAGGTTGTGGCTTTCCACCCCCAGCACCCCGCGATGGAACATGGGGTCGATGTAGTCCGGCCCGCATTTAAAAGCGCAGGGGTCGGCCCCGCGCCGCTGCAGCGCCGTCAGCACTGCACAGGTAACGGTGGTCTTGCCGCTGCCGGAACAGGGCGCGGCGATGAGAAATTGCATCATGGCTGTTCCCCCGTGATGAGAAAGACCGGGTTGTTTGCCAGCAGCAGGTGCAGCCGGCCAGCCGGCTTTGTGCGGCTTACGGCAAGCTGGCTCACCTCGGCAGAAAGGCCGTGGGCGGTCAGCGCCGCCACGGCGGCACTGAGGGTCTCCAGCGCAATGGCGGCAATGCACACCCGCGCTTTTGGATTTTTGCGGTAAACGGCATCCACCACCGCCTCCATGCCGCCCTTTGTGCCGCCGATGAACACGGCATCCGGGGCGGGCAGCGCTTCCAGCGCTGCGGGCGCTCTGCCCTCGATGAGGGACAGATTATACGCTGCAAATCTCTCCCGGTTTTTGCGGATAAGCCCACAGGCCTCCGGGTCACACTCCACGGCATACACCTGCCCGGCGTGGGCGGCCAGTGCCAGCTCCACACTCACGCTGCCGGTGCCTGCCCCCACATCCCACAGGATATCGGTGGGAGTCACGGCCAGCTTTGCCAGCGCAGCGGCGCGCACCTCCTGTTTTGTCATGGGTACAGCACCACGGATAAAGGCATCGTCCGGCAGGCCGGGGGTGCGGCGGCGCGGCAGCGCTGCCCGCTCGACCAAAAGCACACTCAGGGGTGCAAAGGTCTGCCCGGCCAGCTCCCGCGCAGAGCCAAAACGGATGGCTTGCGCCGGGGTGCCCAATTCTTCGCCTACCAGGGCATGGGCATCCCCCAGCCCGGCGGCGGTCAGCTTCTGGCACAGGGTAGCGGGGGTATCCTCCCCGCCGGTGAGGAAAAACACCGGCGAATGCGCCATGCATTCCGCCACCGGGTCGCAGCTGCGGCCATGGGCGGATACCAGTTTCCAGTCCTGCCAGCTGCGCCCCACGGCAGCGGCCAGCAGCTGTACGCTGGAAAGCCCGGGCAGCACCCGGGCAGCGCAGCCCATGGCCCGCAGCATAGGCAGCAGCTTTGCCGCACCGGAATAAAACCCGGTGTCGCCGCTGTACAAAATGGCGGCATCGGCCTCCGGCTGTGCAGCCAGGCAGGCCAGGATATCCTCCGGCTTATACAGGGCCTTGCGGTTTGCGGTGCAGCCGTCCGGCAGATGCTCCAGCAGGCGCTTTGCCCCTAAGATCAGTCCGGCGCTCTGCAGCGCTTCCATCCCTTGTGCGGTCAGGCAGCCCGGGCAGCCCGAACCCATTCCGATCAGAGAGATCATGCCAGAACCTCCTTACAACGTGTCAGGATCTGTGCGGCGGTCTGTCCGCTTTCTGCCGGGCGGCGCACCACGATCAGCTGTGCACCGGCATCCTGCGCGGCCTGCGCTTTTTCCGCAAAGCCGCCCACGGCACCGCCATCCTTGGTAACGAGGAACCGGATGGAAAACTGTTCCAGCAGGGCGCGGTTCAGCGCGTAGGAGAACGGCCCCTGCATGGCGATGATATTTTTATGCGGGATAGCAGCGGCCTCGCAGGCGGCAATGCCCTCCTGCGTGGGCAATACCCGGGGGAACAGCCGCTCCGGAGCCAGAGCGGCAAAGGCCGCCAGCTCCTTGGCACCGGTGGCCAGCAGCACGTTGCCGCTGCATCCAGCCAGAAACCCGGCAGCATGTGCCGCCGAGGCAAATACCATGCTCCCGGCGGGCAGCGGGCTTTCTGCCCGCAGCAGGCGGTGGTACTCTACCCCGGCTGCGCGGCAGGCTGCCCGGATATTTCTGGTGGCATCCACAGCATAGGGGTGGGTGGCATCCACGCACAGGGCAGCGCCCTGCAGCAGCACAGCCATCTCCGCAGGCGTCAGCCGTCCGCAGTGTACCGTAACGCCTGCAGTTTCGCCCTGCTCCTCTGCGCCCAGTGGGGTGGCTACGCTGACCAGCACTTCTGCGCCCAGTGCGGCCAGCTGCCGGGAGAACACCCGCCCTTCGGTGGTGCCGCTGAAAACCACGGCCTTCATCGGCGGTACCCCCGTGGGGTGACCATTTTACCGCCCAGCTGTTTTGTTGCGGCATTGCCGATATATACGGTGGTAAACATGTCCACCGCCGCCGTTTCCAGCTGGGCAAGAGGCAGGATGCGGGCGGTCTGTCCCTCCCGGCCAATGTTGCGCACAAGGCCGCATACCGTATCTGCAGCCTTGCCGTTTGCCAGCAGGATGCGCACCGCCTTTGCCAGATAGTCCGGCCTGCCTTTGGAGGCGGGGTTATACAGCGCAAGGCAGAAATCTCCCATGGCAGCGCAGGCCAGCCGTTTTTCGATGACCTTCCAGGGGGTCAGCCGGTCAGAGAGGGAGATCACGCAGAAATCGTGCGCCAGCGGGGCACCCAGCACCGCCCCGCCGCTGAGCGCGGCGGTCAGCCCGGGCACGATCTCCACTGCAACATCCGGATAATCCGGAGCCAGCTCCAGCAGCGGGCTGGCCATCCCGTATACCCCTGCATCGCCGGAGCAGACCAGCGCCACACGGTTGCCGGCAGCCGCCTTTTCCATGGCCCAGCGGCAGCGGTCGATCTCCTGGGTCATGCCGGTGGCGTAGTATTCCTCGCAGGGGAACACATCGCGGATCAGGTCCAGATAGACCTTGTACCCGCAGATGGCGTCCACGCTTTCCAGTATGCTGCTGGCCTGCTGGGTCATATAGTACGGGTCGCCGGGGCCAAGCCCTACAACATAGACCACCTTTTGAGGCCGGTCGATATCAAATTCCATCGGGTCAAACATCCTGCCACCTCCAATCCGGGGCAAAGGGCCTGCAGGCCAGCGCAAACGTTACGCCGGTACAGGCAAATTTCGGGTAGAGCAGGCGGCCGCCTGCGTCCAGTACGGCTGCCCGCTCGCATACGTTATCCACCCCTGTCACGCTCTGCACAAAAGGGGAGGGGGTAAACTGCCCGGGGGCGGCGCGCAGCTGCCCGGCAGAGTAAAACCGCACCGGCCACCCGTGATTCTGGCAAAAATCCACTAATCCCGGCTCGTTTTGTTTCAGGTCGATGCTTGCAGCAGCGATCACTGCCTGCGGGGCAAGGCCGTGCCGGGCGCAGAAGGCCGCAAATGCGGTCTCCAGCACATCGGCCCCGGTGCCCCGCTTGCAGCCGATGCCCAGCACCCCGATGCGGGGTACAAGGTGCAGCGCCTGCCCGGTGGGGCAAACGGTCAGCGCAAAGTCGGCCGCGTCCGGTGCATCTGTGGGGCAAAGCCCGGCGGGCACAGGGCCTTTTACCGCAAACGCAGTCTGGTAGAACACCGGTTGTCCGGCTAGTAATCTGCCGCTGACCTGCTTGATACGCTCTGGCTCCAGCACCATGCAGTTTTGCTGCTTTGCCCAGGTATCCACGGCAAATACGCCATGGAGGTCGGTAGCGGTGGTGATCACCGGCACCGCTCCGCACACAGCGGCCAGCGCCCGCGCCAGGTCGTTGGCACCGCCCAGATGCCCGGACAATATGGGTACAGCAAACCGCCCGCATTCGTCCACCACCACCACAGCCGGGTCGGCGGTCTTGCTCCTGCAGTGGGGCGCGATGGCACGCACTGCAATGCCTGCCGCGCCCACAAATATCAGCGCATCCGACTGTACAAATTGCGCCCCGGTCCACACCGCGAGGGAAACCCCGCTCTGCCCGCACCGGGTCACACTGCCGGGCAGGGCAGCAGCCAGCCGTTCTGCCAGCGCAAGGCCGCTCTCGGTAAAGGCAAGGTAGGCGCGGGTCATACCGGCGCTCCTTTGCGGAAGGCAGTGGTAAACGCGGGGTCGTACAGCTTGCTGCGCTCGTACTGCGTACCGAGAAAATCCCCCACTACGATGAGTGCGGTCTTTGTAATACCGGCGTTATGGGTGCTCTGCGCCAGAGAACCAACGGTGCACCGCACGATCTTTTGCTCCGGCCAGCTGGCTTTATAGACCACGGCAGCAGGCGTATCCTGCGTATAAGCGCCCTGCAGCAGTGCGGCCTGCACCTGGTCGATCAGTCCGATGGACAAAAAGATCACCATGGTAGCACCGTGGGCGGCAAGGCTTGCCAGCGCTTCCCGCTCCGGCACGGGGGTGCGCCCCTCCATGCGGGTGATGATGACCGTCTGGCTGACCGTGGGCAGGGTGTACTCGGCGTTCAGCGCTGCTGCGGCACCGCAGAAGCTGGAAACACCGGGGGTATCATCGTAAGCAATGCCATCGGCATCCAGTGCATCCATCTGCTCCCGGATCGCGCCGTACAGGCAGGGGTCACCGGTGTGCAGCCGCACCGTGGTCTTGCCTGCGGCTTCCATCCGGCGCAGGACCTCCAGCACCTGTTCCAGCGTCATCTCGGCGCTGTTGTAGATGGCACAGCCCGGCTTTGCCAGCCCCAGCAGTGCCGGGTTTACCAGACTGCCCGCATAAATGATGCAGTCAGCGGCCTGTAAAAATGCTGCGCCCCGCCGGGTGATAAGATCCGGCGCGCCCGGCCCGGCTCCCACAAAATGTACCATAGGTCTACTCCTTCCATTCGTTCAGCAGGCGGGCGGCAGTTTCGGTCTGTCCCAGGGGGCCGTGCTGGTTGGAGAACAGCACCGCACCCACCCGGAACGCCCCGCCCGCCCGGCGGTCAAGATGCAGCTGGATGGCGGCAAGTAGGCTTTGCAGCACCGCTTCCCGCAGCCCGGCAGCGTCCAGGATCTCCAGGCAGGCATCCGTGGTGGCGGCGTTGTACAGCGCAGTGCACACTGCCTGCCCGGCACCGCACAGTGCGGCGTGGGTGCAGAACAGCTCCGTGCGGCAGTCCGCCGTGTGGGAGTGGGTGTTCATGATGCCGCCCGCCAGCTTGCACAGCTTGCCCACATGCCCTACCAGCAGCACCTGCGCAAAGTGCGCAGTGGCTGCCATATCCAGTGTATCTCCGATAAAGTTCGAGGTCTTTACCACCGGGATGGCGGCAAACTGCGGATAGCTCTCGTGCAGATAATCCAGCCCGTAGTTGCCCGGGGCAAGGATCAGCCGCCGGTGCTCTTTTGCCCGCAGCGCCGCCTGATCCATCTCCAGCTGGATGGTGTCCAGGATGGCCTGCTGGCTCATGGGCTCCACGATGCCGCTGGTGCCCAGCACCGAAAGCCCGCCCTCCACCCCGATATGGGGGTTGAAGGTGCGCCGGGCAACTGCCTCACCTCCGGGGATGGAGATGGTCACGGCAAAGCCGCCGGGGTAACAGGCTGCTTCCGCTTCCCGTTGCAGTGCCTCGGTGATCATCTGCCTTGGTACATGATTGATGGCAGCCTGCCCAACCGGCTGGTCCAGCCCGGGCTTTGTTACCCGGCCCACCCCCGCGCCGCCGGAAATGTGCACCGCAGCGGTGCCGGGCAGCAGTGCTACCGTGGCGGTCACCGGCAGGCCGGTAGTCACATCCACATCATCGCCGCCGTCCTTTTCAATGGCGCATTCTGCCCCGGCAGCAGCCTTGCGGCAGAACAGGGGAGCTACCTCCACCACGATGCCTTTTGGGGTGCGCAGGGCGACCGTTTCCGGCGCGGTGCCGGTCAGCAGCAGCCGGGCAGCCCCGGCAGCGGCCAGCGCCGCACAGGTGCCGGTGGTATAGCCGCAGCGCAGCAGCTTCTGCCCGCTGCGCACATAGTGCTCAAATCGGGGCTTTTCCGGCTTCGGCGGGTCAAAAACAGCGCTGTACTGTTCCGCGGTCAAGCCGTAGAGCGCCATGATATTTTCCCGGGCAAAGGCCTGCGCCGGGGGCATGGGGGCAGAAACGCTGTGCGGTGAAACGCAGACCACTGCGTCTGCGATCTTCTGCGCCATGTCCAGCTCGTGCAGGGTAACGATAACGGCAAGCTGCTGCTGGTGTGCCAGCTTTTGCAGGATGGTCAGCAGCTCGATCTTGCCCCTGATATCCAGAAAAGAGGTGGGTTCGTCCAGTAAAAGCACCTGTGGCTGCTGGCACACCGCCCGCGCTAAAAGGATGCGCTGCCGCTGCCCATCGCTGACGCAGTTGAAGTCCCGGTCAGCCAGATGTGCCGCGCCCACCAGTTCCAGCGCGCTCTGCACCTGCTTTTTGTCTTCGGCAGAAAGGATGCCCAGCCGTCCGGTGTAGGGGATGCGCCCCGCTGCCGCAAACTCAAAACAGGTGGTCAGCTCGGTGCGGCGGCTGTGGGGCAGCATCAGCGCCAGTTTCTGCGCCCGGGCAATGCCCGGGATGTCGGCCAGCGTCTGCCCGTCCAGCAGTACCGCGCCGCCTAAGGGGGCCAGCTGCCCGGCCAGCGTTTTGAGCAGGGTGGATTTGCCTGCACCGTTTGGGCCGATCAGCGCCAGCACCTGCCCCTTTGCAGCCTCCAGCGCGATATCCCGCGCAAGGGCAGTTTTGCCATAACCGATGGCAAGATCCCGGGTCTTGACAGATAGATTCATCGCACATCCTCCCGGTTGCGGCGCAGCAGCAGCCCAATGACCACCGGAGCGCCAAACACGGCGGTGACCGCACTGATGGAAAGCTCCATGGGGGCAAACAGGCTGCGGGCGATCAGATCGCACAGCAGGCAGAACGCCGCCCCGCCCAGGCAGCAGCCGGGCAGTACATACAGGGGGCGGGCGCTGCCCAGCAGCTGCTTGACCAGATGCGGCACCGCGATGCCCACAAAGGAGATAGGCCCGGCAAAGGCGGTGACGCAGGCGGCCAGCAGGCTGGAAAGCAGTACCAGCAGGCGGGAGAACCGCCGCACATCCACGCCCACGCTCCGGGCATAGGCTTCGCCCATCTGATAAGCGGCCATGGGTTTGGCAAGACAGAACGCCGCTGCCAGCGCAGGCAGCACCACCAGCGCCGCCGTGCGCACATTGCCCCAGGTCATGCCGGAAAAACTGCCCTGCGACCAGTTGTGCAGGTTTACGATGCTGCTGTCCTGCGCAAACGCCACCACGAACTCAGTAATGGCAGAGCAGATGTAGCCGATCATCACACCGCAGATGACCAGGATACTCATCCGCTGCACCCGGCGGGCAGCGGCCAGCACAAAGGTCATGGCCGCCAGGGCACCCGCAAACGCTGCCAGAATGAGCACGGTAGAACTGGTCAGCAGCCCATAGTTCAAAAACAGCACCATCACCAGCGCCACCGCCAGCTTTGCCCCGCTGGAAATGCCCATCACAAAGGGGCCTGCGATGGGGTTGGCAAAAAAGGTCTGCAGCAGGTAGCCTGCCGCCGAGAGCGCTGCGCCCAGCAGAACGGCCATCACCGCGCGGGGCAGGCGCAGCTGGGTAATGATGCCCACGCTCAGCGTATCCTGTCCATGGCCGGTCAGGGCGGCAAACACCGCCCGGGGAGACAGCGCAACGCTGCCCCAGAACAGGCTTGCGGCAAACAGCACCGCCAGCAGCACAGCAAGGATGCAATAGGAAAAAACAAGGCGTTTGCGGCTGGTCATAAGCGGCTCCTCAGGTAATCTTTGTCAAAAAATGCAGGGTGTCCGGGTCGGCAGCCTGCCCGGCAAAAATGGCGTGCAGGTCCAGCATAAAATCGGCCAGCGCCATGCTCTGCTGGAAAAAGCTCGGGGTGGTGCACCAGATATCGCCGCGCTGCACGGCTTTGCACTCTGCCAGCAGGGAACACCGGGCGAAAAGCTCCTCCCGGGTGGTGATGACTCCTTCAATGGTGCCGTTATAGATGAGTACGTCGGCATCTTTGGTACCAGCGTAAAAATCTTCCAGCGGCAGGTTCATTGTAGAAAGGCTGTTGCCGCTGTCGGTAAGGTCGGCAAAAACGTAATCGCCCCCGGCCATCCCGATCATCTGCGCAACATAATCTCCGCCCTTGCGCACGTTGGCAAGGCCGCTTGCGGTGATGGAAAAAAAGGCGCAGCGCTTTCCGGTGGAGGGCTGTTCCAGCAGCGGTGTGATGCGCTGGGCCTGCCGGGTAAATACCTCCTCGGCAAGGCGTTCTTTGCCCAGCAGGATGCCGTACAGCTTGATCCACTCCATCCGTGCAAGCGGGCTGCTCTCGTAGCTGGAGCGCTCCACCAGCACCGGGATGCTGAACCGTTCTAGCTGCTCCTTGACCTCCGGGGTGTGGTAGATCATTGTGTTTTCCACCGCAAGGCCGCAGCCGGCGGTAAGAATGCGCTCGTAGTCCGGGGCGCTGTACTTGCCCGCGTAGGCAATGCGCCCGGCCTGCATGGCCTGCTTTGCTTCGTCCAGATACCAGCCCTCGGCACGGGTGCCGGAAAGGGCGATGCTGTCCAGCGCATCCAGATGGAGGAACAGGTCCATGGCTGAGGTGGATACCAGATAGATGTTTTGCACCGGCTGCTGCAGCACCGTGACCCCCTCGGGCACGGTGCGCAGGGCAGCAGCCCCTTCCGGCCGGACAAGGAACTTTGCCTGCGTATCCGGGATGGTCAGCAGGGTAGAGCCATCCGCATAGCAGTCGGCGGTAAACTGGGTGGCATAGTCCAGTGGGTAGGCGTGGTCAAACACCAGCTCGTCCGTATCTGCCGGTGCGGCAGGTGCCGCTGTGCAGCCGGCAAGCAGCATGGCAGCCGCGGGCAGGGCCTTGATAAATTGAGCGCGGGTCAGTTTCATGCGGATCACTCCAGCGTAAAGGTCAGGGTATATTCGATCTCATGGGGTTTGCTCATGGCTACGGTGTCGGCAGTAACAGCCAGCGGGCGGCCCAGTGCAGCCACGGGGATCTCAAAGGTGGAATTGCCCTCGGTGTTGGTGGGCAGATACTTTTCGCCGTCCACCACCATGTAGTCGTAGTTGGGGCTGCTCCATACGATGGTGGCGGTCATCTTGCCCTCGGCTACGGTCAGGGCAGCGGGGCTTTCCACGGTGGCGCGGCCGGAGCCGCCTTCCAGCACAACGGCAGCGGTGTAGCTGCCGTCTGCCGGGGTCTCAGCGGCCTGCGCGGTCTCAGGCTCTGCGTTGCGCACGCTGACGGTGTGGTCGTACCATTTGCCCTTGGTGCCCAGCAGTGCCAGCTGGAAGTCGGTGTCCAGCGCCGCTACGGGGATATCGTAGCCGTACACCTCCTCGGTGGTGCCGTCAGCGTAGGTGACGGTATCCACCGTGGGGATGAGCCAGTGGGTCTTATCGGCCTCGGCATCGGCGGCAAGGCCGGGGTACAAGTTCACGATCTTTTTGGAGGCCAGACTGACATGGAAGGTCATCACGCCGTTCTCCACGGTCAGGGTGCCCTTGCCGTTGCAGGCTTCGCTGGTATGGAACATGCTGCTGTCGGTCTCAAAATCCGCAGTGTACACCCCGTCCGGCAGGGGGGCTTCGGCTGCAGCAGAAGCTGCCACGGAAGAAGCAGCCTCAGCGCTGGCCGCAGCGGAAGCGGAAGAAGCCGGGGCAGCCGCACCGCAGCCTGCCAGCGCAGCAGCCAGCAGCACACTGGCCAGAGAAACGGAAATAAACTGTTTGCAACGCATAAGATAAATACCTCAGTATCCTAGATTTTTTGCCGGGCTTTATAGCCCGGAACAGGGGGGCACTTTCTCCTCATGCGGGGAATGCGCCCATAAAAGAAAGCCCCCTCCGTATGCTGGGCAGCGCCGGAGAGGGCTTCTGACTTCATCAGCCGTTCAGAAGATCCATAGCGGCCTTGGTATGTGCAATATACAGCTGCTGGATATCCGCAATGCGGCCCAGACCCGAGATCTGGCAATCCAGCTTTTCAAAGCAGCCTGCAGCGGTAAACTGGCTCAGCCAGCTGTCGGCATCCTCGCCGGCCATATCGTTGTTGGCGTGGTCGCCTGCAACCACCATCAGCGGGCGCAGGACTACCTTGGTGTAACCGGCGGCCTTTACGGCCTCGATCACAGCCTCGCAGGAGGTCTCCTCAGGCTCGCCCTCCACCGTGCCGATGAACACGTTGTCGTAGCCCAGGGTCTGCATAGTGGTCTGCATCTGGCTGTAGCTCACCTTGGCGGTGTGGCTGGTGCCATGGCCCATAAAGACGAAAGCAGTCTTATCTGCAGCGGCGGCAGCAGCGCTCTCGTAACCGGCTTCCTTTACGGCGGAAGCGGTAACGGCCTTGGCCACGGCTTCCTTATCCGTGTTGATGACGGTGGCATCAGCACCCACCTCGCCCAGCAGCGGCTCAGCCACGGCAACGCTCTCAAACTTGTCGCGGTACTGCTCCAGCATCTCGGTCATCTCATCGTACTCTGCACCGTGCATCAGATGGGTGGGCTGCACGATCAGGTTCTTCACGCCGTTGGCCACAGCGCGGTCCAGTGCCTGCTGCATGTTGTCGATCTTCTCCCCATCGCGGGCCTGCACATGGTTGATGATGATCTGGGCGGTAAAGGCGCGGCGCACGCTCCAGTCAGGGTAGGCCTCCTGCAGGGCATCCTCGATGCCCTTGATGTCGGTAGCGCGGCTGTCGTTGAAGGAGGTGCCGAAGGACACTACCAGCAGCTCGTTCTCGCCAATATCGTCAGCATTGCGGGGGTCATCCTTGGAGGCATCGCCGGTATCGCGGCCAAAGTAGTCGGGGTCAGCGTTCTCGCCCTCCACCAGCTCCTTCTGGGCATCGGTCAGGGCATCCCAGGCGGCCTTGGCAGCTTCGCACTGGGCATCGGTGTCATCGGTGCGCTGCTGCACGTAGATGGCATCGATCAGGTCGGCCACGTTCTGTGCGGCCAGCTGGTCAGCGTCTGCACCGGAAACAGCGCTGCTGGCAGCCGTGCTGGCTGCGCTGGAAGCAGCGGTGCTGGAGGCGGCACCGCCGCAGCCGGTCAGTACACCGGCGCACAGTGCCAGGGCGGTCAGTGCGGCCGCCGTTTTGCGGATGTTGCTCTTTTTCATCTTGTTGTTTCCTTTCCTGATATGGATAAAATACGGCACCGAACAGAAGGGTACAGGAAAGAGAACCTGCAAAAAACGGGGCCTTCTGCTTGCAGGATGGCAAAGCAAAAAGGCCCCGTACAGTACAGGCTTTTTTGGTACAACCAATTCCTCGTGATCTGGGGCGGCAAAGCCCCGGTACCAACAGCGGGCAGGTTTCCTGGCTGAAAGCTCAACGCCCGCTGCCGCCTTCCCAAGCCGGATGGCTCAGTGACCGGTGCAAAAGCACCCTGACAGTGGACTCCCTTATCACAGTGACGAGATCGTGCGGGATTTGCACCCGCTTCCCTTTTAACGTTCCTGCCGCCGCCCGGTGGGGCAAAGTGACGGAACGCACCTGCTGTTTTCTGTTCAGTTCGACAAAAAGTATAGCACAGCCCCCTGTAAAAGGCAAGAAAAAACGGAGAAATGCTTGACCTTCCCCCTGCCGGAAGGTGTATACTGGGCAGGACCTAAAAAATAAGGAGGCGACCCCGATGCTCAAGATAGAACACCTGACCAAAACCTACGGCGGCAGGCCCGCTGTGCAGGATCTTTGCCTGCAGATCCGCCCGGGGGAACTGTGCGCCTTTATCGGGCATAACGGTGCGGGCAAGACCACCACCTTAAAATGCTGCTGCGGCATCCAGCAGTTCGATGCGGGCGAGATCTATGTGGACGGCATCTCGGTGCGCGAAGACCCGCTGGCCTGCAAGCGCCGTCTGGCCTACCTGCCGGATGACCCCCAGCTGTACGATTACATGACCGGCATCCGGTACCTGAACTTTATTGCGGATATCTTTGGGGTAACTGCCGCCCTGCGTGCGCAGCGCATCCGGCAGTATGGCGATGCCTTTGGGCTGACGCAGGATCTTGCACAGCCCATCGGGGCGTACTCCCACGGCATGAAGCAGAAACTGGCCATCATTGCGGCGCTGCTGCACGAGCCAAAACTTATCCTGATGGACGAGCCGTTCGTGGGGCTGGACCCGCTGGCCTCCCATCAGCTCAAGACCCAGATGAAGGCGTTCTGCGCCCAGGGCGGCGCGATATTTTTCTCTACCCATGTGCTGGAAGTGGCCGAAAAACTCTGCGACCGGGTGGCCATCCTGCGCAAGGGCCAGCTGGTACGGGCGGGCGCCATGGAGCAGGTGCGCGGCGATGATACGCTGGAAGAAGTGTTTTTGGAGCTGGAAGATACGGGGGATGCGCTATGATCCGGGCATTGCTGAAAAAACAGCTGCTGGAACTGGGCGCGGCCTTTGTGCGCAGCAGCAAGACCGGCAAACGGCGCTCCCGCGCAGGCAGCATCGGCTACGGGGTGCTGTTTGTGGTACTGATGCTGCTGGTCATGCTCAGTTTTGGAGCCATGGCGCTGCCACTGGCGCTGGCGCTGGTGCCGCAGGGGCTGGACTGGCTCTATTTTGTACTGATGGAGCTTTCCGCGCTCACGGTCAGCGTGCTGGCCAGCGCTTTTACCAGCTACGGGCATCTGTTCCGCTGTAAGGATAACCAGCAGCTGCTGGCGCTGCCCATCCCGCCGGGCGCCATTTTTGCGGTGCGGTGCAGCGGAGTGTATCTGACCGGCTTTGTCTATCTGCTGCTGGCGTGGGTGCCATCGGTGGCCTGCTATGCGCTGGCAGCACCCCGCCCCGGCGGGGCCTTGCTGGCCGCTTTGCCGGTGGCGGTGGCGCTGGCAGGCATCTCCATGGTGCTGGCCGTTTTACTGGGCTGGGCGGTGGCGCTGCTCAACCGCCGCGCCCGGCACAAAAGCCTGGTCACGGTGGTGGCTACGCTGCTGTTTTTAGCGGGGTACTATGCGGTGTTCAGCTGGGCGGGCAACGCTGTGGATGCCCTTGCGCTGGATGCCGTACAGGCGGGCGCTGCAGCCGGCCGGGCTGCGGCACCGCTGCGGCTGCTGGGGCTGGCGGCTCTGGGCAAGTTCCCGGCACTGCTTTTGCTGGGGGCTGTGGCTGTGGCCTGTATGCTGCTCTGCGGCCGGGTGCTGGCAGGGCCGTACCTGCGGCTGCTGACCTTTGAACCTGGCACGGCAAAGACGGAATATCGCGCAAAAATGCATAAAGAGCAGTCCTTGCGCCGGGCGCTGCTGCAGCGGGAACTGGTGCATCTGGGGGCCTGCCCCATGTGGCTGCTCAACTGTGCACTGAGCAGCCTGCTGCTGCCGGTGCTGGGGGTGGCAGCGCTGTGGAAAGCCGCTGACCTGCGCACCTTTACTGCTGTTTACCCGCCGGAGAGCCTGCCCATGCTGGTGTGCGGGGTGGTATGCGCCATTGCGGGCATGAACTTTATCACCGCGCCCTCGGTATCGCTGGAAGGCAGCACCCTCTGGCTGCTGCAAAGCCTGCCGGTCGCGCCGCAGCAGGTCCTGCAGGCAAAACTGGATCTGCAATTGCTGCTTACCCTGCCGGGAGCGTGGCTGTGTGCCGGATGTGCCATGGCGGCCCTGCAGCTGCCGGCAGGGCAGGGGATACCGGTGCTTGCCGTACTGACGGCCTTTGTGTGGCTTACGGCGCAGCTGGGGCTTGCCCTGGGGCTGTGCCTGCCCAACCTCCATTGGGTCAGCGAGGCTGTGGTGGTCAAGCGGAGCGCAGCCAGCGTCCTTGCACTGTTCGGCGGGTGGCTGCTGGCGGGCGGGGTGCTGTTCCTGCCGCTGAGCCTGCTGGATCACGCCGTGCCGCCGCTGGCCGCACAGGCTGTCTGCCTGGCGGTGCTGCTGGGGCTGGACGGCCTGCTGCACCGCTGGCTGTGGACACGGGGCGCAGCGCGTTTTTCAGATCTGAGCTGACAACAGGATAACGCACAAAAGGCATCTGCATCGTTCGCTTCTGGAAATACCAGAAGCGCAGCGAACCTGCAGATGCCTTTTTTATTGCGGGGTCTGGCGCTTTACTGGATGGCAGTAACGGTGTAGTCCTGCGCTTCCACAGCCTTTTTCAGCACATCGTCCGCCACCTCGGCGTTCAGGGTGACGATGGCAGTACCGGCTTCGTGGCTCACAACGGCTTCCGCGACCTCCGGCAGGGCTTCCAGCGCTTTTTTGACGCGGGCCTCGCAGTGGGGGCACATCATGCCTTCTACGCTCAGGGTCTTTTTCATAGTGGGTTCCTCCTTATGAGTAGTATTTTCCTCCGCTGCGGGCTGCGTGAGAGCGGCGGGCAGGGCAGGTGCATTTTTGGGCGGGTGATCGTGCTTTGCGCTGTGCAGATCAAACAGGTTCAACCGCAAAGCGTTGCTCACCACGCAGAAGCTGGAAAGGCTCATGGCGGCTGCGCCGAACATGGGGTTCAGCGTCAGGCCAAAGGGGATAAATACACCGGCAGCCAGCGGGATACCGATGATATTATAAATGAATGCCCAGAACAGGTTTTCGTGGATGTTGCGCAGGGCGGCGCGGCTCAGGCGGATGGCGGCGGGCACATCCGAAAGCCGGGAGTTCATCAGCACTACATCGGCGGCATCGATGGCAACATCGGTGCCGGCGCCGATGGCAATGCCGGTATCGGCACGGGTCAGGGCGGGTGCATCGTTGATGCCGTCACCCACCATGGTCACCTTGCCGTACTGCTGCAGCTGACGGATGACGGCTTCCTTGCCGTCCGGCAGGACCCCGGCGATCACGGCATCCACCCCGGCCTGTCGGCCGATAGCATTGGCAGTGCGCTGGTTGTCGCCGGTCAGCATCACCACCCGGATGCCCATCTTCTGCAGTTCCCGGATGGCCCGGGGACTGTCCTCCTTGATGGTATCTGCCACGGCGATCACACCCAGCAGGCGGCCTGCACCGCCGAAAAACAGCGGGGTCTTGCCCTGCGCGGCCAGTGCGGCGGCGCGGGCCTGCAAAGCGGCAGGGATGGCAACCTTGGTGCCGATAAAAGCCGCACTGCCGCCAAAGATCTCCTTGCCATCCAGCGCTGCGCGCAGCCCGTTGCCCGGCAGCGCGGTAAAATCGGCAACAGTGGGCGGCTCCAGCTGCTGTTCCTCTGCGCAGGCCAGTACCGCCCGTGCCAGCGGATGCTCGCTTTTACATTCCAGCGCAGCAGCCAGGGTAAGCAGCTCGGTCTCGCTCACACCCGGAGCAGGGAAGAGGTCCGTAACTTCCGGCTGGCCGCTGGTGATGGTACCGGTCTTGTCCAGCGCCACGATCTGGGTGCGGCCTGCTTCTTCCAGCGCGGCAGCGGTCTTGAACAGGATACCGTTTTTGGCCCCCAGCCCGTTGCCCACCATAATGGCGACCGGCGTGGCCAGCCCCAGCGCGCAGGGGCAGCTGATGACCAGCACCGAGATGCCCCGCGCCAGCGCATAGCCCACATCCCGTCCCAGCAGCAGCCAGACGATGGTGGTGACCACCGCGATGCTGATGACGGCAGGCACAAAAAAGCCGGATACGGTATCGGCGATCTTTGCAATAGGTGCCTTGGTGGCAGCGGCATCGCTGACCATGCGGATGATCTGTGCCAGGGTGGTGTCCTCGCCCACGCGGGTGGCACGGCACTGCAAAAAGCCGGACTGGTTGGTGGTGGCGGCGCTTACCTTATCGCCCGCTGCCTTGTCCACCGGGATGCTCTCGCCGGTCAGGGCGCTCTCGTTCACAGCGCTGCTGCCCTCCAGCACGATGCCGTCCACCGGGATATTCTCACCCGGGCGCACCACAAAGATATCCTCTTTCTGCACCTGCTCAATAGGCACAGTCACCTCGGCACCATCCCGCAGCAGGGTGGCGGTCTTGGGGGCAAGTTTCATCAGGCTCTTGAGCGCATCGGTGGTCTTGCCCTTGGAGCGAGCTTCCAGCATCTTGCCCACGGTGATGAGGGTCAGGATCATGGCGGCGGATTCAAAATAGAACTCCATCATATAATGCATGACCTGCGCCTCATCGCCGTGCAGCTGGGCATCGGTCATGGCAAACAGGGCGTAGGTGCTCCACACAAAGCTGGCCATGGAACCCATGGCCACCAGAGTGTCCATGTTGGGGGAGCGGTGCACAAGCCCTTTGAATCCGCTGATGAAAAATTTTTGGTTGATGACCATTACGATGCCGGCCAGCAGCAGCTGTACCAGCCCCATGGCGATATGGTTGCCCTCAAACCAGCGGGGCAGGGGCCAGCCCCACATCATGTGCCCCATAGAAAAATACATCAGCACCAGCAAAAAGCCAAGCGAAGCGATAAGCCGCCGTTTCAGCTTAGGGGTCTCGTGGTCGGCCAGCGCATCCAGGTCGGCACTGGTACTGGCAGCTGCGGCATTTTTGGGGCTGGCACCATAACCGGCCTGCTGTACAGCCTGGATGATGGCGGCATCGGTGGCGGTACCCTCCACACCCATGGAGTTGGTAAGCAGGCTTACCGAGCAGCCGGTCACGCCCGGCACCTGTTTTACGGCCTTTTCCACCCGGGCAGAGCAGGCCGCGCAGCTCATGCCGGTAACATTGAATTGTTCCATCTTTCGCACTCCTTCTGTGCTCATCGCATCAGCCGGGGCAGCAGCTGCAGCAGCTCGTCCAGCTTTTCGTTGCTGCCGGCGCGCAGGTCCTCGGCCACACAGCTGCCGATATGCTGCGCCAGCAGCTCGCGGGAAAAACTGTTCAGCGCCGCATTGGCTGCGGCTACCTGTACCAGGATATCCACGCAGTAGGCGTCTTTTTCCAGCATCCCGCGGATGCCGCGCACCTGGCCTTCAATGCGGTTCAGCCGGTTGAGCAGGGCTTTATATTCCGCCGGGCTGCGGTCTTTATGGCGGCAGCAGGCGGGGAGAGCCGGCTCGGCGGCAGCTGTTGTGGGCTGCGCCTCGCAGCAACAGCAGGGTTTTTGGTTGGGTTCCATGCAGTGCATACTCCTTTCGTAAACCCCTAGGGGGTATATCTTGCTTGCAACAACAGTATAGCACATAATATCCGACAATTCAAGTAGGAAATAAAGAACGCTGCACATAAAAACGAGGGAGGCCCCGCAGGCTCTCCCTCGTTGAAAACACTTACTTTACTTCCAGAATGCGCGGTGCAAACAGGCTCCACATCTTGCCCCACCAGTACCAGTCGTGGGACACATCGCCGCCCCAGACTTCCAGATGTGCGGGCATATCCTGGTCTTTCAGCAGGTCGGCCAATGCCTGGGTATCGTCCAGTGCATCGCCCTCGTAGGCGCCCTGCCCGGCGCAGAGGAGCAGGCTGTTCTGCGCCGCCTTGGCAAGCACCAGCTTGTTGGCGATGCCGTTCTCCTGCAGATAAGCCAGGGGAGAGCAGCGCAGCACCATGTCATCGGTCTCACTGCCCCAGAAGCGGGTCAGGTCGTAGATGCCGCTCATACCCACGGCGCCGGCAAACAGTGCCGGGCGGCGCAGACGGCACTGGACGGCGTGGTAAGCGCCCAGGTCCACACCGGCAGTCCAGATCTGGGTGCCCTTTTCGGCGTTGTTCAAAGCCAGGATGCGCGGAGCCAGCTCAGCGGTCAGGTAGACGAAATACTTCTCCTGCAGCTCGGCACGGCGGCGCTGAGGCAGTGCATCGTTCAGCAGGCCCTCGCCGTCCACGGCATCGGCGCAGAAAAGCTGCACCTTGCCCTCCTGCAGCAGCTGGGCGATGGCATCGGGCATCCCGTTATTCTCCCAATCATAAAAACGGCCGCCGCGGGCGGGCAGTGCCAGCACCGGCATACCGGCGTGGCCATAGACCTTGAACTCCATCTCACGGCCCAGAACCGTGCTCCACTCTTTGTAATAGGTACCCTGGATCATAAATCAAGCACTCCTTATTTTATCATTCACCGGCCCGGGCACAGTCGTTGCGCACCGGTGCCGGATTTGGAAGCTGTTTTCAGACAAACTGGTTGCGCTGCGGGTCGTAATCGTAGCCCACGGCGTGCAGTTTTGCGCACAGACCGGCCTTGTCGGCCTCCAGATCTTCGCACAGCGCATCGAGATCTTTATACTGATCCCGCAGTTTCAGGTTTACCACGCTCAGCAGCATGATAGGGTCAACAGGCAAAGACATTGCGTTCCTCTCCTTGCGGCAAACAAAAAAGCCGGCCACTCGACAAAGTGACCGGCCACATACACCAAATTAGACAGCGCGGGTAACTTTGCCAGCGCGCAGGCAACGGGAGCATGCGTAGACATACTTGGGAGAGCCCTCCACGACCGCCTTGACACGACGGACATTCGGCTTCCAGGTACGGTTGGAACGGCGATGAGAGTGAGAGACCTTGATACCAAAGGTAACACCCTTGCCGCAGCATTCACACTTAGCCATGGTAATTGCACCTCCTACAGTGAAGTATGGAATCAAAATAATCAGCTTGACTATTTTACCAGAGATGCAGCCAAAAAGCAAGCCTTTTTTTAAAATTCCTGCAGCTTTTTCCTTTCCAGAGGCGGTGGGGCTTGTACATGGCGCAAAAAAATAGTATTATAAAAAAAGAATATCGTTTTGACAGGAGAGTTACATGACCGCACAGGCAACCTATTATATTATCCGCGCCCTGGTGGCGCTGGTCGCCATCCCGTTCCACGAGGCAGGCCATGCGCTGGCAGCCTGGCTGCTGGGCGACCCGACTGCCAAACGGGAAGGCCGCCTTTCGCTGAATCCTTTTGCCCATTTTGACCTGCTGGGCACCTTATGTATGGTGTTTGCGGGCGTGGGCTGGGCAAAGCCCGTGTCTACCAACCCCCGCAACTTCAAAAACCCCAAGTGGGGCATGGCGCTTACCGCGCTGGCAGGCCCGGCGGCTAACCTTGTGCTGGCCTACCTGGGCATGGTGGTGTGGAAGCTGATGTACTACTGGGCACCGGTTAATACCGCAACCATCTACATTGCCATGTTTTTGCGGTATCTGGTGCTCATGAATGTGAGCCTTGCCGTGTTCAACCTGATCCCGGTGCCGCCGCTGGATGGCAGCCGCATTCTGCTGGTGGTGCTGCCGCAGCGCATCTACTTTGGGCTGATGCGGTACGAAAGATATATTATGATCGTGATGCTGGCAGCCGTGTGGGGCGGTTTTCTGGATACGCCGCTGTACTACCTGAACAACGCGGTATGGGCGCTGCTGGGGGCAGGCACCGGGTATATCGATAAGCTCGCCTATGCCGTTTACGCCAGCAGCCTTGGGGCGGTGATCTGAGTGGCAGAGGAACTTACCTTCCATCTGGAGGATTTTGACGGCCCGCTGGAATTATTGCTGGCACTGGTGTCCAAACATAAGATGGACCTGCACGATATCCCTATCCTGGAACTGATCGACCAGTACACCCGCACGGTGGCGGATGCCGACCCGGATCCTGAGACCGCCAGCGCTTTTATCGAGATGGCGGCGCACCTGGTGGAGATGAAAAGTTTTCTGCTGCTGCCCCGCAGCGAAGAGGGCGAGCGCATGAAGCAGGAGCTTACCGGCCAGCTCATCGAGTACGATCAGTGCCGCCGGATGGCCGCACTGCTGCGTACAAAAGGGGAGGCCGCCCCGGTATTTGTGCGCCGCCCCATGGAGATGGAGTGGGATAATACCTACGCGCTGCACCATGCCCCGCAGATCCTGGCCGATTACTGGCAGGCGCTGGCAGGCCGTACCAAGGCCCGCCGCGTGCCCACCCAGCAGCAGTTTGAGCCGCTGGTCACGGCACCCATCGTATCGGTCACCAGCCGGGTGGTGTTTATCCTGCGCCGGATGCTGGGGGGCACCGTGGCGCGGATGGAACAGCTGTTTTCCCGCAGCCAGAGCCGCAGCACCAACGTGGCCACCTTTCTGGCATTGCTGGAGCTGGTGCGCGGCGGGCGCATCGCGGTGGATGCGCAGGGCGCGCTGACCATGCGCCGCACCCGCCCAGAACACAATAAGGAGAATCCATGAACCAGAAACAGATCCATGCCGCCGTGGAGGCCATGCTTTTTGCCTGCGGCGACCCGATAGGTGCCGACAAGCTGGCGCAGGCGGTGCAGCTGCCGCAGTCCAGCGTGGAGGCGGCACTGGAAGCGCTGCACACCCGCTACCAGCGGGAGGACAGCGGTCTGTGCCTGCTGCACCTGAACACCCGGTGGCAGCTAGCCACCAAGACCCAGTGGGCGGACTGTGTGCGCCGCGTGCTGGACAGCCGCCGTGCCGTGCCGCTGGGGCCTGCAGCTATGGAAACACTGACCGTGATCGCCTATAACCAGCCGGTTTCCCGCGCCTTTATCGAGCAGGTGCGCGGGGTGGACTCATCGTCCAGCGTGTCCGGCCTGCTGGAAAAGGGACTGATCGAGGAGGCAGGCCGCCTGGATCTGCCGGGCCGCCCGGTCAGCTTCCGCACCACCGATACATTTTTGCGGGTATTTGGCCTGTCCAGCCTGGCAGACCTGCCGCCGGTGCACAGCGAAGCACCGGCAGACCGACCGACCGAAAGTGAGGGATGACCCATGGGCATCGTTTTTTCTGCGCTGGGAGCCGTGCTGCTGTTCCTGCTCAAAGCGGTGGGCATCCTGCTGCTGATCCTGCTGGTGCTGGCGGCGTTGCTGCTGCTGTGCCCCTTCTGCGCGGATGTCTGCTGGGAAAACGACACCCTGACCGTAAAAGCCGGGGCGTTGGGCATCACATTCCCGGTGTTCCAGTACCCAAAGCCGGAGCCGCCCGCTGCACCGGAAGCACCAAAAGGCCCCGCCGGAAAGCTGAAAGCAAGGTTTTGCGTCTGGCGCGCTGCATGCAAACGCAAAAAGGCGGCAAAAAAAGCCGCCCGGCCCGCAAAGCCCAAAGCCGAAACGCCGCCCCGCAAAAAGGCAAAGATCACGCTGGATGTGGTCTGCACCCTGCTGCGCGGTGCCGGTACGCTGCTGCGGGCGGTGTTTGGTGCCATCCGGTTTACAAAGATCTCGGTCTGCCTGGGTGTGCGGGGCCAGGACCCCGCTGCCGCTGCCCGGGATTACGGCAGGCTGCAGGCGTGGCTGTATCCCACCCTGGGCGTGCTGGATCACTTCTTTTTTCTGGAATTTGACCAGCTGCGCATCCTGCCGGACTTCGGCAGCGCACAGCCTGCCGTGCAGGACCGAGTGTCCTTCCGGGTCAGCGCCCGGGCGCTGTGCATCGTGATCGCCGCTGTGCGGGTGCTGTACGAGTTCTGGCGCAAAAAAGTATTGGACATCTTCCTATGATGTGTGGTACACTGAATCCATATCGGAATGTTTTCCGGCAGGTAACTGCCTGCACGGGTGAATAAAGGAGAGTTGTTTTATGGCAGAGCATCCTATTCAGGGTCTGATGAACGTTACCATGGAAAAGATCCACCAGATGGTGGATTCCAACACCATCATCGGCAAGCCTATCACCACCGAGGACGGCATCACCATCCTGCCGGTCTCCAAGGTCAGCTTCGGTTTTGCCTCCGGCGGTACCGATTTTAACGGCAAGAACGCTGCCAACAAGGATCTGTTCGGCGGCGGTTCCGGCGCAGGTGTCAACATCCAGCCGGTGGCATTTCTGGTCATCAAGGATGGCTGCGTGCGCACCATCCAGCTGTCCGATACCTCTAATACCGTTGACCGCGCCCTGACCATGCTGCCGGAACTGGTGGATAAGATCGCGTCTATGGTAAAAAAGGACGATAAGACACCCGCCGCTGAGCCGAAGGCAGAGTAAAAATTTTTATCAGCCGCAGCTGCAGGCACCTGCCTGCAGTTTTAATTAGCCGCGCATCCGCCCCCTGTAAGCAGGGGAGTGGTGCGCGTTTTGAGCGCCGGGAGGCGCACAAGGAGTAAAATATTATGGCAGAAGAACGTATTCAGAAGATCATGGCCGAGCAGGGTCTGTGCTCCCGCCGCGCCGCTGAGCAGATCATTGCCGAGGGGCGTGTCAAGGTAAACGGCCACCCCGTAAAGGTGGGCGACAAGATGGACCCCAACCGGGATGTGCTGCATGTGGATGACGAGCGCATCTATATCCAGAAAAACCAGCAGCTGTACTATCTGGCGCTGTACAAGCCCCGCGGCTATGTGACGACCGCCAGCGATGAGCTGGGCCGTAAGACCGTTATGGAGCTGGTAAGCGATATCCCCGCCCGCCTGTACCCGGTGGGACGGCTGGATAAGGACAGCGAGGGCCTGCTGCTGATGACCAATGACGGTGCCTTTGCACAGGCCGTTACCCATCCGTCCGGCGGCATCTCCAAGCTGTACCGGGTCACCGTGCAGCCCCGCGCCGACGAGGCGACCATCCTTAAATTGAGCAGCGGTGTTGTGCTGGACGATGGCACCAAGACCATGCCCTGCGCTATCAATGTTGTCACCGATGAGCCGGGCCGCACCGTGATGGAGATGACCCTGAAAGAGGGCAAAAACCGCGAGATCCGCCGCATGTGCGAGACCGTGGGCCTGGAAGTGGTGCGCCTGAAGCGCAACGCAGAGGGCGTGGTCAAGCTGGGGATGCTCAAGCCCGGCACCTACCGCGAGCTGACCAAGGCCGAGGTGAACGGCCTGCGCGCCGCAGCGGTCAAGGGCCGTGCCCAGACCCGCTCGGCTGCCCAGCAGTCCAAGGCGGCAGAGCGCCGCCCCCGCGGCCCCGTGGGCAAAAACGCACCCCGGAAGCAGAAATAAGGAGTTAACGAATCATGGAACGTGAAACTCTGAAGTCCCGTCTGGGCTTCATCCTGCTTTCTGCGGGCTGTGCCATCGGCATCGGCAACGTGTGGAAGTTCCCCTATATTGCAGGGCAGGGCGGCGGCGGTGCCTTTGTGTTGTTTTATCTGATCTTTCTGGTCATTCTGGGTCTGCCCATCATGACCATGGAGTTTGCCGTGGGGCGCGCCTCCCGCAAAAGCCCGGTGCGGGCGTATCAGGCGCTGGAAAAACCGGGGCAGAAGTGGCATATCCACGGCTATCTGACCCTTGCGGGCTGCTACCTGCTGATGATGTTCTATACCACCGTGGCAGGCTGGATGCTGCACTATTTCTACATGACCGCCGCCGGTAAGCTGGCGGGGCTGTCCGCCGAGCAGGTGGCCGGCAAATTTACCGAGATGCTGGCAAGCCCCGGCACCATGACCTTCTGGATGGTGTTCGTGGTGGTGGCAGGCATCCTGGTGTGCGCCAAAGGCCTGCAGAGCGGTCTGGAACGGGTGACCAAGGTCATGATGATCACACTGCTTATCATTATGGTGGTGCTGGCGGTCAACAGCCTGTTCATGCCCGGGGCCAAAGAGGGGCTTGCCTTTTTCCTGGTGCCGGACTTTGCCCGTATGCGGGAGGTGGGCGTGGTCAACACGCTGGTATCGGCCATGAATCAGGCCTTCTTTACTCTGAGCCTTGGCATCGGTTCCATGTCCATTTTCGGCAGCTACATCGGCAAGGAGCACTCCCTGCTGGGCGAGTCTGTCCGTATCGTGGTGCTGGATACCTTTGTTGCCATCACGGCAGGCCTGATCATCTTCCCGGCCTGCTTTACCTACCATGTGGACCAGACCAGCGGCCCCAGCCTGATCTTTATCACTCTGCCCAATATCTTTGCCAACATGGCCATGGGGCGGCTGTGGGGCAGTCTGTTCTTCCTGTTCATGGCATTTGCGGCCATATCCACCGTGCTGGCAGTGTTTGAAAACATCATCTGCTGCGGCATGGAGCTGACCGGCTGCGACCGTAAAAAGTCCAGCCTGGTCAATCTGGTGCTTATCATCGCGCTGTCCATGCCCTGTGTGCTGGGCTATAACCTGTGGGCATGGGATGGTTTTGCGGCGTTCGGCGGCGCTGTGCTGGACTTTGAGGATTTTCTGGTCAGCAACCTGTTCCTGCCGCTGGGCAGCCTGGCGTATCTGATGTTCTGCGTTACCCGCTATGGCTGGGGCTGGGACAACTATAAAAAGGAGGTCAACACCGGCGCGGGCCTGAAAGTCCACGACTGGATGCGCGGCTACCTGACCTATGTGCTGCCGCTCATCGTGGTGTTCATCTTTGCATTCGGGCTTTATGATAAATTCCTGGCGTAAAAGTGCCGCGCCGGTTTTGCCGCTGCGGATTGACGGAAACACAGGAACCGTGTAATATAAAAGCATATACGGTGCAGCTGCCGGAAAAAGCAAAGGCAGGCGCACTGCTATATGCTTTTTTGCGTTCAGAAGGAGGGAGACCCCCATGCATATTCTCATCTGCGATGATGATGCGGCCTTTGCTGCACAGGTAGACGAATACGTCACCGGGTGGTTCCGCGCCCGGGAGATCCAGGTGCAGAGCACCGTCTGCACAAGCGGTGAGCAGCTGCTGGCCACACCGGAGCTTGCGCACTACCAGCTGGCCTTTTTAGATGTAGACCTGAAAACCACCGATGGCATCGCGCTGGGGCGGCAGCTGCGGCAACTCGCCCCGGATATCGTGCTGGTGTACATCTCGGCGTATCTGGAGTTTGCGCCCCAGGGCTATACCGTAAACGCCTACCGCTACCTGCTCAAGCGGGATATTGCCGCCCAGCTGCCCAATTGTCTGGAGGATGTGCTGGCCGGGATGACCGACCCGGAAAAGACGCTGGAAGTACGCCACAACCGCACCGTCAGCGCCATCCCGCTGGATCAGATCTATTATCTGGAAAGTGCGCTGCGGCAGATCAACGTCTACGGCGATATCCCCCATGTGCCGATGTGCTCGTTTTACGGCAAGATAGCGGATCTGCCGCCCATGCTGTACGAAAACGGCTTTTTGCAGGTGGGGCGCAGTTATGTGGTAAACCTGCGGTATGTTAGCTCCATCCGCAATTATAAAGTAGAACTGTGCAGCGGGGTGGAGCTGGGGGTCAGCCGGCAGTATTATGCGGCCATCCGTAACGCATGGCTGGAATGGAAGGGGCAGTTCGGCGATGCATGACGGATCATGGCACTGGTATGTGTACGGCCACTGGGTCTGCCTGACCCAATGGCTCAGCTTTATCCTGGTGGAATATGCCTACCTGGGCAGGGGGCGGATAAAGCACCCGCTGCTCTGTTGCTTTGGCATTACAGCGCTGACCATGACCCTCTCTGTGGTCGGTAATTTTGGCTTTTTTACGCCGATGGCGGTGCTACTTACCCTGGTGTTTCTGGCGGTCACATCCATGCTGCTTGGCGGCACACCGGGCCAGAAATTTACTGCCTGCCTGATAAACGGCACCATGTGCCTGCTTACCGAAAACAGCGTGCGCTACATCGCCTCCTGGATGCTGGGGTGCGAGCTGCAGCAGGTCATCCAGACTACGGGCTGCCTTATCATGCTGGCAGTGAGCAATCTGGTGGTGGGTGCCGGCGTTGCCTTTTTTGTGGGCAAATGGCGCAGGCACAATGTACTGGAACCTTTGCAGGCGCTGACCATGAGCTTTTTTCCGGGCGTGGTCGTAGCGCTCAACATCCTGCTGGTGTTTACGGACAACAGCGAGATGGCCAGCAGGACCATGCTGATCATCATAGTGGGGCTTACCGTTGCGGTAATGGTGCATCTGTGCATCGTGGTCATGTTCAACGACCAGGTGATGCAGCGGCGCAACCTGAGCTTCCGGGCAGAGCTGGAGCAGCAGCGTGCAGAAGCCCTGCTGGATTCCTACACCGCACAGCGCCGCCTGACCCACGAGTTCACGAACCATATCAGCGCGCTGCGCACCCTGCTGGACCGGGGAGATGTGGCCGGTGCACAGGCGTATATCGCCGGTGTGGATAAGGCCGTGGCGGCCAGCACCACCATCATGAATACCCACAACCCGCTGCTGGACTCCATCCTGACCCGCAAGTATGAGGAAGCCGCCCGCCAGGGCGTGAGCGTGTATTTTGACCTGTGCGACCTGCGGGATTTCCCGCTGCGCGGGGTGGAGATGGTGACCGTGCTGGCCAATCTGCTGGATAATGCCATCCGGGCGGCTGCCTGGGCAGACCCGCCAGAGGTCTACGTGCGCATCCGCAAAAGCGAGCAGGAGTATCTGCTCTCGGTGCGCAACCGGGTGCAGCGGGATGTGGAGCTGCCGCCGGACGGGCAGCTGCCGCACACCACTCGCAAGGAGCCGGGCCACGGCATGGGGCTGGCCAATGTGCGGGAGGTGCTGCTGCGCTACGGCGCAGAGTACACCATGAGCTGCCGGGATAACTGGTTCCGCTTTACCTGCGCACTGCCAACCAACGCTTCATGACATCAAAACCAGCAAAATATTACATTTTGTGCGCGGCAGGCGTGCAGTTATGGTATAATATGGGCAGTAAAGGAAGCCTTCCGTGCGTACGGTGTCACGTTGCGGTGGGGGGGGGGGTAACACCTCCTGTAAACGACCTTTGTTGCTGGATGGAAAAATAGGCTGCGGTGCGTGTAAGCAGCCTGTCTACCTTTGCTTTTGGCTGTGCGGGGTCTATGCACAGCCGTATTCTGACGGGACTTTTTGCAGCGGGCCATTTGGGGGTTGCAGCTGATAAAGTTATTCCAAGCGTCGCATTTCCGGTCTGGCTGCTTTATGGAAACGGAGCAGCCCTGCCGGAGCACTGTGCGCGGCAGGAAGCCCCGTCAGTTTTCTTTTGCACAAAAAAGGACTGCCGTACAGGAAAGATCCATGTACGGCAGTCCTTTTACGTTTTTATTCCGGCTTTACCTGCAGCTCCTGCTCGCAGTAGATGCAGCGGTATTTGCCGTTGGAGCTAAGCTCAAAGATCTGGTCGCACTCTTCCTCAATGGAGGAGATGCAGCGCGGGTTCTTGCACCGCACGATGTTTACCAGGCGCTTGGGGGGCTTGGGCTGCTCCTTGCGCACGGCCTTGCCGTTTTCGATGATGGTCACGCTGATGTTCGGGTCCAGATAGGCCAGCACATCCAGGTTCAGCCAGGAGGCATCGCCCTCCACCTTAATGATATCCTTGCGGCCGCTGGCCGTTTTTTTGCTGCGTGCGTTCTGGATCAGTGCCACGCTGGCGGTGCGGTTGCCCGCAATGCCCAGCAGATCCATCAGGCCAACGGCAGTGCCGGCCTTGATGTGATCGATCACGATGCCATTCTGGATCTCGTCAATATTCAGCATATCAGTTTTCCTCCTTCGGTGCTTTGGGGTCTGCAAGGCCCAGCAGGGTCATGATAAGTGCCATGCGGACATACACGCCGTTCTGCACCTGCTCAAAATAGGCGGCGCGGGGGTCATCGTCCACATCCAGCGCGATCTCGTTCACGCGGGGCAGGGGATGCAGCACCGCCATGGTGGGTTTGGCCAGCGCCATCTTATCCCGGGTCAGCACATAGCTGTTTTTCAGGCGGATGTAGTCTTCCTCGTTGAAGAAGCGCTCCTTCTGCACACGGGTCATATACAGGATGTCCAGCTCCGGCATGGATTCTTCCAGGCTGCGGGTCTCCCGGTAGGGGATGCCGTTGGCCTCCAGCACATCGTTGATGATATAATCCGGCACCCGCAGCTCTTCCGGGCTGATGAGCACAAAGCGGATGTTCTTGCAGCGTGCCATGGTCTTGAGCAGGGAGTGCACGGTGCGGCCAAATTTCAGGTCGCCGCACAGGCCGATGGTCAGGTCATCCAGCCTGCCCATGCGGCGGCGGATGGTCATCAGGTCGGTCAGGGTCTGGGTGGGGTGCTGGTGGCCGCCGTCACCGGCGTTGATCACCGGGATGCGGGAATAGCGGGAGGCGCGCAGCGGTGCACCCTCCTTGGGGTGGCGCATGGCAACGATATCTGCATAGCAGGACACTACGCGGATGGTATCGGCTACGCTCTCGCCCTTGGTGGCGCTGGAAACATTCTCGCTGGGAAAACCCAGTACATGGCCGCCCAGGTTCAGCATGGCCGCCTCAAAGGAAAGACGGGTGCGGGTGGAAGGCTCGTAGAACAGTGTGGCGAGCTTTTTGTGGGCGGCTGTTTCCTGGTAGGCGGCGGGGTCGGCACAGATGCGGTCGGCCAGGTCAAGCAGCTCCGTGATCTCCTGCTGGGTAAGATCCAAAGGGTCGATCAGATGACGCATGAGCAATATACCTCCGTTTAAAGCAGTTTGCGTAAAATGGAAAAATCAAAAAAGTTTGTGTAATAACTCAGCGAGCGCATCACCGGTCTGCACAAACGATTAAAACACACTTCGTCCAGCAGCAGCATCGCTTCGCCGGGGGCAAGGCGCATGGCCGCGCGGATGGCATCATCGCCGCAGCTGGCTTTCAGGTGCGCTACATTGGAAGAGATCTGCTGGTGGCACTCCTGCTCCAGGATCTCAAAGATATCCCCGGTCAGGTCGATGCGGGTGTAGTCCCGGGTGCCAAACAGGCTGCGGGGCAGGTAGTCGATGGAATAGATCACCGGAGTGGTATCGGCCAGAATGCGCTTTTTGATGCAGATCACCTCATCGCCAGGCTCCATGCCCAGGGTGCGGGCCATATCTTCGCCTGCACGGAGGGTCATCACCTGAATGCCGTCTGCATGGGGATAGCTGCCAAAGCTGCGGATCAGCGGATAGTATTCCAGCTTCTGGTCCAGGCGGCTGCGCAGCCCCAGCACGGCACGGTTCACCACCGTACCGATGCCGCGCACCCGCTCCACATATCCATCGCGCTCCATCTCGCTCAGCGCATCGCGGATCACAGTGCGGCTCACCCCCAGTTCGGTAGCAAGATCGACCTCGGCAGGCAGACGGTCGGCCTGGGCATAGCGCCCGGTGGTCAGCTCTTCCAGCAGGCTTGCGATGATGCGGTCACTGATCACAGCGCCGCCCAGGCGGCTGGATGATATCAGTGCGGGATCTTTCATGGATGGTTCCTCCGTTTCCGGGCAGTACGCCGCCCCGAACTTCTTACAAATAGGGCATACGGTAGCCTGCCGCAGGCCCTTTTCTACTATTATAGCATAATTTGACATTTAGAAAAGCGGCATTTATACTGGAATCTGCAAAAAAGTACGATTTTATTTTGGAGGGCATAACACAGCCGGCGCTTTTTGCGCAAAAAACAGGCGCCCGGCCCGCCCGGCTGGCTGCAAAAGCAGTGCTCATACCCGGTAGTTTTGGTGTACAACCATTTCAAAATGTGATATACTATACCGTATGAATAACAGCGAAGGAAACAGGTGAAACCATGGCAGCATCTCTCCGGCAGGAATTTTGCACCCTGCGTGATACTTACATTGAAAAGCAATTCGGCCGCCTGAACGATATGCAGCGGCAGGCTGTGTTTGCCACGGATGGCCCGCTGCTCATCCTGGCCGGTGCCGGCAGCGGCAAGACCACTGTATTGGTCAACCGCATCGCAAACCTTATCCGGTTCGGCTCGGCCCACGGCTCCCGGGAAACGCCGCGTGAGGTGACCGAAGAGGACGTAAAAGCCCTGCGCACAGCGATCATGACCGGTACCGATGCCCCCAGCTGGCTGGATGGGATGCTGCGCCGCAATGCGGTGCGCAGCTGGAACGTGATGGCCATTACCTTTACCAACAAAGCGGCAGGCGAGCTGAAAGAGCGTCTGCGCCGGATGCTGGGCGGGGAGGAAGGGGACGAGGTGTTCGCCTCTACCTTCCACTCGGCTTGTGTGCGCATCCTGCGCCGCTGGGCTGAGGAGATCGGCTATCCCCGCAGCTTTACCATCTACGATACGGACGATGCCCAGCGCGTGATGAAAGCCGTGTATAAGGAGCTGAGCATCGATGATAAGTTTTTGCCCATCAAGGCCGCCATCAACCAGATGAGCCGCTGGAAGGATCAGCTTATCAGCCCGGAGCAGGCCCTTGCCAGCCCCGCCCGCGATACTAAAGGGGCTATGACCGCCCGCATCTATGCCGCCTACGAGAAAAAGCTCAAGGAAGCCGGTGCCTTCGACTTTGATGACCTGATCTACCAGACGGTGCAGCTGCTTGCAGAGCACCCGGATGTGCGGGAATTTTACCAGAACAAGTACCGGTACCTGCTGGTGGACGAATACCAGGATACCAGTGTGGCGCAGTTCCGCCTGGTCAGCCTGCTTACCGGCCCGGAGCGCAACATCTGCGTGGTGGGCGATGACGACCAGAGCATCTACCGCTTCCGCGGTGCCACCATCGAGAATATCCTTAACTTTGAAAAACTCTATCCCGGCACAAAGACCATCCGGCTGGAACAGAACTACCGCTCCACCTCCAACATCCTCAACGCGGCAAACTGCGTTATCCAGCACAACACCGAGCGCAAGGGCAAGACCCTGTGGACGGATAACGGCGAGGGCGATAAGGTGCAGGTGTACACTGCAGAAAATGAGCAGGACGAGGCCAGCCATATCGCGGATGTTATCGGCCAGCACCTGAAAGCGGGCGGCCATCTGGCAGACCACGCCATCCTCTACCGCATGAACGCGCAGTCTGCCCCCATCGAAAGCTATTTCACCCGTGCGGGCATCCCCCACAAGATCGTGGGCGGGCAGCGCTTCAACGACCGCAAGGAGGTCAAGGATATCCACTCCTACATGTCCATCGTGGCCAACCCCCGGGACGATGTGCGGCTGCGCCGTATCATCAACGAGCCTGCCCGCAAGATCGGTGCCACAACGGTGGATGTTATTGCGGATCTGGCCGCCCAGCAGGGCACCAGTATGCTGGATATCATCAGCCATGCAGACCAGTACGCCAAGCTCTCCCGCGCCGTGATGCCGCTGCTCAAATTCTGGCAGATCTACCAGCGCCTGCAGGATTCGCTCGAGACCCGCACACTGGACGCGTTTGCCGCCGATGTCATCGAGCTGACCGGCTATAAGGCCATGCTGGAAGCGGATGCCGCCAAGGGGCACGAGGATGCCGCCGACCGGCTGCAGAACCTGGGCCAGCTGGTGAACAATGTCAAAAATTACTGCGACCAGCACGGCGAGGAAGCCACGCTGGAAGGCTACCTGGAGGATATCGCCCTGATCAGCGATATCGACAGCTACAACGAGAGCAGCGATCAGGTAGTGCTGATGACCATCCACTCCGCCAAGGGGCTGGAGTTCCCCTATGTGTTCCTCATCGGCATGGAGGAAGGCGTTTTCCCCAGCGAGATGAGTAAGTATTCCGAGGCAGACCTGGAAGAGGAGCGCCGCCTGGCTTACGTGGGCATCACCCGCGCAAAAAAAGAACTGTACATCTCCAACAGTGTCACCCGTATGCTGTACGGCCGTACCCAGCGCAATGAGCCAAGCCGCTTTCTGCGCGAGATCGAGCCGGAATACATCGAGGGGACCCGCAGCCCGGTGCTGGAACAGCGCTCCCGCATGGGCGGCTGTGGCGGCAGTTACAGCGATACCGTGCCCGGCGGGGCATCCGGTTACTCCGGGCCGTCCGGTTACAGCCGCAGCAGCTACGGCGGCGGATATGGCACCGGTTATGGCTCGGGCAGCCGCAGCGGCTACCTGAACCGGGAATATAACGCCGGTGAGAGCCGTGGCTTTGGTGCGTCTTACGGCGGCAGAAGTACGGCTTCCTCCGGCTTTGGCAGCCACTATGGCAACAGCTCCACCCAGCCGACTATAAAAAGCAACGGCTTTGGTTCTGCATATTCAAACGCAGATACGGCAAAAAAAGATGTAAAGCAGCCTTGCTTTACAGCAAAAACGGCGGCATCTGCACCCAAACACTATGCGCCGGGCGATATCGTAGAGCACAAGGTGTTTGGCCGCGGCACGGTGCTCAAGGTAAAACCCGCTGCCGGGGACCAGATCGTGGAGATCAACTTTGAAAAAGTGGGCATCAAAAAAACGATGGCCAATTTTGCGCCCCTGACCAAAATTACGGAGGAATGATATCTGATGATGACTGTTCGTTTGATCGCCCACACCCCGGAACCGGAAAAGGTGGTTGCGGCGGCCGCAAAGCTCTGTTACTCCGATGCCCATATCACCGACCTGCTGGACGGACTGGATGCAGAGAAGACCGCGAAGTTCCTGACCATGCTCAGTGACCTGGGCCATGCCAGCCCCATCGAACATGCCAGCTTTACCTTTGGCATCGAGGGGGTCAGCCGTACGCTGCTTGCCCAGATCACCCGGCACCGCATCGCGTCTTTCAGTGTGCAGAGCCAGCGCTATGTGCGGCTGGACGATTTCCGCTATGTGACGCCCCCGGAGATCGAGGCCATCCCGGAGGCAAAGGCCGCGTTCCTGGCCAGCATGGAAGAGGACGCCAGGCGCTACCTGGATCTTGCACACAAGCTGGAGGAAGGCCATACCGCCCGCCTGATGGCGGAGGGTATGCCGGAAAAGCAGGCCCGCGCCAAGGCCGCAAAGCAGGCCAACGAGGATGCACGCTTTGTGCTGCCCAATGCCTGCGAGACCAAGATGGTGGTCACCATGAACGCCCGCAGCCTGCTGAACTTTTTCCAGCTGCGCTGCTGCAGCCGCGCCCAGTGGGAGATCCGGGAGCTGGCGGAAAAGATGTTTGCGCTGGTGTACCCGGTGGCACCCCATATCTTTGCCAAGGCAGGCCCCGCCTGCCTGACCGGCCCCTGCCCGGAGGGCAAGATGTGCTGCGGCAAAACCGCCGAGGTGCGTGCAAGATATGCTGCTATCAAAGAAGGTGCCGCCGTATGAGCAAGGGGAAACTGATCGTGCTGGAAGGGCTGGATGGCAGCGGCAAGGCTACGCAGGCCAAGCTGCTGGCAGAGCACCTGACCGCACAGGGGGTGCCGGTGCAGAAGATCACCTTCCCGGATTATGCCAGCGACTCCAGTGCGCTGGTCAGGATGTATCTGGCAGGGCAGTTCGGCCAGCACCCGGACGATGTAAACGCCTATGCGGCCTCCAGCTTTTATGCGGTGGATCGCTACGCCAGCTATAAAACCAGCTGGGGCAGCTTTTACCAGCAGGGCGGCGTGATCGTAGCCGACCGGTACACCACCTCCAACGCGGTACATCAGTGCTCCAAGCTGCCGCCGGAACAGTGGGAGGAGTTTCTGCACTGGCTGTTCGATTACGAGTTCCGCCTGCTGGGGCTGCCCGCACCGGACAGGGTCATCTACCTGCAGGTGGATCCGGCCGTCAGCCAGCGGCTGATGACCCAGCGTTATCACGGCGATGAGAGCAAAAAAGATGTGCACGAAAAAGATACCGCGTATCTGGCCCGCAGCCGCAGCGCTGCCGAGTTCTGCGCCCGGCATCTGGGCTGGGATACCGTGCACTGCACCAGCGGCGACACCATGCGCAGCATCGATGCGATCCAGGCAGAGGTACAGCAGCTTGCCCGGAAAACGCTGGACTGAATGATAAAATACGAGAAGAGGGGGCATCCTGAACGATGTATCGTCTGATGCAGCCGTCCGATGAGGCGGCAGTGCTGGCTTTGTGGCAGAGCCAGCATCATGATACCGAAGAATTTGCAAAAGCAGTGCTTGAGCGTCTTGCAGGGCTGCAGAATGTTTATGTGGCAGAAGAAAACGACACTATCGTGGCGGCGGCACTGGCTGTGCCGGTCACGCTGCAGGGGCGCGCGGGCAACTACCTGTGCCTGTGCGGCGAGGGCAGCCTGCTGCTGGCAGGCCTGCTGGATACGCTGTGCGCCCAGCAGAAGCTGCGCGGCGTTGGCTTTACCGTGACTGTCCCTGCCGATGCGGCCCAGGCCGCACTGCTGCAGGACAAGGGCTTTGCCAAGGCGTTTGCATTGCGCTGCCTGCCCCGCGAGGTGAGCCGCAACCTGTGGAGCCAGGCGGAATTTGACAGCGTTACGGCCAGAAAGCTGTGTGAGCTGCGGGATAGCTTTTGGAAGGATACCGTGCAGCTCAGCCCGGAGCGCATGGCGGTGGTACTGCAGGATCTGTATGCCCGGGGTGCTACCATCGTGTCCAACGAGCACGGCTATGGCATCTATTTCCGCAAGGAGGATACCCTGTATTTTGTGGAGATGATGGCCGATAGTGACCGTGCCGCCGAAATTCTGATGGAGGCTGCCCGCGAGAAGGAAGTTATCGTGGAAAAGGCGGTCATCACGGTAGGCGCTGCCCAGCCGCTGTTTCTGGGCGAGGGCACCCGGCAGGAATACGGGATGATCCGCTTTGATGCAGAGCCTTTTGATGTGAGCGAAAGCTACCTGCGTCTTGTGCTGGAAAACTGAAAAAAGGAAGGTGCGTATGGCACACAACGATTCACACGCAGCCCGCAAAAAAGGCGGCGCAGGCAAGATCCTGCTGGTAGTGCTGCTGCTGATCCTTCTGGCAGTGGGCGCGGCAGTGCGCTTTGCCTACAATGAGATCTACGGCAATGGGGCACCCGGTGCAGAGGTGACCGTAAGCATCCCGCAGGGCAGCGGCGTGGCCGCCATTGCAAGCCGGCTCAAGGAGGCGGGCGTGATCCGCTCTGCCTACCTGTTCCGCTGGTATGTGGGGGAAAAAGGCATGGCCGGTAAACTGCAGTACGGTGATTTTACCCTGCAGACCGGTGCAAACGCCTACGATGCGATTATCGCCACCCTTTCCCAGTATGCCAAGGCCGAAACAGTGCGGGTTACCATCCCGGAGGGCACCACGGCCATTGCCATTGCCCAAAAGATGGAAGCCGCAGGGCTGTGCACGGCCGAGGCGTTTTTGAAAGAAGCCAACGAGGGCGATTTCAGCGAATATACCTTTTGGCAGTACCTCCCGGAGGACGAGGATGCTCCGGATCGCTTTATGAAGTGCGAGGGCTATCTCTTCCCGGAAACTTACGAGTTTTTGAAGGATGACACGGTGCATAACTATGTGGCTACCTTCTACGCACAGTTCGATGCGCAGTTCACCGCCGAAATGTATGCCGCCCTCAAAAAGCAGGCTATGACTCTGCCAGAGCTGGTCACCCTTGCCTCCTTTGTGCAGGAGGAAGCGGGCAACAGCCAGGACTCCAATGTGGCGCAGGTGTTCCGCAACCGGCTGGCAGAGGGTTCGCCCTATCCCCGGCTGCAGAGCAATACTTCCAGCCATATCCAGAACGATGCGGAAAACAACTACCTCTGGAACTGGGTCGCGCCCTACTATGGAGGCTGGGATAACATCCCGGAGAATATCCTTGCGGCCTACGATACCTACAGCTGCATCGGCCTGCCGGCCGGCCCCATCTCAAACCCCGGCATTGCCGCCATCCGGGCAGCGCTGGAGCCGCAGCCCGATGCGGACGCAAAGGATGCGTATTTCTTTGTGACCGACCTGAAAGGCAACTATTACTATGCACACACGCTGGCGGAGCATAATGCCAACTGCAAAACTGCCGCAGCGGTGAACAAAAGCCTGAAAAACTGAACCCCCTTTTCCGCCCACCCTGGCAACGGCTCTCCCGCAGTGGGAGGGCTGTTGCTGTTTTAAAACTTGTGATACATAAGAGAGGAACTTACCATGCTACAGATCCCGGAACTGCTCGCCCCGGCGGGCGATGCGGAACGCCTGCGTTATGCCATCAACTACGGTGCAGATGCCGTTTACTGCGGCCTGCCGGAGTTTGGTATGCGCTCCGCTCCGGCCAATTTTACCCCGGAACAGCTGGCCGAAAGCGTTATCTATGCCCATGCCCGCGGCCGCAAGGTCTACCTGACCATGAACACCCTGCCCACCAATGAGGAAGCCGACCGTCTGCCGGACGCCATCCGGCAGGCCGCCCAGGCCGGTGTGGATGCCTTTATCGTGGCAGACCTGGGCGTGCTGGATGCCTGCAAGACCTTTGCTCCGGATATCGATGTGCATCTTTCCACCCAGACCGGCATCACCAACTGGGCTGCTGCCCGCGCCGCCTACAAGATGGGCGCAAAGCGTGTGGTGCTGGCCCGGGAGATGACCTTGCAGGATATTGCCAT
>CAKTFD010000001.1 GCA_934553285.1 uncultured Faecalibacterium sp. | reverse complement strand
AGCTGAATGTCGTGCGCGCTTACTTTGCAAAGCTGCGCGAGAAGTACATCGCCAACGGTCAGATCAGCCCCAAGAGCCTGGGTGTAGATGCAAACACCCTGCTGTATCAGGTGCCGGGCGGCATGTTCTCCAACATGCTCAAGCAGCTGAAAGATGCCGGCAAGGAAGACAAGCTGGATGAAGTGCTGGCCGAGATCCCCCGCGTCCGTGAGGATGCAGGTTATCCGCCGCTGGTCACCCCCACTAGCCAGATCGTTGGCACCCAGGCTGTGTTCAACGTCATCATGGGCGAGCGCTACAAGATGGTCACCAAGGAGTTCAAGGGCCTGGTCCACGGCGATTACGGCAAGACCCCGGCTCCCATCAAGCCCGAGTTCACCAAGAAGATCCTGGGCGACGAGCAGCCCATCACCTGCCGCTTTGCCGATACCCTGGCACCCGAGATGGACAAGCTGAAAGCAGAAGCCGCCAAGTGGGCTACCCAGGAAGAGGATGTGCTGACCTACGCCATGTTCCCGCAGGTCGCACCCAAGTTCTTCGATAAGCGCAACGCCAAAAAGCAGGGCGTGGATGGTGACCATGTAGACTACACCAACCAGTCTCATCCTGTCTGATAAACCAGCGCTGCATCGTTTTATCGCAAGTCAAGAAATTAGTGCAACATTCAAACAACATATTTGCGATATGCAATTCAACGCTGTTGCCGTCGCATTATCGCAATTTTCAAAAATAGTGCCTATCAAAACGGCATATTTGCGATATGCAGTTTGCGGATGTTGCTTGTGCATTAAAAACGCAAACTGCTATAAAAAGTTGAATTGCTATAAGTATGGGCCATTGTACATCGTTTTGTGCAATGGCCCATTTTGCATCCTGTGCAGGGGGGCGGCTTTTCTGCAGATGACGAAAAACTGCGGCTTCTGCATTGACTTGCTGCAAAACACCTTTTATAATGGATAAAAGGCTCTGCCGCCATAAAAACAGACGATGTGGAGGAAACTATTATGCGACGCATCCCGGATCAGCGCATTGCTGAATTTCAGGAGCAGGATTATCAGCAGAACTTTGGGGTCACCCGGGTAGAATTTGAGCGGATGCTGCAGGCTTTGCACGAGGCATACCAGCAGGAGCATAAGCGCAAGCCCCGGTTTACGAAGATCTCGATGACGGATAAGCTGATCCTGACCCTGCTCTACCGCTGCGAGTACCGCAGCATGGAAAGCATCGCCAAGGAATACGAGGTCTCGCTGGATACTATCGCAGATAACATCCACTGGGTGGAGCGCACATTGCTCAATGCCGACCTGCTGCAAAGCAGTGTGACCTGCGTTTATAAAACGACCTGATAAAACAGCCCTGCTGCGGCCCTTCCGGCGCGCGGCAGGGCTGCTTTTCTGCCCGTAAAAAGTATCCGGCGCAGCAACGCTGTTTTGGCAGCAGCCTGCAATCCGGCAGCAAAAAATGCGCTCAGGAATTTTGCGCGGGGCCTGCCTGCACCTTGAATTTTTTAGAAAAGAATAGTAAAATGGTGCTATATGTATCGTAACATGGGCGTGTGTGCCCAAAACGGATACCTATACAGAAAAAACCGAATACACACGCAAGAGAATAGGAGATAGTATGATCTTGAGCATGACCGGTTTCGGCAGGGGAACTGCCGTGCGTAATGGCCGAGAGATCACTGTGGAACTGCGCAGCGTGAACTCCCGCTATTTCGAGTATTCTTCCCGCATCCCGCGCACCTGCAGCTATCTGGACAGCCGCCTGAAAAAGCAGCTCAACGAGCGGATCTCCCGCGGCAAGGTGGAGCTGAGCATGACCGTGCAGAACGTGGACGCGGCAGATACCGTTGTCACCGTTAACATGGAGCTTGCCCGCAGCTATCAGCAGGCCATGCGCACGCTTTCCGAGCAGCTGGGGGTCAAAAATGATATTTCCACCGCTGTGCTGACCCGCTTCCCGGATGTGCTGGCTACCCGCCACGCGGATGTGGACGAGGAGCAGCTGTGGCAGGATGTTTCAGCTGTCACCGCCCAGGCACTGGACCGTTTTGTGGAGATGCGCGCCGCTGAGGGCGCCAAGATGAAGGCCGATGTGGAAAACCGCCTGCGCTATCTGGAAGAATGCGTTGGCAAAGTGGAAGCTCTGAGCGCAGGCCGTGTGGAAGCCTACACCAACCGCCTGTACGAGAAACTCAAGGTCATCCTGCAGGATCGGGATATCGATGATGCCCGAGTGCTGACCGAAGCTGCTATCTTTGGCGATAAGACCGCTGTGGACGAGGAAACTGTCCGCCTGCGCAGCCATATTGCGCAGTACCGCGATATCCTGCAGCTGGACGAGCCGGTGGGCCGCAAGCTGGATTTCCTGACGCAGGAGCTGAACCGCGAGACCAACACCATCGGTTCCAAGTGCCAGGATCTGGATATCACCCGCATCGTGGTGGATATGAAGGCGGAGATCGAAAAGATCCGCGAGCAGATCCAGAACCTGGAATAATATGTTGTGGAGGAGTCTATGAAACTCATCAACATCGGCTTTGGCAATATGGTCAGCGCAGGGCGTGTGGTGGCAGTCGTCAGCCCGGACTCCGCGCCGGTCAAGCGTCTGGTGAAGGAAGCGCGGGAGCGCGGGATGCTGATCGATGCATCCTATGGCCGCAGCACCCGGGCAGTGCTCATCATGGACTCCGACCACGTAGTGCTTTCCGCCCTGCAGCCCGAGACCGTGGCAAGCCGCGCCGCCGGGCAGGAGGGCAGGACAACAATGGAGGAAGAAACATCCCATGGCGAATGATAAATTTCTGTTTGTAGTTTCCGGCGCAGCCGGTACCGGTAAGGACAGCGTGGTCAAGACCCTGCGTGAAGCACACCCTGAGATCGAAAAGACCGTTTCGGCCACCACCCGCGCGCCGCGTCCCGGCGAGCAGGAAGGCGTGGATTACTACTACCGCACTCGGGAGCAGTTCCAGCAGTTGCTGGAAAACGACCAGGTGGTGGAACATAATTTTTATAACGGCAACTACTACGGCACCCTGAAAGCCGAGGTGGAAAAGCGGCTGGAAGCCGGCAAGGTGGTGGTGCTGGTCATCGATGTGCATGGCGCAGCCAATATCCGCCGGATGTTCCCGGGCGCTACCACCGTGTTCCTGCTGCCCCCCTCTGTGGAGGAGCTGGAGCGCCGTCTGCGCGGCCGCGGCACCGAGACCGAGGAAAGCATCCGCGAGCGGCTGGCCACGGCACGGCAGGAACTGGCCGAGCAGGATAAATTCACCGTAAAACTGGTCAATAATCAGATCGATACCTGCGCTGCAGCATTGTATCAGGTCATCTGCCAGCGTGCCGGGCTGCAGGGCTGAAAAAATCACAGGTTGAAGGAGTTGGACGAATGCCCAAGACGGTAGGCGTTGCCGTCAGCAATGCGACCTTCCATTTTGATAAACTGTATACCTATGCCGTCCTGCCGGAGCACCAGGATGCGGTGCGCCTGGGCAGTATGGTGCTGGTACCTTTTGGCAAGGGCAGCCGCGCCCGCATGGGTGTGGTGCTGGCCTGCGATGCGGAGCCGGAAAACTCGAAGCTCAAGTATCTGTTCGATGTAGCTCCGGCGTCGGCCTGCCTGACCCCGGAACTGCTGCGGCTGGTGCATTTTTTAAAGGAACGCACCTTTTGCACCTATTACGAGGCCGTCAAGGCAGTCATCCCGTATGGTGCCCAGTATAAGCCCGCCGTGGCGGCAGATGGTGTGACCCCGGTGCTGCAAAAGCAGCTTACCCGCCACACCGAAAACGCCTACAGGCTGGTGGGGGCGCTGCCGCAAAAGCCAAAGCCCACGGCAAAACAGCTGGCGGCAGTGGCGCTGCTGGGCGGCGGCCCCCGCACCCTGAACGAACTGGAAGATAAGGGTATTAGCCGTGCCGTGCTGGATAACCTGTGCGCCAAGGGCGTGCTGGAGTGCAGCAAGGTGAATAAATCCATCGACCTGTACGCGTCCATCCCGCTCCGCAGTGACCCCATCACCCTTACCACGGAGCAGCAGGCCGCTTACGATGCACTGCTGCCCCGGCTGGAAGATGCAGCGCCCCACTCGGCTCTGCTGTACGGCGTTACCGGCAGCGGCAAAACGCTGGTGTTCCTAAAGCTCATTGCCCGCTGTCTGGAGCTTGGCCGCAAGGCGCTAGTCCTGGTGCCGGAGATCAGCCTGACCCCGCAGATGATCCTGCGGCTCAAAGGGCAGTTCGGCCGCCGTGTGGCGGTGCAGCACTCTGCGCTCAACCACACCGAGCGTCTGCTGCAATGGCAGATGATCCAGGATGGCGGCGCGGATATCGTGGTAGGCACCCGCAGCGCAGTTTTTTCACCGCTGGAAAATATCGGCCTTATCATCATCGATGAGGAGCAGGAGCACACCTACCGGTCGGAATCCGCGCCGCGCTACGCCGCCCACGAGGTGGCACGGCAGCGCGCTGCAGAAAACGGCGCACTGCTTCTGCTGGCCAGTGCCACCCCCAGCACTGAGAGTTTTTATGCGGCGCAGAATGGCCGCACCCAGCTGGTGCGCCTGACCCAACGCTACGGCGGCAACCCGCTGCCCAGTGTGCAGATCGTGGATATGCGGGCCGAACTGGCTTCCGGCAACCCCCGGGAGATCAGCCTTGCGCTGGAAGATGCCATCCGCCGCAACCTGGCAGCGGAAAAGCAGACCATCCTGCTGCTGAACCGCCGCGGCTACCAGACCGTCGCCCAGTGCGAGGACTGCCGCGAGGTGCTCAAGTGCCCCAAATGCAGCGTGCCCATGGTGTACCACAAAACGGCGCACAAGGTGCTGTGCCATTACTGCGGCTCCCAGCAGGAGCCGCCGCCTACGCTCTGCCCGGCCTGCGGCGGTAAGCTGCAGTATCGGGGTTTTGGCACTCAGAAAGCCGAAGAAGAGCTGGCAAAGCTCTTTCCGGAGGCGCGGGTGCTGCGCATGGACCAGGACTCCACAGCCGCCAAGGACGCCCACGAAAAGCTGCTTGCAAAGTTTGCAAACCATGAATATGACATCATGGTGGGCACCCAGATGGTGGCAAAAGGGCTGGATTTTGAGGATGTTACCCTTGTGGGCGTTCTGGGCATCGATTCGCTGCTGTTCGCCCAGGGCTTCCGGGCATACGAGAACGTATTCAGCCTGATCACGCAGGTGGTGGGGCGCAGCGGCCGCGCAAGGGAACCTGGCTTTGCCATCATCCAGACTACGGACCCGGACAACCCGGTGCTGACCCTCGCAGCCGCGCAGGATTACGATGCTTTCTACGAGCAGGAGATCGCCTACCGGAAACTGGGCCTGTACCCGCCGTTCTGCGGGCTGTGTGTCATCGGATTTGCCGGAGCAAAGGAAAACGAGGTCGCCCGTGCGGCGGCGCGTTTCTCGGCACTTTTAGGGCAGCAGGCCGCAAAGCAGCCGGATCTGCCCCTGCGCATCCTTGGCCCTACGCCCGGCAGCATTGAAAAGATCAACGATACCTATCGCTACAAACTCACCGTCAAGTGCCGCAACGACCGCCGCTTCCGCGACCTCGTGCGGGAGGCACTGGCATTATATGAACAGGAAAAACTGCCGTCCAAAGCATCGGTCGTGGTAGATCTGCACGCGGACGGTGATATCTGATAAAATTGGAGGTACCTTTATGGCTATCCGTACTATTGTTAAAGAAGGCGACCCGATCCTGAACAAGGTCTGCCGCCCTGTGACCAATTTTGATGACCGTCTGGCCACCCTGCTGGACGATATGCGCGAGACTATGATCGCCGCAGACGGCGTGGGTCTGGCCGGCCCGCAGGTGGGCATGATGCGCCGCCTGTTCGTGGTGTGGGATACCACCGATGCACCGGAAGAGATCCCCGCAGATTACAAATATAAGTTCATCGATTTCGTCAACCCTGAGATCCTGGCGGTCTCCGAGGAAGAAGAAACTGCCTACGAGGGCTGTCTGTCCTTCCCGGGACATAACGGTGCCGTGACCCGCCCTGTGGCGGTCAAGGTGCGCGCCCAGGACCGCAGCGGCGCATGGTTTGAGCTGGAGGCCGATGGTCTTCTGGGCCGCTGCATCCAGCACGAGAACGACCATCTGGACGGCATCACCATCATGGAGTCCAGCGAGTATTTCTATGAAGATACCGAGGAAGGCAAAAAAGCCGCCCGCGAAGCGAAAGGAAACAACTGATGCGCATTCTGTTCATGGGCACGCCGGATATCGCCGCCGAATGCCTCAAAGCTCTGTATGCCGCCGGACATGACATCTGTGCCGTGTACACCCGGCGCGATAAGCCTGTGGGCCGTAAGCAGGTGCTCACCGCACCGCCGGTCAAGGAGGTAGCACTGGCCCACGGAACCCCGGTGTTCCAGCCCCGCACCCTGCGGGACGGCAGCGAGGACGAAAATATCCGCGCATTGGCACCGGAACTGATCGTGGTGGTGGCCTATGGCTGCATCCTGCCAAAGTCTGTGCTGGAGCTGCCGCGCTACGGCTGCATCAACCTGCATGTTTCGCTGCTGCCGAAGTATCGCGGCAGTGCCCCGGTGCAGTGGTCTGTGCTGAACGGTGATACCGAGACCGGCGTTTCCATCATGCAGATGGACGAAGGGCTGGACACCGGCGCGGTGCTGTGCTGCAAAAAGATCGCCATCGACCCGGAGGAGACCAGCGGCGAATTGTTTGACCGCGTTACCGCTGTGGGTGCCATGGCCCTGTGCGAAACTGTGCCGCAGATCGCAGCCGGTACCCTGACGGCAGTGCCGCAGGACCACGAAAATGCTACCCTTGCTCCCATGCTGAACAAGGAGATGGCAGAGTTCCGCCTGACCGAATCTGCGGCCCATATCCACAACTGGGTGCGCGGCATGAATCCCTGGCCCGGGGCCTGGTTCGTGACGTCGGGCGGCAAAAAGCTCAAGGTCCTGGCCTGCCGGGTCGCTGCTGCCAACGGCGAAGCCCCCGGCACCGTGCTGGCCACAAAGCCCCTGACCGTGGCCTGCGGTACGGGTGCCATCCAGCTGCTGGAGGTCGTGCCGGAGGGTAAAAAGCCCATGGACGGTACCGCCTTTGCCGCAGGTCTGCGCCTGAAAACGGGGGACTGCCTCTGATGGCCGCAAATCCGCGTGCGGCGGCCATCGCCGCACTGGTACGGCAGGAGCAGGATGGCTTTTCCAATCTGGTGCTGGATGCAGAACTCAAACGCCAGCGGCTGGAGGGCCGGGATAAAGCCTTTGCAGCGGCTATCTTTTATACGGTGCTGGAGCATCGCGGTACGCTGGACTATATCCTGGAGCAGTTTTTGCCCAAGGGGCTTGCAAAGCTGGATGCTCCTGTGCGGGAGATCCTGCGCGCTGCACTGGCGCAGGCGCGTTATATGCAGGTGCCGGTGTCTGCTGCGGTGAACGAGGCTGTCAAGCTGACCCGCACCTTTAAAAAATCCAGTGCATCCGGCCTTGTCAACGCGGTGCTGCGCAAAGCCTGCAGCTACGAGCTGGATACCGCTGTTTTTCAGGATGAGATCCAGCGGCTCATGGTGCTTGGCTCTGCCGGGCGGGATGTGGCAGAGTTTCTCCACAAAAACTACCCGGACGAGGCCCTTGGCATCCTGACCTATAAAGCCGATGACGGCCTGACCAGCCTGCGTGCCAATCCGCTCAAGGCCAGTGCCGCGCAGCTGTGCACGTTGCTTACACAGCAGGGTGCGGCGGAAGCCCGGCCTGGCATCGTGCCCGGCAGTGTGCTGGCACGGTTCGAGGGCAGCCCGGCGGACAATGCACTGTTCCGGCAGGGGTATTACCATGTGGAAGGGCAGGCCAGCCAGCTGGCAGCGCTCTGCGTGGGTGCTGCCCCCGGAGAAACGGTGCTGGATCTGTGCGCGGCCCCCGGCGGCAAGACCATCCTGCTGGCCGAGCAGATGCAGGGCAGGGGTGAGCTGTACAGCTGCGATGCTGCAGAGAACCGCGTGGGGCTGATCCGTACCGCTGTGGACCGCATGGGCTTTGCCCGGGTGCACACCCTGTGCAACGATGCCACAAAGCTGAACCCGGCGCTGCCCATGGCAGACCGCATCCTTGCGGATGTGCCCTGCAGCGGCCTGGGCATCCTGGCAAAAAAGCCGGATCTGCGCTATAAAAAGCTGGAAGCTGCCCGGCAGGCAGAGCTGCTTGCCACCCAGGCTGCCATCCTGGATACCGCTGCATCCCAGCTCCGGGCAGGGGGACGGCTGGTCTACTCCACCTGTACCATCGACCCGGCAGAGAATCAGCAGCAGATCGCCGCTTTTTTGCAGCGCCACCCGGAATTTTCGGTCTGTGCACCGGCGGTGCCGCTGCCTGCCGGAATGACGGCAGGGGAGCACGGCTGCCTTTCGGTGCCCACCCGCACCGGTATGGATGGCTTTTTCCTGTGTGTGCTGCAAAAAGCAGACGGAACGCAATGATCACGGCCCACGGGCCGTATCCTATCATAGGAGAACGGAATGGAACAAAAACGCTGTATTTCGTCCCTTACGCTGGCAGAGCTGACTGCAGAGCTGAAAGCGTTGGGGCAGCCGGGTTTCCGGGCAAAGCAGATCTTCCACTGGGTGCACCAGAAACTGGTGACCGAGTTTTCGGCCATGACCGACCAGCCCAAGACCCTGCTGGCCAAGCTGGAAGAAACTTTCTATATTGCCGCCCCGCAGATCGAGCGCCGGCAGGAAGCTAAGGACGGCACGGTAAAGTATCTGCTCCGCATGGCGGACGGCAACTGCATCGAGACCGTTGTCATGCGCTACCACTACGGCAACACCGTGTGCGTATCCACCCAGGTGGGCTGCCGCATGGGCTGCCGCTTCTGCGCCTCTACCCAGGCAGGGCGGGTGCGCAATCTGGAAGCCGGCGAGATCTGCTCCGAGATCTACACCGCACAAAAGGATATCGGGGAGCGTATCTCGCATATCGTGCTCATGGGCATCGGCGAGCCGCTGGATAATTTTGACGAGGTAATGCGCTTTCTGGAAAATATCACCTCCCCTGAGGGCGTCAACATCGGGATGCGCAACATCAGCCTTTCTACCTGCGGCCTGGTACCCAAGATCGATCAGCTGGCTGAAAAAAAGCTGCAGCTCACCTTATCGGTCTCGCTGCACGCACCTAACAACCAGATCCGCAGCAGCATGATGCCGGTCAACGATGCTTACCCGGTGGAGCAGCTGATCCAGACCGTGCGCCGGTATCAGGAAACGACCGGCCGCCGGGTCAGCTTTGAATATTCCATGGTGCGCGGTGTCAATGATTCCGATATCTGCGCAAAGCAGCTGGCAGATCTGATCCGCGGGATGGGCGCGCATGTGAACCTGATCCCCATCAACCCGGTGGACGGCAGCCCGTATTCGGCCACGGATGCGGCCAATGTACGCCGTTTCCAGCAGAAACTCGAAAGCCTTGGCGTAAATGCCACGGTGCGCCGCCGCCTTGGCAGCGAGATCAGTGCCGCCTGCGGCCAGCTGCGCCGCGACGAGATGAATGGCAAGGCATAAACAGAGGGAGATACCTATGAAACTTGCAGGAAAAACGGATGTGGGTCGTGTCCGGCAGGACAATCAGGACGATTATCGTGCCGGGGAACTGCCCGGTGATGCTGCCTGGGCGCTGGTATGCGATGGCATGGGCGGCGCGCGCGGTGGACGGGAAGCCTCGCAGTGCGCGTGCAACGTGGTCGAGCGCTGCTTTCAGGAGCAGTACAGCCAGTGCATCCCCGGGGAGGAAGAAAATTTTCTCAAACGGACGCTGCTCAGCGCAAACCGCTATGTGTTCCAGAAAGCGCTGCGGGAGGAATCTCTGGCAGGCATGGGCACTACGGCTGTCTGCGCGCTGGTGCGCGGCGGCAGGGCTTATCTGAGCCATGCGGGCGATTCCCGCGCATATCTGTACAGGGATGGCAAACTGGCGCAGCTGACCCACGACCACTCCTATGTGCAGGAGCTTGTGGACTGCGGCACCATCACCCAGGAGCAGGCAGAGCATCACCCGCAGAAAAATATCATCACCCGGGCACTGGGCGTGGATTACCGGCTGGACCCGGAGTTTACCACGGTGGCACTGCATGCGGGCGATATCCTGCTGCTGTGCTCGGACGGCCTGACCAATGCCGTGCCAAAGGAACAGCTGGAACAGTTGCTGTGCAGCGTGTCTTTTTACGAGCTGCCGGATCTGCTGGTCCGCACTGCCAACGAAAACGGCGGCCCGGATAACATCACGGCGCTGCTGCTGGGCGTAGAGCCGATGGAGGTGCGCCATGGATAACCTGATCGGCAAAAAACTGGATGGCCTGTATGAGGTGCAGGAGCTGATCGGCTCCGGCGGCATGGCCAATGTGTATAAGGCGGTCATGCGGGGGCAGAACGGCCCCGTACCCGCCGGTACTGTAGTGGCTGTCAAGGTGCTGCGGCAGGAATATATGCACGACCCGGACCTTGTGCGCCGCTTTAAAAACGAATCCAAGGCGATCTCGCTGCTCAACCACCCGAACATCGTCAAGGTGTACGATGTTTCGGTCAACGACCATCTGCAGTATATCGTTATGGAATATGTGGATGGCATGACCCTGCGGGAGTACCTCAACGAGCGCGGCGGCAAGCTCTCCAGCCGGGAAACGGTGCACTTTATCTCCCAGATCCTCAAGGCGCTGGAACACGCCCATGCCAACGGTGTTGTGCACCGGGATATCAAGCCCCAGAATATCATGCTGCTGGATAACGGCCAGCTGCGCATGATGGACTTTGGCATCGCCCGCATCTCCCGCGCGGATAATCCGCTGCTGGCAGGCAAGGCGATGGGCAGTGTGCACTATATCAGCCCGGAACAGGCCAAAGGCGATGAGACCGACTGCACCAGCGATATCTACTCGGTGGGCGTTATGATGTACGAGATGCTCTCCGGCCATCTGCCGTTTGATGCAGACGATGTGGTGGAAGTGGCTATCAAGCAGATCTCGGATGAACCGCGCCCGCTGCACGAGCTGGCACCGGAGGTGCCCTACGCACTGGTGGAGATCACGGAAAAAGCTATGGCAAAACTGCCCCAGAACCGCTATCCTTCGGCACGGGCGATGCTGGAAGCACTGGATACCTATGTGCAGAACCCCTCCGTATTGTTTGAATATCAGTATATTACAGAAGAAGCGCCCGAAAAGGTGGTGAAACGTACCATGAACCAGAACCGCGCTATCCGGCAGAACGAGCAGCCTGCTCCCCGCAAAAACAACAGCACCAAGTCAAGACCCCGTAAAAAGCGGCGCTCGGTCTTTCTGCCAACGCTGCTTGGCATCACCATTGCCTTTGCTTTGGCCAGCATGGCACTGTGCTGGATGATCCTGAACGATTCCTCCAACCTGATGAACAGCAAGGCCGATATTACCCTGGGCGATTATATCGGCATGACCAAAGACCAGGCAATGGCCACAGACCAGATCGCCTCCGGGCAGATCACGCCCGAGTGGGAGGAAGAATATAACAGCAACTACGCAGCCGGGTATATCTATAAGCAGTCGCCGGTGTCCGGCCGCACCGTGCGCGAGGGGCAGAGCGTGACCCTGACCGTCAGCCTGGGCACCCAGTACGTCACCGTGCCGGATCTGACCAACTATGTGCAGTCCGACGCAGAGCAGCAGCTCAAGGCGCTGGGCGTTTCGGTGCTGGTCACCCAGGCAGTGGATACCACCGTGGCTTCCGGCGCGGTCATCCGCACCGACCCTGCCGCCGGTACCCAGGTGGCCGCCGGTTCCACGGTCATCGTCTATGTCAGCCGCCCGCAGGTGTCCACCACCACCAAGGTGCCCGCTCTTGTGGGCATGAGCGTGGATGATGCCCGCACCCTGCTGGTGCAGAACCATCTGGGTCTGGGCAGCCAGTCGGAAGAATACAGCGACAAGCCTGCAGGCACGGTGCTCAGCCAGAATCCTGCCGCCGGTTCCACCGCAAAACTGAACAGCCGCGTGAATGTGGTCGTCAGTGCCGGTACTGCACCGGTGCAGGAGCCGGAGCAGCCGGGCACCGAAGGCGGCACGCCCGGCACCGGCAGTGAAGGCGCCGGCGGCGGGGAGCAGAGCGCCAGCAGCGCTTCCAGCAGCTCCACCGGCAGCGGCATCCTGGACTGGTGGGCCTCGCTGCTGGGCTGACGGAGGATGGAATGAACGGTTATATCGTAAAAGGCATCGGTGGATTTTACTATGTAAAAACACCGGATGGCATCGTGGAGTGCAAGCCCCGCGGCATCTTCCGCAAGCAGAAGATCACCCCTGTGGCAGGGGATGAGGTCACACTGGAAACGGAAAACGGCGCTGCAGTCATCGCGCAGATCGCACCCCGCAAAAATGTGTTTGTGCGGCCGCCGGTGGCAAACCTGGATGTGCTGTTCCTGGTGGCCAGTACCACCCAGCCTACCCCCAGCACCCTGGTGCTGGATAAGCTCTCTGCCATCGCAGTGGATAAAGGGGTCCAGCCGGTGGTGGTATGCACCAAGGGCGATTTGGCCGAGGCAGACTTTCTGGCAAACGCCTATGCAAAGTCCACCCTGCCGTTTATCCGCATCGACTACGAGACCGGCGCAGGGCTTGCGGAGGTAAAGCAGTGGATCGATGGCAGGCTGTGCGCGTTCTGCGGCAACTCCGGCGTGGGCAAATCCACCCTGCTGAACGCACTGCTGCCGGATGCCGCCCGTGAGACCAGCGCCATCAGCCAGAAGCTGGGGCGCGGCCGCCACACCACCCGTGAGGTGACCATCTTTGAAGCCTACGGTGGACGCATTGCCGATACGCCGGGCTTTGCCAGCCTGGAAGCCAACCGTGCCGGTTTTATCCCCAAGGAAAATCTGGAGCATGCATTCCCGGAGTTTGGCCCCTATCTGGGGCAGTGCCAGTTTACCGGCTGCTCCCACCGCAGCGAAAAAGGCTGCGCAGTGCGGGCGGCCCTGGCGGACGGCAAGCTCTCCCAGACCCGTTACGACAGCTACTGTGCCATGTACGATGAGGTAAAGGATGTCAAGGACTGGCAGCGCCCGAAAGTGTAAAACGGAAGGAAAGATAAGATGTCCCGTTGTGTGATCCTTTCCGCCTGCCCGGTGCAGCCGGAACTTAAGCACCTGCTGCGCAGCGATGATTTTATCATCGCCTGCGATGCAGGTTACCAGAACTGTGTGCGTCTTGGCTGCAAGCCGGATGTCATCGTAGGCGATTTTGATTCCGCTCCCTGCCCGCAGCAGGACAGGGATGATATCGTGGTCCTGCCCCATGTCAAGGACGATACCGATACCGAGTATGCTGCAAAACTTGCTGCGCAAAAAGGTTTTGACGAGGTGCTTATGCTGGGCGCATTGGGGGGCAAACGGCTGGAACACACCCTTGCTAACCTGTGCACCGGCCTTGGGCTGGAGCAGCGCGGCATCCGTGCTGCCCTGCAGGATGAGCGCACCCGCATCACCTTTGTGCTGCCGGGCGAGAGCCGCCGCTATCCCAAAGAGGCATTTTTCTACTTTTCGGCTTTCCCCATGGAGGGCCGGGCCGAAGGCGTGTGGGAAAAAGGCGCGTTCTACGAGCTGGAAGATGCCGTGCTTACGGCAGGGTATCCGCTGGGCGTGAGCAATGAGTATGCCGAAGGTTCGGACTGCATCACCATCAGCACCCGGCAGGGTGCACTTGTGGTGGTGGAGACCATGGCGGATTGATCCATTTCCGGAACATTTTTCCCCGTCCGATGCTATAATGGAGTAAACATGAGCGAAAGGCGGGGTGGAAATGCAGGTAGTGGTCATTCGCAGCCCAAAGGCACTGTGCGGTATTCTGCGCAGATTGTTCGGGATCCGCAAAGAGAACTGAATCGGTAAAAAGGCCGGTGTGTGGCAGCAGCTGCACACCGGCCTTTTTACTGCCCGGCATACCGGGTGCTGCCGGTGCATACACTCTTACGGAAACGGACAGGGAAAGGAGCATACTGCACATGGAACTGAAGATCTTCCGGGATACGCTGCCGCAGGCCGGGGCAGGCTGTACCGTAAAAGCAGAACTTCCGCTGGAGACCGAGATCCGCATCTCCGATGATCTGCCGCCGGTGGGCAAACTGGTCAAATGCTTTGCCCGCCCGGTGGTGCTGCAGCGGCAGCTGCAGCCGGGCAGGCTTACATTGGAAGGTTACCTCCGCTGCACGGTGTTTTACCAGGGCGAAACGGAAAAAGGTCTGTGCCAGACCGAACAGAAGCTGCCCTTTACCCGGCAGCTGGAGCTGCCGGAGTTTGCCTTTACGGCCTGGACGGCTGTTGTAGAAGGGCAGACTGAGTACCTCAACAGCCGGGCGGCAGACCCGCGCCGCATCGAGGTGCGCGGTGCATTTGGGCTGGTGGTCACGGTGTATGCCCAGTGCAAGACCGAGGTGATCACCGCACTGGCGGATGGCGGCATCGAGCAGCAGCTGCGCACGGTACAGGGGGTGCGCAGTGTGGCGGTGCTGGATAAACTGGTGACCCTGGAAGGGGAGCTGGTGTTCGCAAAGCCTCCGGCAGCCGTGCTGGAGATCACCGGCAACGCCGCTGTACGGGAGGTGAAGCTGCTTACCGGCAAAGCGGTCGTCAAGGGAGAACTGCGGGTGCAGTGCGCCTGGCGTGCCGAGGGGGAAACAGCGCTGCAAAGCCAGGCGGCGGTGCTGCCGTTCCAGCAGGTGGTGGATCTGGAAGGCATCACAGAGGACTGCCGGTGCCTGTGTGTGCTGGAGCCGGTAGGTTTTACCCTGTCTCAGGCCGAAAACACAGCAGCCCAGCTTACGGCTAATGTCATGCTGCATCTGCGCGCATGGCGCGCCTATCAGCTGCAGGTGGCGGTGGATGCGTTCTCCACCCGGTTCGAGATCGAGCTTGTGCCGCAGCCGCTTGCCACCGAGCAGCTGCTGTGTATCCTGAACGATACGGCTACGGCCACCGGCTCCGGCCCGCTGCCGGATGCAGGCGCACAGCTGCGGGCCTGTTTTGTACACTACGGCCCGCAGCAGGTCGTCCGGAAAGGGGAGGGCTGGGTGCTTGCCGCCAAAGCGGTGGTGAGCGCACTGGCGGAGAATACCCTGGGCGAGCTGGAAAGCTACGAGAAAACGCTGGACGTTGCGATCCCACTGCCCATCACACCATCGGAGGAAACTGCCCCTGTGCCGGAATGCTGGCTGAGCACCGAGAACGTGCAGTGCACCTGTGCGGGCGGCACACTGGAAGCTACCATCACTGTCCGGGCAGAGGGCGCGATCCTGGGCTGTACTACCAGCCCGGTCATCGGCAGCATCGCCCTGGGAGAACCGCTGCCCGATACCGACCCCGAGATCGCGCTGCGCATCTACTATGCGCAGGCAGGGGAGCAGGTATTTGCGGTGGCGCGGCGCTTCCATGTTGCACCGGCACAGATCCTGGCGGCAAATCAACTGGAAGCAGACCTTGCGCAGCTTCCGCAGGCGCAGCGGCTGCTGATACCGGATGCCTGAGCCATATAACAGAGATCTCTTGTAAAATAGCCCCCTGCCCGGACAGCACATGCCACTGTTCCGGGCAGGGGGTGCTGCTTTGTGCACTGCCGGGCAAAAGAAAAACAGACGTTTTGAATTACTGCAAAACCATAAGAAGAAAGTTGAAATAACATGCGATATTACGTAAATAAATAAATGCTATATACGAGTAGTATCTTTACAATGTGATTTTAAATCAACTAAAAGAGCTGCGTGATATCGATTTCAAACCATGACGCTGCGCTGAAAATACGATTTGTATTTTACGCTTTGCAGAGCATCCGCCGATGTGGTATACTATGGGAAATACAGCCGTTCCGTTTGTCTGCAGGCCGCAGTGCGGCAGATGGATGGAAAAATCAGAATGCAGGAGAGTGGAACATTTGGAACTGGAACAGGCAAAAAAGCGCGTGGAGGAGCTGCGCGCCGTCATTGAAAAAAATAACCGGCTTTACTACGACCAGGATGCGCCGGAACTGGAGGATTTTGAGTATGATGCCCTGACGCGGGAATTGAAGGCGCTGGAAGCACAGTTCCCGCAGCTGGTCACGGCAAATTCGCCCACCCAGAAGGTAGGCGGCACTGCCAGCAGTAAGCTGCCCAAGGTGACCCATGCCGTTAAGATGGAGAGCCTGCTGGACGCATTCTCCTTTGAGGAACTGCGCGATTTTGACCGCCGCGTCCGGGAAGCCGGGGTCACGCCAGAATATGTCGTGGAGATCAAGATCGATGGTCTTTCCTGCAGTTTGGAGTACGAAAACGGCCAGCTTGTCCGCGCCTCCACCCGTGGTGATGGCGTGGTGGGCGAGGATGTTACCGCAAATGTGCGCGCCATCCGCAGCATCCCCAAGACCTTAAAAGACGCACCGGAATTTCTGGAGGTGCGCGGCGAGGTGTATATGCCGCACAAGGCTTTCCAGCATCTGTGCGCCGAGCAGGAGCTGCAGGGCGCTGCCCCGTTCAAAAACCCCCGCAATGCAGCGGCCGGCTCGCTGCGGCAGAAGGATGCCCACATCACCGGCAGCCGCGGGCTTTCCATCTTTGTGTTCAATGTGCAGCAGATCCGGGGCAAAACGCTGGCCAAGCACTCCGAAAGCCTGGATTATCTCAAAAGCCTCGGCTTGCCGGTATCGCCGCGCTATCATGTAGTGCACGATATCGAGGATGCCATTGCCGAGATCGAGAACATCGGCCAGAACCGCGCCAAGCTGGATTTTGACATGGACGGTGCCGTTATCAAGGTAAACGATTTTGCCCAGCGGGAACTGATGGGTTCCACCAACAAATTCCCGCGCTGGGCCATTGCGTTCAAGTACCCGCCGGAGGTCAAGGAGACCACTCTGCGCAGCATTGAGGTGGCCGTGGGCCGTACCGGTGTGCTCACCCCCACCGCCTGCTTTGACCCCGTGTTCCTGGCAGGTACCACGGTAGCCCGCGCCACCCTCCATAACGAGGACTTCATCCGGCAGTTCGGGCTGTGCATCGGGGATACCATCCAGGTGCGCAAGGCAGGTGATATCATCCCGGAGGTCATCGGGGTCACCCATCATGCAGAGGATGCTGCGCCTTATACCATGCCTGCGGTCTGCCCCTCCTGCGGTGCGCCGGTAGTGCATCTGGAGGACGAAGCGGCCCTGCGCTGTGTCAATCCGGAGTGCCCGGCACAGGCGCTGCGCAACATCATCCATTTTGCCTCCCGCGATGCCATGGATATCGAGGGCCTGGGCGAAGCAGTGGCCACCCAATTGGTGGAAAAAGAGCTGGTGCATTCCGCAGCGGATATTTATACTCTGACCCGGGAGCAGCTGCTGGAACTGGATAAATTCAAGGAGAAAAGCGCGGAGAATCTGCTGCAGGCCATTGCTGCCTCCAAACAGAACGATCTGGACAAGCTCCTGTTCGGTTTCGGCATCCGCAATATCGGCGATAAGGCGGCGGCGCTGCTGGCAGAACATTTCGGCACCCTGCAGGCCATCCGGGAGGCGGACGCGGAGCAGATCTGCCAGATCGATGGTTTTGGCGGCGTGATGGCCCAGAGCGTGGTGGAGTTCTTTGCAAAGGAAGGCACCACCGACCTTGTGCACCGTCTGGCGGATGCCGGGGTCAATATGCAGTGGAAGGGCGAGCCGAAAGGGGATAAACTGGCAGGCAAGACCTTTGTGGTCACCGGTACGCTGGAGACCCTCTCCCGCAACGAAGCCGAGGCGCTGATCGTAAAAAACGGCGGCAAGGCCAGCGGCTCGGTCTCCAAAAAAACGGCCTATGTGGTGGCCGGTACGGCGGCAGGCTCCAAGCTGACCAAGGCGCAGGCACTGGGCGTGCCGGTGCTGACCGAGCAGGAGTTTCTTGCCATGCTGCAGGATGCCCCGGCGGAACAGGAAACCACCTGAAAGAAAGTCCCGGAGCGCTCCGGTAATAATCGATCGATCTATTGATCTCAAGAGCTTCTGCAATGCTGTTGCAGGAGCTTTTTTGTTTGCTGGTTCTAAGAACGCACGGGATGCATACAATGCTAGCACAAAGATCCCCGGAAAGGAGAAATCAAAGTGGACGAGTATTACCGGGCAGTCAGCGCACTGCCGGTCTGGCTGGCGGCACCGCTGGTACAGCTGCCTGCGCAGACAGCAGCGCAGGTACAGGAGCTGCGGCTGCGCACAGGCTGCGCGGTGGCGTTTACGGTGCAGGGGCGGCAATGCCCGGCTGCGGCGCTGCCGGATTGTCCTCTGGCGCTGCGTACCCTGCAGCTGGATGCACTGCAGCTGGATGAGATCTTCCATACCCTTTGCAACGGCTCTGTGCACACCCACGAAAGGGAGCTGGCCGAAGGCTACCTGACCACTGCCACCGGCAACCGTGTGGGCGTGGCCGGGCAGTTCGTGCAGCGGGAGGGCCGGGCCGTTGCGCTGCAAAAAGTCACCTCACTCAACCTGCGTATCGCACGCAGCTGCACCATCCGGCTCCCGGCAGCGCTGGATGAGCTGCTGGAACAGCACTTTACCGGGCTATTGGTGGTGGGCGAGCCGGGCAGCGGCAAGACCACCCTGCTGCGCACCATCGCCCAGGTCCTGGCAGAACGGCAGCGGCTGGTGGCAGTGGTGGACGAGCGGGGAGAGCTTTTCCCGCCGGATAGCCCGCTGCCGCCGCTGGAGCGTATCGGCGGGGTGGGCAAAGCCTCTGCCATCCAGATGGCGCTGCGTACGCTGGCACCGCAGGTGATCCTGCTGGACGAGCTGGGCGGGCTGGACGAAACGATGGCGCTGGAACAGGGCTTTTTCGGCGGGGTGGATCTGATCGCCAGCGTCCATGCGCCGGATGCCGGGGCGGCGCGCTGCCGCCCGCAGGTGCAGTATCTGCTGCAGCACAGGATGGTGCGGCATCTGGTCGTCCTTGCGGGGCGGGCGGCACCCGGCTGCATCCGGACGCTCTGCGCGGTATGAGCCTTCTGCGTGGGATAGGGCTGCTGCTGCTCCCGCTGTGCGGCTGGCTGGCAGGCGATGCGGTGCAGGCCCGGACGACCCTGCATCTTGCCGCGCTGCAGCATACCATCGCGCTGCTGCAGCGCCTCAGGCAGGAGATCCGGTACCGCAGGGCAGACCTGCAAAGTCTGTACAGGCAGCTCTGCCGCGAAGGGCTGCTGCCGGATGCCGCTGGCGGCACGCTGCAGCAGCTGCCTGCGCCGGAGATATTATCGGGGGAGGAACGCGCCTGTTTTGCAGCGTGTTTCAGCGGCCTTGGCCGTGCAGAGGCTGCGCAGGAATGCGAGCGGCTGGATTACTACACAGCGCGGTTCGAGGACTATCTGCAGCAGGCGCGCCGCACAGCGCAACGGCAGGCGGGGCTGCCGCACCGGCTGGGGCTGGCAGGCGGCATGATGCTGGCGCTGCTTTTTCTGTAAAACATGTGGGGAACAAAGGAGAACCGGATGGATATCGATCTTGTGTTCAAAATCGCGGCCATCGGCATCATTGTAGCGGTGCTCAACCAGCTGCTCATCCGCTCCGGGCGGGAAGACCAGGCCATGATGACCACACTGGCCGGGCTTGTGGTGGTGCTCTCTATTCTGGTAAAGCAGATCAGTGTCCTGTTCGTCACCATCAAATCCCTGTTTGCGCTATGAGCACGGCAGTTCCGGTCCTGCTGGCCCTGCTGCTGCTGGCGTTTGCCTGCACCTTGCTGCAGCGCTATGCGCCCGCATATGCCCTGCTGCTTTCTGTGGGCGCTGCCATATGGCTGCTGTTCCGGCTGGCGCAGCCGCTGCGCGTGGTATTGCAGGCTGCAGCGCAGCTGGGGCAGCGCACGGATGGACAGGCCTTTGCCTGCCTTTTGCGGAGCGCGGGGATCCTTCTGCTGGCAGATTATGTCCGCACCCTCTGCGAAGAAGCCGGGGCCGATGCACTTGCCTGGTGCGCCGCGCTGGCCGGGCGCTGCCTGGTGCTGGCAGCGGTCTGGCCGCTGCTGGAACAGATATGCCGGACGATCTGGGGGTTGGCGGGATGAAGAGATACAGTTTGCTGTGTAATGGGGCCGCAGCGGCAATGCCCTGGCAGACCTATCTGGACGCAGCACCCATCCGGCCGGAACAGTTTGCCGCCGACCCGCTGGGCACCCTGCTGGGGCTGTTTACCGCCCGCCCGGTACGGCTGCTGCAGGAAATGCTGCATCAATATGCCGCTATCCTGCTGTTTTTACTGCTGGCTGCCGTGCTTGCATTTCTTTTGCAGGATACCGCCGACCGGGCATTGCTGGAGCTGGCTGCTGCCGGGGGGTGCGGCGTCCTTTTGTGGCAGGATCTGGATGCACTTGCGGCTGCCCTGTGTACTCAGATGGCGGCGTGGAAAAGCTATCTGCTGGGGTTTCTGCCGGTGTACAGCGGCGTGCTGACGGCGGGCGGCGAGTGGAACGCCGGTGCTGCCGCCAGCGGCTTTCTGCTTACGGTCCTGTGTTTCATCGCACAGGCAGTTACCCTCTGGCTGCAGCCGCTGCTGCGCAGCTACCTTGCCATCAGCATGGCCTGCGGCATCGGCTCCCGGAAAAGCCTGACCGAGGGCTGCGCCCTCACCGGGCGGCTGCTGCGGCAGGCGCTTGGCTGGACAGGCAAATTTTTTGCCGCGTTGATGAGCCTGCAGCGGGTAGTGACCATCCGGCTGGACCGCACAACATCCCGCCTGGGCCAGCTGCTGACCGGCAGCGTTCCCATCGTAGGGCAGGCGCTGGACAGCGCAGCGGATACGGTGCTGGCCGGGATGCAGCTGCTCAAAAGCACCCTGGGCATTGCGGCGCTGCTCAGCATCGGGGCCGAATTTGTGCCGCTGTATCTCGGGCTGCTGGTACATCTGGTGCTGCTGTCCTGCTGCGGCTGGCTGGCAGGTCTGGGCGGGCTTGCGCGCTGCCAGGATCTGCTGCAATGCTTTGCCGAGGCAGTGCGCTGCATGGCGGCAGTTACTGCGCTGTTTTTTATGCTGTTCGTGGTCGGCATCACACTGCTGATGCTGGCGGGAGGTGGTTGAATGCAGATATTCCAGCGGGCGGCAGCGGTATTCTGTATGGCCTGCATCGGGGCAGAGCTGGTCAGTCTGCTGGCCGGGCAGACCTTGGCAGGCCGGTGCATAAAAGCCGTAGCCGGGCTATATATTTTAGCAGTCCTTCTTTCGCAGCTGCCCCGGCTGCCGGGCAATATCCGGGCCGCTTTTTCCGGGGGTGCAGCCCCGGCCAGCGCATCCTGCACACAGCCGGACACGCTGGAAACGCAGATCCTGCGCCGGGCAGAAACGCAGCTGGCAGAGCGCTGCACTGCGCAGTGCCGACAGCAGTTCGGGCTGGAGGTGCAGGTATCGGTCACGTTGGAAAAGACCGGGCAGGCGGGCGTGGCGGCGCGGGCCGCTGCCGCCTTTCCGGCGGGGTGCACTGCCGCACAAAAACAGGCGGTACTGGCCTTTTTGCAGCAGCAGCTCGGCGCAGCCCCGACAGCGGTGGAGGAAACTACGACATGAAAAACGAAACGCTGCCCATCCTGCAGGCGCTGCGCGGCAGCAAAGGGCGTACTTCACTGGCGGTGCTCGTGGGCGGGGCGGCCATGCTGCTGCTCCTTTTATCGGAGTTGCTGCCCACAGGCGGAACGCAGAAAGCGGCGGCAGCTTCGGCCCCGGCGGTCTCTGCCAGCCAGTACCAGACCCAGCTGGAAGAACAGCTGGAAAGCCTTATCAGCCAGCTGCAGGGTGCCGGACGCACAACGGTCATGGTCACCCTGACCACCGGCGAGGAAACCGTCTACGCGGTGGATACCCAGTCCGGCGATGTGCAGCAGCAGGAGACCCATGTGCTGCTGCAGGATGGCTCTGCGCTGGCAGAGACCACCTATCTGCCGCAGGTCTGCGGCGTAGCCGTGCTGTGTGAGGGCGGCGGCGATGTCCGCGTGGCGGCCCGCATCACAGAGCTGCTGCATTCACTGCTGGATCTGCCTTCCAACCGGATCTGTGTAGAGCAGCGCAGGCAGTGAGCCGCCGCATCATCCTGGCCCTGTGCGCCCTGCGCACGCAGCCCCGGAAAAACACCTTGGAGCAACAAAGGAGGAAGCATCTTATGAGAGCACTTTCCAGAAACACCCGCCGTGTTACAGCCCTGACCCTGGCAGCGGCGCTGGTCATTGCAGTCTACTTAAACTGGCAGTATGCCCGCGCAGATACCACCCCGCAGCTGGAGGATGCCGCGCGCATGGTATCTGCCGAGCCGGTGGGGGCAGATGCGGAAACAACGGTCGTGGACGCGCTGCCTACCGAAGCGGAAGCGGTTTCCAGCGCCAATAAAAACTATGGCGAGGCACAGCTTGTAAGCGTTGCCAATGACAGCGGCACCCGCTTTTTTGAGCAGGCCCGCCTCAAGCGGGAAAAAGCGCACGATGAAGCCATGGATACCCTGCAAAAGAGCCTGAAATCCTCCTCTCTGACAGCCGAGGAGAAAAAGGAGTACACCGCACAAATGGCGGCAGGACTGGAGGATCTGAACGCCGAAAACGAGATCGAAACGCTGGTGCGCGCCAAGGGCTTTGCGGATTGCCTGTGCTTTCTGCAGTCCGGCCGTGCAGACCTGACCGTGATGACGGCAGGGGAGCCGCTTACGGCGGCGCAGGTGGCTCAGATCCGGGATGTGGTGATGAACAAAAGCAGCGTGACGGCGCAGAACATCACGGTGGTGGAGGTAAAGTGAGCTGCCGCAGCATTCCGGCGGTGCAGGCGCGGCTTTTCCCGCAGGCAGAAAGCGGTCTGCGCAGCCGGAATGCCATGTAAAGCTGATTTCCATGTACTTTTCCAAACAAGTATTGAAATTGCCCCCGCATTGATGGTATAATAACTCTATCAAAAACGCATTCTGCGCTCCTGTATGCATTGTATGCCGGAGCGTCTGAACAGAAAAGGCCGGCTCTGGCAGCTGCTGCAGGCAGCCCCCGGAACCGCCTTTGGATGGAGGACAGCACAATGGATTTACAGAACATGGATCTTCAGGGCGGCAGCCTTCAGATTTCGACCGAAGTCGTTGGAAAGATCGCGCGCTGTGCCGCACTGGAAGTGGACGGCGTTGCCGAGGTATCCTGCGGCGTGCAGAATAAAAAGCTGAAAAGCCTGCTGGAAACTGCCAGCATCCAGCCCCCTGTGGTGGTGGAGATGCGCGATGGTACGGCCAATATCACACTGTACCTGATGATGAAATTCGGCGCACGGATCCCCTCTGTGGCGGAAAAAGTGCAGGAGAACGTCAAGTCTGCTGTACAGAACATGACCAATGTTACGGTCAGCCGTGTAGATCTGGTGATCGCAGGCCTTGCAGAGGCTGCGGCACAGTAACCTATTTCTGCAAAAATCATATCAGGACCGATCCTCCTCCCGGTGTGCCCGGCGGGGAGGGTTTGTATTGCGAAAGGAACATTATGGAAAATATTCTGCCCCGTAGAGAAGCCCGCGAAAATGCATTTCTGCTGGCATTTTCGCAGACCTTTGGCGACATCCCTCTGGCCGAGGCGCTGTCCAATCATGCTGAAAACGACGAGGAGCATCCGGTGGATGCATTCAGCCGCCTGCTGCTGAACGCTTACTATGACCATTCGGCAGAGGTGGATGACGAGATCCGCGCCCACCTGCGCAACTGGACGATGGAGCGCCTGCCCCGCGTCAGCTTGACCGTGCTGCGCCTTGCTGTGGCCGAGATGCTGTTTGGCGCCGAGAACAAGCCCGGCGTTGCCATCAACGAGGCTGTGGAGCTTACCAAAAAATACGGCGCGGGCGAGGACTACCAGTTTGTAAATGGCTTGCTGGGTGCTGTGGCACGCGACCATGGTCTGAGTGATGAAGCCGCTGCGGAGTCGGCTGAACAGTGAGCCGTTATACGCTCGGGGTCGATACAAGCAACTATGCAACCTCTCTGGCAGTTTTTGACACAGCCGGGGAGGTTGTTTGCGCAAAAAAGCGGTTTTTGCCGGTAAAAGCCGGGCAGCTTGGCCTGCGGCAGAGCGATGCACTGTTTCATCACACGGCGGCGTTGCCCGAGATGCTGCAGGAGCTGGCGCAGGAGTTCGACCTGACAAAAATAGAAGCTGTGGGTGTCTCGCAAAAGCCGCGCCCGGTGGAGGGCAGCTACATGCCCTGTTTTCTGGCCGGGGTCAGCGCAGCAACCGCCTTTGCTGCGGCGCGGGATATCCCGCTGATCCACACCACGCATCAGCAGGGCCATGCAGCGGCAGCACTGTTTGCCGCAAAAGGCGCGCAGTTGTTTACCCGGGAGGTTTTGCTGTTCCACATCTCCGGCGGCACCACAGACCTTTTGCTGTGCGACCAGGTGCGTACTATCACCACCCTTGGCACCAGCACCGATCTGTACGCAGGCCAGGCGGTGGACCGGGTAGGCGTCCGGCTGGGGTTCGGCTTCCCTGCAGGGGCTGAGGTCTCGCGCCTTGCTGCACAGTGCACCGAGGAGATCCGCCCCAAGTCCAGCGTAAAGGGGATGCAGTGCAGCCTTTCCGGGCTGGAAAACCAGTGCAATGCGCTGCTGCAGGCCGGCAAAGCGCCGGAATACGTCTGCAAATACTGCCTGCTCTGTGTAGCAGATACGGTGGTGCGGATGACAAAGGCCGCGCAGAAGGAATATCCCGGCCTTCCGGTGGTCTGCGCGGGCGGTGTGATGAGCAGCGATATCATCCGCGCCTGGGTGCAGCAGCGCCTGCCGCAGGTCTGCTTTGTGCCGGGGCAGTATTCCAGCGATAACGCCATCGGTGTTTCCATCCTGGCTGCACGGGAGGCCGGTCTATGGCTGAAGTGATCTCGGTATCCGAGCTGAACCACTACGTCAAAACGCTGCTGGATGTCAACGATGGCCTGTTCGACCTTGCACTGCGCGGCGAGATCGCAAACTTTGTGCAGAACGCCCGCAGCGGGCACTGCTATTTTTCCCTGCGGGATGAAGCGTGCAGTGTAAAGGCGGTCATGTTCCGCACCGATGCCCGCCGCCTGGCGTTCCGTCCGGAAGAGGGGATGCGGGTCGTGGTGCGCTGCCGCGCCACCCTTTACGAGCGGGACGGCGCGTTCCAGGTGTATGTAAACGCGATGTTCCCGGATGGCCTGGGCGAAGCGCAGCTTGCGCTGGAACAGCTCAAGGCCCGGCTGGAAAAGGAAGGCCTGTTTGACCCCGCGCATAAAAAGCCGCTGCCCGCGTATCCAAAGTGCATTGGCATCGTTACCAGCAAAACGGGTGCGGCACTGCAGGATATCCGCAACGTGATAAGCCGCCGCTGGCCGTCCGTCCGGCTGCTGCTGTGCCCGGTCACGGTGCAGGGCTTTGAAGCCGCCCGGCAGGTCGCCGCAGCGATCCGGACCCTGGACCAGAGCGGGAAGGTGGATGAGATCATCGTGGCCCGGGGCGGCGGCAGCAGGGAAGACCTGTGGGTGTTCAATGCCGAGGAGATCGCCCGGGCGGCGTTCCACTGCAAAGTCCCGCTTATCAGCGCCATCGGCCACGAGATCGACTACACCCTGCTGGATTTTGCAGCCGACAGGCGCGCTCCCACACCGTCCGCTGCCGCAGAGCTTGCGGTGCCGGATCGGGACGAGCAGCGGCGCATTTTTGAAAATATTGAAGAAAATATTCACAAAAATATACAAAAACGGTTTGCGTTGTGCTATAATGAGTTAGAACAATACAACTTTTTGTTGGAGCAAAGCGCGCCGAGCAAAATCTTACAGCAGTATTCAAGCCGTCTGCAGCAGCTGCAGCAGGCTATCCAGACGCAGCAAAAAGCGCGTATGGATGCAAAAAAGATGCAGCTGCGGCATGCCGCGGCACTGGCTGCATCGCTGGATCCGTACCGGGTGCTGGCCCGTGGCTACGCCCTTGTGACCGATGCCAACGGGGCAGTGTGCGCAGTGGAACAGCTGCAGCCGGAGCAGAGGATCTGCGTGCGCAGCCGGCAATATCAGGCACACTGCCGTGTAGAAACAGTGGAGGAGATCGATGAGAGCGCCCAAGAGCTTTGAAGAAGGGATGGATCGGCTGAACGCGATCCTGGCACAGATGCAGCAGGAGGATACTTCTCTGGCGGATTCCGTCAAATTGTATGCAGAAGCAGCATCCCTGATGCAGTATTGCCACACCACCCTGGAAAAAACATCGCTGCAGATCGAGGAGATCAACGCAAAGATCACACAGACCATGGACGCGCCAAAGGAGGAAGCATAATGGAATACAAAGTGCAATATCAGGAGTATCTGGACCAGGCAACCGCTGCACTGGATGCAGCTTGTGCCCGTTTTCTGCCCGAGGGATCGGATGTGTGCAAAGCTGCCCGCTACAGCCTGCTGGGCGGCGGCAAGCGCGTCCGTGCGATTTTGGCGCTCAGCGTCTGCGATATGCTGGGCGGCGAGATGCAGGCGGCTGCGCAGTTTGCTGCCGCCGTGGAGATGCTGCACTGCTATTCTCTGATCCACGATGATCTGCCCTGCATGGATAACGATGATATGCGCCGCGGCCGGCCGTCCTGCCACAAGGCGTTTGGCGAATCGACCGCCATGCTGGCCGGCGATGTGCTGCTGACCGAGGCGTTTGAGGTGGTTGCCAATGCGCCTGCTTCGGCACAGGTCTGCGTGGAGGCCGCCCGGGCACTGGGTGCCGGTGCAGGCAGCCACGGCATGGTCTACGGGCAGGAGCTGGACCTGAAATATGAAGCCCTGGCAGCTACCGAGGAGCAGCTGCGCCTGATCCACCGCAACAAGACCGGCGCACTGATCAATGCTGCCGTGCAGATGGGGGCCGCTGCCGCCAGCGCTACGCCGGAGCAGCGGGAGATACTGGCTGCCTACGCCTACGGTCTGGGGCTTGTGTTCCAGATCGTAGACGATGTGCTGGATGTTACCAGCACGCCGGAGCAGTTGGGCAAACCCATTGGCAGCGACAGCGAAAACGGCAAAACGACCTTTGTTACCCTGTATGGCACGGATGGCGCAATGGCGCTGGCACAAAAACTGAACGAGCAGATCTGCGCCGACCTGCAGGAGCATTTTGGCGCAAAAGCCGCTTTTCTGCAGCAGCTGGCACAGCAGCTTCTGGTGCGCAATAACTAAGGTGTATCTGAAAACAAAGAAAATGACGAATATTTCGCAAGCACAAGCGGGATTTAAGGCAAATAGCCGCAGGGATCCTTTGTGTATTTCAAGGCTGTTTAACGCAAAATCCAGCTGTGTTTGTAGAAATAGACTGAATTTTCGACTTTTCAGATACACCCTAATATAAAGGAACAAGATTATGCAGTTTATCCATGAGATCCTTTCCGTTAATCAGATCTTGACCGCCTCGCTCCTGAGCTGGTTCGTTGCACAGGTGCTCAAGACCATCATCAACTTTGTTCTGCTGGGCAAGTTCCAGCTGGAGCGAATGTGGGGCGATGGCGGCATGCCCAGCGCGCACAGCGCAACGGTCTGCGCCATGGCCATCGTCACGGGACGCAGCGCCGGGATCGCTTCACCGATCTTTGCAGTTGCCTGCGTGGTGGCTATCATTACGATGCACGATGCCATGGGCGTCCGCCACGAGACCGGCGAGCAGGCAAAGGTACTGAACCAGATGATCGCGCAGTGGATCGATGTGAGCGAGAAGAACGCCCCCTTCCTCCAGAATATGCATCTGAAGGAAATGGTCGGCCATACTCCGCTGCAGGTGGTGGCAGGCGTTCTGCTTGGCGCACTTGTCGGTTTTCTCTACCCGATCGTGTGATCCTTGTAATTGCTATAAAGCACTGCCCGGACATTGCGGCCGGGCAGGATCAGCGCTTTCAGCTTGAAAAAAAGTGAAAAACGTAAAGAACAAACACATGATGAAGGATGTGTGAATATGGAATCGTCGCTACTGGACAGAATCGATCAGCCCAGCGATTTAAAAAAACTGAATACGCAGCAGGTGGAGCGCCTCTGCGAGGAGATCCGGCATTTTATGCTGGAAAACATCTCCAAGACCGGCGGACACCTGGCTTCCAACCTTGGCACGGTAGAGCTGACCGTGGCGCTGCACCGTGTGTTGGAATCTCCGCAGGACAAGATCGTATTTGACGTAGGGCATCAGTGCTACACCCATAAACTGCTCACCGGCCGCCGGAAGCAGTTCGATCATCTGCGGCAATTGGATGGCATTTCCGGCTTTCCGAACCCGAACGAAAGCGTGCACGATGCCTTTATTGCCGGACACGGCAACACGGCGCTTTCGCTGGCCATCGGTATGGCATGGGCCAAAAAGATCAAGCAGGAACCGGGCACCGTGGTGGCGGTGATCGGTGATGGTGCCTTTACCGGCGGCATGGTGTACGAAGGCATGAACAACATCGGCGGGCTGGATAATCTGCTTGTGATCCTGAATGATAACAAGATGTCCATCTCCAAAAACGTTGGCGCGCTGGCACGCTACCTGACCCACCTGCGTACCACCACCGTGTATTATGACGCAAAGGACAATGTGCGCTCCTTCCTGGATGGGGTGCCGTTGGTCGGTACACCGCTGAAAAAATCTCTTGTCGGCGCAAAAACGCTGGTGCGCCGCGCCATGTACCATTCCACCATGTTTGAGGACATGGGGTTTGAGTACATCGGGCCGGTGGATGGCCACAATGTGGAAGAACTGGAACGCACTCTGCGCTCCATCTGCAGGCGGCAGGGGCCGCACCTTTTGCATGTTGTAACACAAAAAGGCAAGGGCTATAAACCGGCTGAGCAGAACCCCGGCAACTACCATGGCGTTTCTGCCTTTGACCCGGACGGTATGCCGGACCCGGAAGTGGCACCCAAGGAGTCGTTTTCTACCGTGTTTGGCAAGCTGCTGATGCAGGAGGGGACGCAGAACCCGAAGATCTGTGCGATCACCGCAGCCATGAAATATGGTACCGGACTGCAGTTTTTTGCCCACCGGCATCCCAGGCGCTTTTTTGATGTGGGCATGGCAGAGCAGCACGCCGTGACCTTTGCGGCAGGTCTTGCCAGTCAGGGCATGCTGCCGGTGGTGTGCATCTACTCCACCTTCCTGCAGCGTTCCTACGATCAGATCATCCACGATGTCAATCTGCTGAAGGAGAATGTGGTCTTTGCCATCGACCGCGCGGGTTTTGTCCCGGCAGACGGCGAGACCCATCAGGGCATTTACGATGCTGCCTTCCTCAGCCAGCTCAGCATCCCGCTCTACGCACCCTCCAATTATGAGGAGCTGCAATACTGGCTGCACCGTCTGCTGCAGGATACGGTCTCCGGCCCGCGGGCCATCCGTTATCCGCGCGGGGGCGAGAGCGCACGGCTTGCGCAGTACCACTGCACAAAGCAGGAATACGACTTCTTGCAGCAGACGCCGGGCGCAGAGATCCTGCTCGTCGGCTATGCGGATGAGCTGGAAGACCTTCTGCAGGCGTCTGAACAATTAAACGATACATCGCTGAATACGGACGTTCTGCGTCTTGTAAAGCTATATCCCTTTACAGATAAACTTATCGATACTGTGTCAAAATATAAAATTGTGCTGTTTGCGGAGGAATGCGTGGCGACCGGTGGCATCGGAGAGCATCTGGCATATGCTTTGCAGCAAAAGGGCTGGGATGGCCGCTTTTTGCACTATGCTGTCCGCACGGCTTGTCTGCCCCACGCGACCGTTCCGCAGATCAAGCAGTGCACGGGTCTGGATGCTGCAGATATTGCGCAGGCTGTCCGGGCAGCTCTTATGTGAAAGGAGAAAATGATCTGTGAAAATTCGGTTGGATCAATATCTTGTGCAGAACGGTCTTGTGCAGAGCCGGGAGCGTGCGAAAGCCCTTATCATGGCAGGCGTGGTGTTTGTCAACCAGCAAAAGGTGGACAAGGCCGGCGAGATGATCAAGGACGATGCTGTAGTGGAAGTGCGCGGCCATGATATCGGCTATGTCAGCCGTGGTGGCCTGAAACTGGAAAAAGCCATGAAGTGCTTCCCGCTTACCCCAGAGGGCAAGGTCTGCATGGATATCGGTGCGTCCACAGGCGGCTTTACCGATTGTATGCTGCAAAATGGCGCGGTAAAGGTGTATGCCGTGGATGTGGGTTATGGGCAGCTGGCATGGAGCCTGCGCACGGATGCCCGCGTGGTGAACATGGAGCGCACGAACATCCGCTATGTTACCCCCGAAGACCTGGCAGAACCCATCGAGTTTTTCAGCGTGGATGTTTCCTTTATCTCTTTGCATCATATCTTCCCGGTGGCGCAGCGCATCACCACCCCGGATGCCATGGGCGTGTGCCTGGTCAAGCCGCAGTTTGAAGCCGGGCGCGAGAAAGTGGGCAAAAACGGTGTGGTGCGGGATCCTGCAGTCCACCGCGAGGTGCTGCACAATGCCATGTCCTACGCCGCTGAGAACGGCTTTGTAGTGCGTGGACTGGATTACAGCCCGGTCAAGGGGCCGGAAGGCAATATCGAGTACCTGATGTTCGTGCAGAAGAGCGACCAGCCCGCCGTGCTGGAGGATGAAGCTGCTGCCCAGGTCGTGGCAGCAAGCCACACCACGCTGGACCGTTAAAATAAGACCCAGCTGCCAGCAAAGGAGAAACCGGTATGACGATCTATATTTCGCCCAATCCGGGCAAAAGCTCTGCCAGTGAGACTGCCCTGCGTGCAGCGCAGATCCTGCTGACCCATGGCGCAGCGGTCCTGATGTGTGATTCTCTGCGGGAGAGCTGCAGCACCGTGGGGGTCATCTATCTGCCGCAGGAGCAGTGTCTGGAACGCGCCGATGTGATCCTGACCATCGGCGGAGATGGGACCATCCTGCACGAGGCAAATCTTTCGCTCCGGTATGCAAAGCCTATTCTTGGCATCAATCTGGGGCGCTGCGGGTTTCTGGCTACCTGCGAGATCAGCGAAATGGAGACCAAGCTGGCCGCTGTGGCCCGTGGAGAGTTCCGGCTGGATAACCGGATGCTGCTGTATGTCCGCGTGCTCGGCCAGGATGGCTGGGAGGGACATGCCCTCAACGATGTCGTGGTAACAAAGGGGCGTTTGCAGCAGGCCATCGATTTCAGCATTTATTGTGACGACATTCTGGTAGAGCACTACCGTGGCGATGGTGTCATCGTGGCTACCCCTACAGGCTCCACCGCCTATTCGCTGGCAGCCGGCGGCCCGATCCTGGATTCGCAGACGAAAGGCGTGGTGGTTACCCCTATCTGCCCCCATAGCCTGGCCAGCCCGGCCATGGTGTTTGCCCAGGAGCGCAAGCTCAATGTCTGTGTAGGGCAGGTGGCAGACGATGAGGTGTTCATCAGCTGCGATGGCGGAGCGGGCTACCCGCTCAAGGCCGGTGCCACGGCAGAGATCCGCCTGTCTGATCAGAATGTCAAGCTGATAACCTTTGGCCGCGCAGACCAGTTCCAGGCCATTGACCGGAAACTGCGCAAAAGACAATAACAGGGGAGGCGATTTTTGAGATGGCACGCAGCCGCAAAGAAGAAACAAAAACCAAGGCGGAACGTCTGCAGACGATCCTGCGTCTTGTGCAGGAACATCCGATCAGCCGCCAGGAGGTGCTGCTGGAGCACCTGCGGAACGAGGGGTTTGACGTAACGCAGGCCACCGTTTCCCGCGATATCCGGGAGCTGTGCCTGGTCAAGGCCGCAACCACAGAGGGGTATCGCTATGTTTCCAGCCGGAACGAGAGCTTCAACCCCAAAACGCAGGGCCGCTTTGAGACCATTTTCCGGGAATCTGTTCTGAGCGTGGACTACGCCGGGCATGTTGTGCTGGTAAAATGCTACTCCGGCATGGCAAACGCGGCCTGCGAGGTTTTTGACGCCCTGCAGTGGAAAAACGTGGTCGGCACCCTTTCCGGCGACGACACGTTCCTGATCGTGGCGCGCTCGGAGCGCGATGCCAAGACCATTTGTTCAGAGCTGTCCCGCTATGTGGGGCAAAGATGACGGTAGGAGAACCAAACCATGCTGAGCAGCCTGCAAATTGAAAATGTTGCCGTGATCCAGAAGGCCGAAGTGCACTTTGAACCGGGGCTGAATGTCCTGACCGGTGAGACCGGCGCGGGTAAATCCATCCTGATCGATTCCATCAATGCGATCCTGGGCAACCGCACTTCTAAAGATCTGGTGCGTACCGGGGCTGCAAAGGCGGTGATCCGCGCAGCGTTTGAGCAGGTGCCGTCCGCAGTTCTGGATAAACTGGAACAGTCCGGCTACGAGCGTTCGGATGCCCTTTTGCTCAGCCGCGAGATCACAGCCGAGGGCAAAAGCAGCTGCCGCATCAACGGGATGCCTGCCACAGCAGCCGTTCTGCGGGAATTGTGCGGCGGCCTGATCAATATCAATGGGCAGCACGATTCCGTTGGCCTGCTCAATCCGGCGCATCATCTGGGCATCCTGGATGACTATGCGCAGAACCGCACCGTTTTTCAGGCGTACTATACCCTGTACCGGGAGCTGGTCCGGGTCAAGCGGGAGCTGGATGCACTTATTACCGATGAAGCTGAAAAACAGCGTAAGATCGATCTGCTGCAGTATCAGGTACAGGAGATCGAAGACGCCGGGCTGACCGCCGGGGAGGAGCAGACGCTGGAAAACCGCCGGAAGGTGCTGGCCAATGCGTCTGCCATCCGGGATCGTCTGGCGCAGAGCTATGCACTGCTTTCTGGCAGCGATGATGCTGCCGGAGCTGTAGATCTGCTGGGCGAAGCGTCCAACGCAGTGGACACTGCAGCACAGCTGGACCCCGCGCTTGCCGCTGCTGCCGGGCAGCTGCTGGATCTTTACTATAATGCCAAGGATGTGGCAGCTGACCTGATCGGGCGGCTGGATGCCTACGATACCAACGATGCGGAGCTGGATGAGGTGGAGCAGCGGCTGGATCTGCTGTACCGGCTGAAACGCAAGTACGGCAGCACCGTTGAGGATGTGATCGCCTTTGGGCAGCATGCCCGGGAGGAGCTGGATAATATCCAGCACTCTCAGCAGCGCTACGATGCGCTGCAGGCAGAAAAAATGCGTCTTTACGCGCAGGCGCGGGAAAAGGCAGAAGCCCTGACCCAGACCCGCCTGAAAGCGTTTGAGGAGCTGAACGCCCGTATTTCCGGCACGCTGGATTTTTTGAATATGCCGGGCGTGCGCATGACCCTGCGGCATACCAGCGGCCCGCTGGCCAGCCACGGGCAGGACAGCGTGGAGTTTTATATCTCCACAAACCCCGGCGAGGCTCCTAAGCCGCTTGCAAAGATCGCATCCGGCGGCGAGCTGAGCCGCATCACGCTGGCCATCAAAAATGCCATGGCGGATAAGGATGCTGTGCCCACTGTCATCTACGATGAGATCGACAGCGGCGTTTCCGGCAAAGCAGCCGGGCGCATCGGCGAGGTGCTGCGCCAGAGCGCACAGGGGCATCAGATCCTGTGTATCACTCATACGGCCCAGATCGCAGCACTGGCCGATTGTCATCTGCTCATCCAGAAAAACGTGTCCAATGAGCGCACCTATACCGAGATCCATCCATTGGACGAAAACGGCCGCGTAGAGGCACTGGCCCGCCTGATCTCGGGCGACCATGTGACCGAGCTTTCCCGCGCAAATGCACGGGAGATGCTGCAGGAGCGCAAACGTACCGGCTGACCGGATGGAATGTCTGTTTATGCAGACCTGCAGCACTTGACAAGGCAGCCGTCTTGTGATAGAGTAGACATCGTTAATGGCGATGAAGGGAACAAGTACCCTGAAATGTTCTGTCCAGAGAAGTCCCGGTCGGTGCAAGGGATCACAGAACAGCAGGGGAAATACCTCCCGGAGCTGCAGGCTGAATGCGTAAGTGCTAGTAGGCTGTGCCGCGTGCGAGCGTTAAAGACGCAGGAGTGTCACTTCTACTCTGGGGTGTGCACTCGTAAGGCCGCTTCTGTGAGGAAACGGCAAACAGAGGTGGTACCGCGAAGTTATCTCGCCCTCTGCCAAATTTATTTTGGCAGAGGGTGTTTTTGTTTCCTCTGCCCCATAAAACAGGAGGTTTTTTCCCATGACGCTGTACGAAGAACTGAAGGCCCGCGGCCTGGTGGCCCAGATCACCGATGAGGAGATCATCGACCTTATCAACAATGGCAAGGCTACCTTTTATATCGGCTTTGACTGCACTGCCGACAGCCTGACCGCAGGCCATTTTCTGGCGCTGACCCTGATGAAGCGCCTGCAGCTGGCCGGCAACAAGCCCATCGCACTGATCGGCGGCGGCACCACCATGATCGGCGACCCCTCCGGCCGTACCGATATGCGTAAGATGCTGACCAAGGACGATATCGCTCATAACGCGGCATGCTTCAAAAAGCAGATGGAAAAGTTCATCGATTTTTCTGAGGGCAAGGCACTGATGGTGAACAACGCCGACTGGCTGCTCGATCTGAACTATGTTGAGCTGCTGCGCGAGGTGGGTGCCTGCTTCTCCGTGAACAACATGCTGCGCGCCGAGTGCTACAAGCAGCGCATGGAGAAGGGCCTGTCCTTCCTGGAGTTCAACTACATGATCATGCAGAGCTACGACTTCTACTACATGTTCCAGCACTACGGCTGCAACATGCAGTTTGGCGGCGATGACCAGTGGAGCAACATGCTGGGCGGCACTGAGTTGATCCGCCGTAAACTGGGCAAGGACGCCTATGCGATGACCGTTACGCTGCTGACCGACTCTCAGGGCAAAAAGATGGGCAAGACCGCAGGCAATGCCGTCTGGCTGGATCCCAACAAGACCAGCCCCTTCGAGTTCTACCAGTACTGGCGCAATGTGGGTGATGCCGATGTGATGAAGTGCATCCGGATGCTCACCTTCCTGCCGCTGGAGCAGATCGATGAGATGAGCACCTGGAAGGATCAGCGCCTGAACGAGGCCAAGGAGATCCTTGCCTACGAGATGACCAGCATGGTGCACGGCAAAGAGGAGGCCGAAAAGGCTCAGAACGCTGCCCGCGCCCTGTTCAGCGGCAACGCGATGGATACCGAGCACATGCCCAGCACCCAGCTGACCGAAGCAGACCTGACCGATGGCTCCATCGGCATCCTGTCCCTAATGGTCAAGGCCGGTCTGGCTGCCTCCAATGGCGAAGCACGCCGTCTGGTCGTCCAGGGCGGTGTTCTGGTGGACGGTGAAAAGGTCGCAGCGCCCACTGTCAGCTTTACTGCAGAGCAGCTGGCCAAGGGCATCGTGATCAAAAAGGGCAAAAAGATCTACCATAAAGTAACGCTGTAAGGCGCTTATAAACTTATAAAAAGGTGATGCAGTTTCCGCAAGCAGGAAGCTGCATCACCTTTTTGCTTTTATCGCAATTTTCAAAAACAGTGCCTATCAAAGCGGCATAGCTGCAGGATGCCAAAACGGTTCATACCAGCCGCCGGGCAAGCCACTCCAGCCGCTCTACCTCTACCTGTGCGCGGCGCAGCTCGCCCAGCGCATCCTCTGTGGCATTCTGCTCCAGGTATCCGTCCGCTGCCCGCAGGGCGGATTCCAGTTCGGTATAGTCGGCGGTGCGCAGCAGGTGGCTCATGGTCTCCCGCATGGTGTCGCACAGCTCTGCGCCCTCGGCAAGTGCCTGCCGGGCGGTAGGGTAGTCCGTTTGCCGCACTGCCTCAATGGCGCAGTCCAGCTCTGCCGAGATGTCCTCTGCAAAGGCCTGCACCCGGCCGCTGCTGTAAAAGGATACCCCCAGCAGGGCGGCTGCGATCAGGATACACGCATAGATCCGCTTCATCGTTTTCCTCCCGGCTGCCGGCTCTCTTTTTTCAGCAGAAAATAATCCTCGGTCTCGTTGCCGATCAGCAGCAGGATCTCCTCCGGCAGCAGGGTGTTGGCCTGGGCAGTGCGCTCCAGCCAGGCATGGTCTTTGCCGCACCAGAGCAGGTTATCTTCCAGCACCTGCCCGTCCAGCACAAAGGGGATGGTGGCCTGCGTCTGCTGTACTTTCAACTGCAGGTCAGACAGGGTGACCGGTGCCTGCTCCGGGCGCAGCGCTGCCGAAAGGGTGCCATTGGTCTCGATCACGGCGTAGGACACTTTGCGCGGGTCAAAGATATCCTTGCCGCGCAGCGCCTCCATCAGGTCAGCGGTGGTCAGCCGCAGCATCCGTAGCGCATCCTGATCGATCTTTCCGTCCAGAATGACTGTTTTGGGCCGCCCGGAAAGAAAGTTGAAAAATTTCTGGCTGCGGAAACTGATCACCGACCCCAGCAGCTCCAGCGCGGCGATCAAAAACAGCGGGATCAGGCTGGCGGTGATGGGCACATCCTCCGACTCGATAGAGATGGATGCCAGGTTGGAGATGAGGATGGTGGATACCAGTTCCTCCGGCTGCAGCTCCCCCAGCTGGCGCTTGCCCATCAGCCGCATGGCAAACAGGACGCACAGGTATAGGATGATGGTGCGGCAAAGTAGCAGTTTCATACACAAAACCTCCCGGTCAGGTATGCGCGGCGTATTCCACAACGGCAAAGCGGGCATACTGCACACACAAAGGAGTGATGTGTGTGCAGCAGCTATCCCAGAGCCTGGCCGAAAATCTGGCCGCGCTTGATGATATGTTTGGCGCTTCGGCCGATTATTATGCGAAGAAGATCGTCCTGTACGGCTGTCCGGGCTGCATCGTATTGTTTGACGGCATGGCCAGTCTGGATTCTCTGTGGGCGCTTTTGCTGGATGCCGCCAGCCGTCAGTCTGCCTGTGTACAGCTGAGCGGTACGCAGGCATTTGCACATATCCTGCATGGCTCCGCTTTTCCGGCCGAGCGCACCCCGGTGCAGGATATGCCGGACCTTGTAAAACGGCTGACGGCGGGCATGGCAGTCCTGCTGCTGGAGGGGTGTGCCGGCGGCATTGCCTTTTCGGTGCAGGGGTTAAAGTTCCGCTCGGTGCAGGAGCCTTCCGGTGAGGGAAATTTGCGGGGCAGCAGGGAAGGCTTTGCGGATCTGCTGCGGGTGAACCTGAGCCTTTTGCGCCGTCTGGTCCGCACCGATACCCTTGTACAGGAGGTGGCGCAGGCGCATACCCAATGCAATACCGAGTACGCCCTTTGCTACTGCCGGGACCTGGCAGACCCTGCCATGGTGCGCCGGGTACGGCAGATACTGGCCGCAGCAAAGCCGGAGTTGCTGCTGGATTCCAGCTACTTTGTACCCTGGCTGCTGCCCTGCAGAGCAAGGCTTTTTACCCCGGTGCACTATACGGAACGCCCGGCAGTGGCTGCAGCCAAATTGTGCGAGGGCCGGATCGTGCTTTTGGTCAACGGCAGCCCCTCGGCACTGGTGCTGCCCGCATTGTTCAGCGAGCAGTTCGAGTGTTTGGACGACTACGCGTCCACGGCGGTGTTCTCCTCCTTTTTGCGGGTGCTGAAATATTTTTCCTTCTATCTTACGGTGTTCCTGCCGGGCGTTTTTGTATGCGTGGCCGTCTATCTGCCGGAACTGCTGCCCCCGCAGCTGCTGTATAAGATCGAGGCGGCGGAAAAAGCCACCCCGCTGCCGCTGTTTGCGGAGATGCTGCTCGTGATCCTGATCCTGGAGATCATCCGGGAGGCAGGGCTGCGGATGCCGCAATCGCTGGGGCATTCGGTCAGTCTGGTATCAGCGCTCATCATCGGGGATGCCGCCATTGCCACCGGGCTTATGAGCACCCCGGTCATCTTTGTGGCCAGCATCACAGCCATTGCGGTCTTTGTGACCCCGGGCCTGTACGAGCCAGCCACACTGCTGCGCATCGGCACGGTGCTGCTGGCAGGGATCGCCGGGCCGGTGGGTTTGGCGGCGGCATTTTTTGGTTTTTTGCTCAACATCGTCAGCACCGAAGCGCTGGATGTGCCCTACCTTGCGCCGCACCCATTCCCACAGCAGCCGCTTGCAGAGGACGGCATCCTGCGCCGCGATTACCGGCAGCTATCCCGGCACGGATTCAACATCTGGAAAAAGAGAAAAAAGGGGAGAAAACAGCCATGAAGCAGCAAGCAGGCGCATTTACCCCGGCATCGCTGACCCTCAGCGTGGTCACGGCAGCGGTGGCAGAAAGTATCCCGCAGGGCATCCCGGTACGCCGGGCTATGGGCATGGGTGCGGTCAGCGCGGTGTGCCTGTGCATCCTTTCGGCAATGGCAGCAACAGCTCTGCAGGGCAAAGCACCCTCCCGGGCGGTACGTCTGGCGCTGACGGCGGGCTTTTTTCTGGAATTACTCCAGACTATCGGGCAGGCACAGCGGCTATGTACGGCAGAGTTTTCCTCCATGGCGCTCATCGGGTTTCTGCCGTTGCTGCTCTGGGCCGGATGGCATATCCGCCCCGGCGGATGGAATGCCTCCGCCCGGGTGCTGTGGTGGTTTGCTGGCGCAGGCGGCGTGATCTGCCTGCTGGGGCTTATGGGGCAGATGCACTGGTACCGGCTGCTACCCTCGGTGCAAACGGTGCACCTTGCCTGGCGTGTGCCGGTCTATGCAGAGTATTTTGCTGGAGCTATCCTGTGCAATGCCCGCGCAGTGCGCTGTACCGTGTGGCTCCCGATATGGAGTTTTGCGGTGCAGGCAGCCGTTTTGCTGGGCAATGCACTGCTGTTTGGCAGCGGCACCTACCCGCAGATGGAACTGCTGCGGGCGTGGAGCGGCGGCACGTTCTCCCGCATGGACGCGCTGCTGCTGTTACTCTGGCTGCTGTGCGCCGTCTGCCGGGCGGCGATGCTGTGTGCCGCCATCCGTCTGCTCTGGCAGCCGCGGACAGAAACCGGGGTGCAGCCATGAAGCCGAAACGCTGCACCCCTTTGCTGCTTTGCCTGCTGGCAGGATGGTGCCTGCTGTTTCTGCGCTGCGAGAGCACCGATAAAAGCATGGTGCGGGCCGTGTATCTGGCGCAGGCGGGGCAGCGCTGGCAGGTGGGGCTTTTGTATCAGGCACCCCAAGCCGCAGCAGATGCTGCCGAAGCCTCTGCTGCGCTGCAGTTTGTGCAGGCGGAGGGGCTGACGCTGGAGCGGGCACTGGCGGCAGCGGAGCAGGCGCTGCCCCAAACGGCCAGTTACCGCCTGTGTGATCACCTATTGCTGCCCCGGGCAGAGGAGCCTTTGCTTACAGCGTACGAGCAGCTGGTGCTCCGGCGCGGCTGTGGACGCACAGCGGCAAGGCTGATCTGCGCAGTGGGGGACCCCGCTCTGCTGACGGCGCAAGACGCGCTGCCGGACGTTTTGATGGCACAGCTGAAAGCAGCCGCTCCCACCGCTCCACGGCTGTATCAGCACCGGGAACCGTGCCTGCTGCCCATTGTTCGCTGGGAGGCAGCAGCGGCATCCCTGCAGGCGGGCGGCATCCTGCACACAGCGGCAGGTGATATGCCGCTGTCCGGAGAACAGGCCGAAGCCTACCGGCTGCTCACCGGGCAGGGCGGCACCCGGCAGTTCTGGCTGGAAGGGGAGCGCATCGGCATCCGGCGCTGCAGCATTTCGGTCACCCTGCGGCAAAATGGGCCGGTGCTTTTGCGGCTGGACTGCCAACGCGCACCGCACAGCCCGCTGCCTGCACAGGTGCAGCAGCAACAGCTTGCAGCACTGTGCACGGCACTTTTGCAGGCTTGCTGGCAGCAGGGCGTGGATGTGCTGCACCTGCAGGCGCGTGCAGCCCTGCAGGATGGCACCGGGGTTGGTTTTGACCCAACAAAAAACGTCTGCCCGCAGTGGCGGACAGACGTATATTTTATGCCGTTTTAGGCAGCTGTGGGGAAGGTGACGGTAATGGTGGTGCCAACATCCACCTGGCTTTCCAGTTTGATGCGGGCATTGTGGATGCGAGCAATGTGCTTGACGATGGCAAGCCCCAGCCCGGTGCCGCCGGTCGCTTTGCTACGGCTCTTATCTACCCGATAAAAGCGCTCAAACACGCTGGCCTGCGCCTCCCGCGGGATGCCGATGCCGTTGTCGGTCACGGTCAGGGTGCAATGCCCATCCCGGCTGCAGGCGGTAATGATCTGTACCTTGCCGCCCGGGCGGTTGTAGCGGATGGCGTTGTCGCACAGGTTCTGGCACAGTTCATCCAGCAGAGCGCGGCTTCCCAGTACCGGGGCGCTCTCGCCAAGATAGTTCAGGGAAATATAGGCGCGGCGGGCGTTCAGCTTCTGGCGCTCCACGCACTCTTTGGCAACCTCCAAAAGATCCACTGTTTCCATAACGGGGGCATCGCCGGTCTCGCTTACGGTATCCAGCTTGGAAAGCTGCAGGATATCGTTCACCAGCTGGATCATACGGGTAGCCTCGCTGTGGATCTTGCGGCCAAAATCCGGCACATCCTCGGGTTTGGCGATGCCGGTCTCGATAAGCTCCGCATAGCCGGAGATGCTGGTCAGCGGGGTCTTTAACTCGTGGCTGACATTGGCAGTAAACTCCTGCCGCATCTTTTCATTGTTCTCCCGCAGGATACGATCCGAGTGGATGCTCTCCGCAAAGGGAATCAGCTCCCGGTAGGGCACATTCTCCTGGATGTGGTCCAGATCCTCGGTCATATTCAGCACCGGCTGCACCAGTGCTTTTGTCAGCAGGGCGGCCAGAACCGCAGCAGCCAGCATCAGGGCTACGCAGCTCAGCACGATGGCCGGGATGGTGGAATCGTAGATGGACCACACCGTTTCAGCGTCCTGCGCTACGCGCAGCACATCCCCGCCGGACAGCTGGACAGCGTAGTAATAAGTCTCGTATCCCATCGTCTGGGAATCGCGGATGTCCCGTCCCTCGCCGTCCGCAATGGCCTTGCGGATCTCCGGGCGGGTGAGATGGTTCTCCATCGGCTGATCGGTGGCAGATTCAAACAGAACACTGCCATCCTGGCTGATCAGGGTCACACGCAGGTCGTCGGTCACAAAAGCGCTCAGCTGTGCCGGGTCGCAGCTCTGTTCGTACCCGGCACGCACAAGGTCGGTCTCCCGCTCCAGCCCTGCCCAGGCCTGGGCCGTAAAGGCTTTATGGAATACAAAAATGCACAGCGCTGCGGTGAATATAAGCCCCAGAAAGCCCATCAGGAACAACCGGTAGCTGATCTTTTCTTCCATGCTGCGCAGCTTCATTCTTCTTCGGCCTCCTCATCGGTCAGCTTATAGCCCACCTTGCGCACGGTGCAGATGTAACGCCCCGCGTCGCCCAGCTTTTTGCGCAGGGTGCGGATGTGCATATCCACGGTACGGCTCTCCACCGAGATATCGGTGCCCCACACCACCTGCAAAATGGTCTCGCGGGTCACCACAAGATCGGTGTTTTCCAGCAGCAGCCGCAGCAGGCAGTATTCCTTGTAGGTCAGCTCCACAGGGGTGCTGTTCACCGTAACGCTGTGGCGGGCGTTGTCCAGCTGGATCTCGTGGAACAGCAGCACATCCGGTTTTGCCTCCGGGGTCGCACGCCGCAGCGCCACCCGCACCCGGCTGAGAAACTCCATGATGCCAAAGGGTTTTGCAATGTAGTCGTCTGCGCCGCAGTCCAGCCCGCGCACCGTATCCAGCTCACTGGATTTTGCCGTGACCATGATGATGGGCAGTCTGCGCAGGGAAGGGGTGTTGCGCAGCTTTTTCAGGATGGAAAATCCATCCTCGCCGGGCAGCATCACATCCAGGATCACCAGCTCCGGCTCGGTGGTGCGCATGGCCTGCCAGAACGGCTCGGCACTTTCAAACCCCTGTACTTCGTAACCGTTGGACTGCAATGCATACTGTTCCAGCTCACGGATAGAAGCATCGTCCTCTACGATATAGATCATAACTCAATCCTCCTCAGCGGGTCGTCCGTCCGGGAACAGATACCGCTCGCGGTAGCGCTCCAGACGGCGGTGGAATTCTTCGCTTTCCTTGGTATCATTGCCGTGGCGCAGGTCGTTCAGGTAGGCGTGGGTATCAAAGCTGTCCTGCGCTACTTCGATCTGCGCAACAGCCACGTTGCTGCAGTGATCGCATACGCGCTCATAATTGGTCAGCAGGTCGTCCAGCACAAAGCCGTACTCGATGGAGCAGCTGCCTGCCTGCAGGCGGGCGATATGCCGGGCTTTGATGGCGCGCACCAGCTCGTTGACAACAGCTTCCAGCGGCTCCACCTTGGCAGCAAGATGCAGGTCTCCCTTGCGGAAGGCATCGGTGGTGCGGTTCAGCGTATCCTGCACGGCATCTTCCAGGATCTGCAGCTCTTCCTGCGCATCTTTGGAAAAGTGAACGTCTTTCTGGTGCATCTCCTCTGCGGATTCCAGCAGGTTGACCGAATGGTCGCTGATGCGCTCAAAATCGCTGATGGTGTGTAGCAGGGTGTTCACGCTCTGGCTGTCGGCATGGTTCAGCTCCCGGCTGGACAGCTTGACAAGATAGGTGCCCAGGGCATCCTCGTACCGGTCTACCTTCTTTTCCTCGTCCTGCACCTTCTGGGCAAGTTCATCGTTCCATTCGTGGGTCAGGCTCATGGCCTGCACCACGCCCACCCGGGCAAGCTCGGCCATTTCAGCCGTTGCGGCACGGGCGCGCTCCACGGCCATGGCCGGGGTATTGAGCAGACGATCGTCCAGCAGGGCGAACTCCTCTTTTTCCGGGGAATCCGGGATGGTCAGGATGGCCAGCTTTTCCAGCCCGGTAGCAAAGGGCAGCAGAATGACAGTGGCAAGGATATTGAATATCGAGTGCACCACCGCAATGCCCCAGGCCTCAATGGTGGTATCCACAAAGGCAAAGTGGCAAACGGCGTTCAGCCCATAGAAGCCGAACAGGAAAAGGGTCACGCCGATGATGTTGAAGTACAGATGTACCATGGCCGCACGGCGGGCATTCTTGTTTGCACCCACCGAGGACAGCAGTGCGGTCACACAGGTGCCGATGTTCTGGCCCATGATGATGGGGATAGCACTGCCGTAGGTGATGACACCGGTAGCGCTGAGCGCCTGCAGGATGCCCACACTGGCGCTGGAGCTTTGGATGATGCCGGTGACCACTGCACCCACCAGCACACCCAGCAGGGGGTTGGAGAAGCGGGTGAACAGGCTGGTGAACCAGACCTCGTCCTGCAGCGGCAGCACCGCATTGGACATGGTAGTCATACCGGTCATCAGCACGGCAAAACCGATCAGGATGGTGCCGATGCCTTTTTTCTTCTCACTCTTACACATATACAGCAAAATGCCGATAAATGCAAGCACCGGACTGAAAGAAGTGGGCTTGAGCAGCTGGATGAACAGGCTGTCGCCCTGCAGGCCGGAAAGGCTCAGGATCCAGCTGGTAACGGTGGTGCCCACGTTGCTGCCCATGATCACGCCAATGGCCTGATGCAGCTCCATGATGCCGCTGTTGACAAAGCCCACCACCATAACAGTGGTAGCACTGGAGCTTTGGATCACAGCGGTCACGCACAGGCCCAGAAAAAAGCCCTTGAGGGGGTTATCGGTCAGTTTGCTCAGGATCTTCTGCAGCTGGCCGCCGGCCTGCTTTTCCAGTGCCTTGCCCATGATGTCCATACCGAACAAAAACAAAGCCAGGCCTCCCAGCAGCGAAAATACATTAAAAATAGTCATAAGTGTTTTCCTCACTTTATCTTGACATGGGTTTCTTCTGTATTTTAGTATAAAGATGCAATGTAAAATCTGAAATCGGCGGAATGTAAAACCCTTGTAAAGTAAGAAAAATGTAAAAATCCTGTGCACGGGCTGCGATGCAGCGTTGGTTTCCCGCCGGGTGTGCAAAAAGACCCTCCCGGGCGTTGTATTTGCGGCTAAAGTTTATTATAATAGGTGTATGAGCGCCCGCAGCAAAATGCGGCAAAAGGATACAGGAGGAACAAGGATGGGTACGTTCAATGTTTCGCTTAAAACGCTGACTGAGCGCGTCAGCATGGAAGTGGTGTACACCCCGCAGGATCTGGACCAGATCAGCGTAGAGATCGCCGAGGTCAACCGCCCGGGTCTGTTTCTGGCCGGTTACTACGATTACTTTGATAAACTCCGCCTGCAGATCATGGGCCTGGCAGAGATGAACTTTTTGTCCTGCCTATCGCCAGAAAAACGTTACGAGGCGCTGGAACAGCTGTTCCGGCAGCAGCCCCCGGCGGTCATCGTCTGCCGCAGCGAGGAGCTGTCCCCCTTCCCGGAGATGCAGGAACTGGCGCAGAAGCACGCTGTAGCGCTGCTGCGCTCCAACGAGACCACCTGCACCCTGATGGGCAGCCTGATCAGTGTGCTCAACCTGGAGCTGGCTCCCCGCATCACCCGGCACGGTGTGCTGGTGGAAGTGTACGGCGAGGGCATCCTGATCCTGGGCGACAGCGGTATCGGTAAAAGCGAGCTGGCTATCGAGCTGGTCAAGCGCGGCCATCGTCTGGTGGCAGATGATGCTGTGGAGCTGCGCAAGGTGTCCAACCGGCAGATCATGGGTACTGCGCCGGAGAATATCCGCCATTTTATCGAGCTGCGAGGCATCGGTATCGTCAACGTAGCCCGCGTGTACGGCGTGGGTGCGGTCAAGCTGAGCGAGAGCCTGGATCTGGTGGTGCAGCTGGAAGCCTGGGACCCCACCAAAAACTACCAGCGCACAGGGCTGGAAAGCGAGTATTATGATATCCTTGGCGTCAGCATCCCCAGCACCAGCATCCCGGTCTCTCCCGGGCGCAACCTGGCCGTTGTGCTGGAAACTGCAGCCATCAATAACCGCCAGAAGAAGATGGGCTACAATGCAGCCAAGGAGCTGCTGATCCGGCTGGGGCTGGACGACAAGATGGACTGAACCTCTCTATAAAAAGGAGATCGACCCTATGGAACAACTCAAGCAGCAGCTGGCCGAGGCAGGCATCGCTTTTAAGGAAAACGAGCCGCTGGCAGCCCACTGCACGTTTAAGATCGGCGGCCCGGCCCGGTTGTTTGTGCAGCCGGCAGACCGGGCGCAGCTTTGCCGCGCCATCGCGCTGTGCAAAGCGCAGAATACCCGATACTATCTGCTGGGCAACGGCAGCAATATCCTGTTTGCCGACGAAGGCTATGATGGAGCCGTGCTGGATATTTCGGCCATGCAGGATACCGTGGAAGTGTGCGGTACGGTGCTGACCGCCGGGGCAGGAGTACGGCTCTCGGCGCTGTGTAAAACAGCGCTGGCGCACGGCCTGACCGGGCTGGAATTTGCCTACGGCATCCCCGGCACAGTGGGCGGCGCGGTCTACATGAACGCAGGCGCCTACGGCGGCGAGATGAAGGATGTGCTGACCACCGTGCAGTACCTGACTGCTGCGGGCGAAGTGCAGCAAGCCGCCGCATCGGCGCTGGATCTGCGCTACCGCCACAGCATTTTTGAGGAGAACGGCGGCTGCATCCTCTCAGCACAGTTTACACTGACCCCGGGCGAACCGGATGCCATCCGCGCAAGGATGGAGGAGCTGATGGCAAAGCGGCTGGATAAGCAGCCGCTGGATAAGCCCAGCGCGGGCAGTACCTTCAAGCGCCCGGCAGGAGCCTTTGCCGCTGCCCTGATCGACCAGTGCGGCCTGCGGGGCTATCGGCATGGCGGCGCAGCCATCAGCGATAAGCACTGCGGCTTTGTGGTAAACCTTGGGGGCGCAAGCTGTGCAGATGTGCTGGCATTGTGCGAGCAGGTGCGTGCCATCGTGAAGGAAAAGACCGGCTATGACCTGGAAAAAGAGATCCGCGTCGTCCGTTAAGGCGCGGGAACAGAAGGAGCAGGAGAACACACCATGGAACTGTTGATCGTCAGCGGGCTTTCCGGCGCGGGAAAGTCCGTGGCTATGAATGCGCTGGAAGATATCGGCTTTTTCTGCATCGATAATGTCCCGGCGGTGCTGCTGCCCAGCATCACGGCGTTTTCCAAAGCGGGCGATAACCAGCTTGAGCGGGTTGCGCTTTCTATGGATGTACGCGGCTGCCGCAGCAGGGAAGAGATCGAAGCTGCCCTGCAGCAGCTGGACGACCAGAAAACGCCGTACAAGATCCTGTTTCTGGATGCACCGGATGATGTGCTGATGCGCCGCTACAGCGAGACCCGCCGCCGCCATCCCATCAGCATTGCCGAGGGCATCTCCACCCGGGATGCCTTTTTAAAGGAACGGCAGATCCTGCAGCCGCTGAAAGACCGTGCGGACTATACCATCGACACCGGGCTGCTTTCCACCGCCCAGAACAAGGAGCGTATCTGCGACCTGTTTGTAAAAAACGGCGGGGCAAAAAATGCCATGCGGCTGACCATCCTGTCCTTCGGATTCAAGTTCGGTCTGCCGCCGGAAGCAGACCTTGTGCTGGATGTGCGCTGCCTGCCCAACCCCTTTTATGTGCCGGAGCTGAAACATAAGACCGGGCTGGACCAGGAAGTGGTGGATTTTGTCATGAGCCACCCCGAAGCACCGGAGCTGCTGCGCCGCTATGAAAACTTTTTGCAATATGCCCTGCCGCTTTATGTTAAGGAAGGCAAAAGTCAGCTGACCATTGCGGTGGGCTGCACGGGCGGCAAACACCGCTCTATTACGTTTGCACGCAAGATCGCGGAATACTGCACCTCCCTTGGATACGAGCCGGGGGTGCTGCACCGGGATGCCGTGCGCTGAAAATCGAGGAAATACTATGAGTTTTGCATCCAATGCGCGGGAACAGATCGCGCAGCGCAGCCTGACCAAGGAGTGCTGTGTGCGCGCGGCAGCCTATGGCATTGCCTGCTTTGCCAAATACTTTGATGCCCGGGGGCTTGTGCTGCAAACGGAACAGCAGCAGACTGTGCAGCTGGCACAGCAGCTGTTTGCGCGCTGCGGCATCCGGGGCGAGATCCTGGAAAAACCGCGTACCAGCGGTGTGCTGTACGAGTTCAATATCTGCGCCCCGGAACAGGTCGCACGGCTGCATGAGCTGTTTGGCACCACCGGCAGGGAGACCAGCCTGCAGATCGACCCCGGGCTTATCCGCTGCCAGACCTGCGTAAGCGCCTATATTGCCATGGCATTTTTGTGCAGCGGTACGGTAACCGACCCGCAGAAGGAGTATAATCTGGAATTTCTCACCGCCCGCACAAACCTTGCGCGGGATTTTGAGGCCCTGCTTGCGGAGCACGAGTTTGCCCCGCACCGCACCCGCCGCAACGGTGTGAACCTGATCTATGTCAAGACCGGTGCCAACGTGGAGCGGCTGCTCAGCTTTATGGGCGCAGCAGAAGCGGCAAAACAGATCAACACCCTCAAGGCATTCAAGCAGGTGCGCAACCAGACCAACCGGCAGACCAACTGCGATACTGCAAACCTGGGCAAAACGGCGCGGGCAAACGCCCAGACCCTGAAAGCCATCCGCTTTTTGCAGCAGCAGCATGCTTTGGAGACCCTGCCGGAGGTACTGCAGCAGGCTGCTGCCAAGCGGCTGCAGTACCCGGATCTTTCGCTTACGGCGCTGTGCAGCTGTTTTGACCCGGCAGTAAGCAAATCCGGCTTATCACATCGGATGAAAAAGCTGGAGTCGCTGGCCGAAAATCTGCGCCAGCGCCAGCAGGAAGGACAGGAGGCTGAACCATGAGCGGACCCAATGCAAATACCCGGCCTTTTGCCCATCTGCATATCCATACAGAATACAGTCTGCTGGACGGTGCCTGCCGTATCGACCAGCTGATGGAGCGGGTAAAGGAGTGCGGGCAGACCGCCATTGCCTGTACGGATCATGGTGTCATGTACGGCTGTGTGCAGTTTTATAAGGCAGCCAAAAAGGCAGGCATCAAGCCCATTATCGGCTGCGAGGTCTATGTGGCTACCCGCACCCGCTTTGATAAAGTAAATAAGATCGATGGCAACAACCACCTGATCTTGCTGTGCAAAAACGAGACCGGCTACAAGAATCTGATCAAAATGGTTTCCGCCGGCTTTGTAGAGGGCTTTTACTCCAAGCCCCGCATCGATAAGGAACTGCTGGAAAAATACCACGAGGGTCTGATCTGCCTTTCTGCCTGTCTGGCGGGCGAGATCCCACAGGCCATCCTGGCAGGAGATATTGAGCGTGCAAAGGAAACGGCCCTGTGGTATCAGGATCTGTTTGGCGCAGGGAATTACTATATCGAGCTGCAGGATCACGGCCTGAAAGAGGATACCACCGTTCTGCCGCAGCTGATCAAACTTTCCCACGAGACCGGCATCCCCATGGCGGCCACCAACGATGCCCACTATCTGCGCCGGGAGGATGCCAAGATGCAGAGCATCCTGCTGTGCATCCAGACCGGTAAAACGATCCAGGATGCCGACCGGATGGAGTTCCAGACGGATGAGTTTTACGTCAAGACCACCGATGAGATGTACGAGCTGTTCTCCATGGTGCCGGAGGCCTGTGCCAACACGGCAAAGATCGCAGAACAGTGCAATTTTGATTTTGAGTTTGGCCACACCAAGATACCGTACTATAAGGCCCCGGACGGGATGGAAAACCAGGCTTATTTTGAAAAGCTCTGCTGGGAGGGGCTGGAACACCGCTATGGCCCGGATGTGCCGCAGGCCAACATCGACCGCCTGAAATATGAGATCGGTGTGGTAAAGACCATGGGGTATACCAACTACTACCTCATCGTATGGGACTACATCAATTTTGCCAAAAGTCAGGGCATCCCGGTAGGGCCGGGGCGTGGCTCCGGTGCAGGCAGCATTGCCGCGTACTGTGTGGGCATTACGGATATCGACCCCATCCGCTACAACCTTATCTTCGAGCGTTTCCTCAACCCGGAACGTGTCAGTATGCCGGATTTTGATGTGGACTTCTGCTATGAGCGCCGGCAGGAGGTCATTGATTACGTCAACCGCAAATATGGAGCCGACCATGTGGCGCAGATCGTTACCTTCGGTACCATGGCCGCCCGCAATGCCATCCGGGATGTGGGGCGGGTGATGGGGATCCCGTATCAGCAGGTGGATGTGGTCGCAAAGCTCGTGCCCATGGAACTCAAGATGACCCTCAAGCGTGCATTGGAAGTATCCAGTGAGCTGAAAAAGCTATACGATACCGACCCGCAGGTGACCGAGCTTATCGATACCGCCCTGAAGGTGGAGGGAATGCCGCGGCATGCTTCTACCCATGCAGCGGGTGTCGTCATCACGCCGGAACCTGCCGATCACTATCTGCCGCTTTCCACCAATGACGGCCTGCCGGTGACCCAGTTCAACATGACCGAGATCGAAGAACTTGGATTGCTGAAAATGGATTTTCTGGGTCTGCGCACCCTGACCGTGATCCGGGATGCCGAGATCGCCGTGCAAAAGCAGCATCCAGAGTTCTCCATCCGCAATCTGGACTATGACGACCCGGACACCTATAAGATGCTGGGGCAGGGCGATACCGAAGGCGTGTTCCAGCTGGAATCTTCCGGCATGAAGCAGGTGCTTGTGGGCCTGCAGCCGCAGAACCTGGAAGATGTCATCGCTCTGATCAGCCTGTACCGTCCCGGCCCCATGGACTCCATCCCGACCTATCTGCATAACCGGCACGAGCCGGATAAGATCAGCTACAAGACCCCGCAGCTGGCGCACATTTTGGATGTGACCAACGGCTGCATCGTCTATCAGGAGCAGGTCATGCAGATCTTCCGGGAACTGGCAGGGTTCTCCTTCGGGCAGGCAGATAACGTCCGCCGTGCCATGAGCAAAAAAAAGCATGCCGTTATGGAGGCGGAGCGGGAGCACTTTGTGCATGGCTGTGCTGATCCAGGGCACGAATGCCCGGGCTGCGTGGCCAACGGCATCCCGGAGCAGGTGGCAAACCAGATCTATGACGAGATGTCCAGCTTTGCTTCCTACGCCTTCAACAAGAGCCATGCGGCCTGCTATGCCTACGTGGCGTTCCAGACGGCCTATCTCAAGTGCCATTATCCCAGCCAGTTCATGGCAGCACTGCTGACCAGTGTGCTGGACAATACGGATAAGGTCATTGAATATTCCGGCGAGTGCGCCCGCCTGGGGATCAAGGTGCTGCCGCCGGATGTGAACATCTCCAACGGTGGTTTTACCGCCGATGCACAGGGGCAGATCCGCTTTGGTTTGAACGCCGTAAAAAACGTAGGCCGCAATCTCATCGAAAATGCAGTTGCAGAGCGGAAAAGCAGACCCTATGCCAGCCTGTACGATTTCTGTAAGCGGATGCATGGCAGCGAGCTGAACCGCCGCTCTGTGGAAAGCCTTATCAAAGCCGGCGCCTTTGACCGGTTCGGCCCAAACCGCCACAGCATGGTGGATGCAGTGGAAGGCATCCTCAAAAGCATCGAAACTGACTCCCGCCGTAATCTGGACGGACAGCTGGATCTGTTCTCTGTCATGAGCGGGGGCGCGGAAGAGAGCCGGGAAGAGGACAACTATGAGATCCGCCCGGTAGAGGAGTACAGCCACACCGAACTGCTCCAGCAGGAAAAAGAGGTCAGCGGCCTATACCTGTCCGGCCATCCGCTGGATGCCTACCGGGAAAGATCTGCCCGCATCGGCTCCCACACCATCAAGGCCCTGACCGGCGAGGATGCCCATGTGCAGGACGGCGAAAAGGTGCGTATCGTCTGTGCAGTGGTAAAAAACCGCATGATGACGACTAAATCCAACAGCATGATGGCCTTTACCAGCGTAGAAGACCTGACCGGCACGATGGAAGTGATCGTATTCCCCAAGGTGCTGGACCGGTTCCGGGATGCCATCCGGGAAAACGCCGTTGTCGTCATCGATGGGCGGCTCTCGGTGCGCGAAGACGAGGCTTCCAAGCTGCTGGCAGACAGCATCCTGCCTATCGACAGCTACGACCCATCCCGCCCGGAAAACGGGCGTCCGGATCCGGTCAAAACAGCTTCCCGGCGGGTATTTATCCGCCTGCCGTCCCGCAGCTGCCCGCAGTATGCCAAGGTGATCAATCTGCTGGAGATTTTTGATGGTGATATTCCGGTGATCCTGTATCTGGAAGACACAAAACAGAAACTGGCTGCACCGCGCCGGCTGTACACTTCTGGTCATCCATTGTTCTTCAAAGAGCTGGAACGTCTGGTCGGCACAGAGAATGTTGCAACAAAATGACATTTCTGTGCGCGAATGACAACAGGTGAGGTGTTTTCAAATCCGCCGGAGTGTGATATAATTATTAAAGGCGATCTAAGCTGTTGCAAAGCAGCAGACCTGCATCTGGAAGAAGAGATGACAGGCAAGTGGGTAAATGAAGAACTGAATTATAATTGGAGGGAATCTCTCGTATGGAAAAGCAAATCAAAACGATTGGCGTGCTGACAAGCGGTGGTGATGCTCCTGGCATGAATGCAGCAGTGCGCGCTGTGGTACGCACGGGTCTGCACAAAGGTTTCCGTATGATCGGCATTCAGCGCGGCTACAATGGCCTGCTGAACGGCGAGTGCTTTGAAATGAATCTGCGCAGTGTTTCTAATATTATTTCTGCAGGCGGCACGATCCTGTATACGGCCCGCTGCCTGGAGTTCAAGACCAAGGAAGGCCAGGACAAGGGCGCTGAAAAGTGCCGTGAGCTGGGCATTGACGCTCTGGTCGTTATCGGCGGCGATGGTTCCTATCGTGGTGCCCGCGCACTGGCACACCGCGGCATCCCCATGATCGGCCTGCCCGGCACCATCGACAACGATATTGCCTGCACCGAGTACACCATCGGTTATGATACCGCTATGAACACCGCGCTGGAGATGATCGATAAGCTGCGCGATACCACCCAGAGCCACGACCGCTGCAGTGTGGTTGAGGTCATGGGCCGCAACGCCGGTTACATCGCGCTGAACGTAGCTATCGCCTCCGGCGCTATGGCCGTGCTGCTGCCTGAGAAGGAATTTGACATGCAGCGCGATATCCTGGATAAGATCGCCGAGACCCAGAAGACCGGCAAGCGCCACTTTATCATCATCGTGGCCGAGGGCGTTGGCCATGCACAGGAGATCGCCAACGAGATCCAGGCCCGCACCGGCATCGACTCCCGTGCTACCATCCTGGGTCATGTGCAGCGCGGTGGTTCTCCCACCCTGCGCGACCGTGTGAACGCTTCTGCCATGGGCTATCAGGCCGTCTGCCTGCTGGAACAGGGCAAGTATAACCGCATCGTCGGCATGGAAGGCGAAAAACTGGTGGACTACCCTGTGGATGAGGCTCTGGAGATGACCAAACATCTCGACCCGGTGCTGCTGGATGTCGTAAACACCATTTCTATCTGATACTTCCTCTATCGCATACACAAGCCATCCTCTTCGTTTCTCTGAGGGGATGGCTTTTTTCTATCGTCTTTGCCGGCTTTGATGTATTCTTTGCCCAAAGTAACAACTTTGCGTTTACAAACATCTCCAAATAAGGTATACTGAAAAAAACGGAGGTGCCGCCATGAATGCTGCATTTGATTACAAAAAAGAGTATAAAGAGTTTTATCTTCCGCCGCAGAAACCGCAGATCGTCACGATCCCGCCCATGAATTTTGTGGCGGTGCAGGGCAAAGGCGACCCCAACGACCCGGCAGGGGAATACAAGGCAGCGCTGGAGCTGCTGTACGGCATTGCCTTTACCATCAAAATGAGCTATAAAAGCAGCCATAAGATGGACGGCTATTTTGCATATGTTGTTCCGCCGCTGGAAGGGCTGTGGCATCAGCCCGGAGCGGAAGGCGTAGATTTTTCCAACAAAGAAACTTTTATCTGGACCTCCATGATCCGTCTGCCGGAATTTGTCACCCGTGCAGAATTTGACTGGGCGGTACAGGAAGCGACAGCTAAAAAGAAAAAGGATTTTTCCAAGGTGGAATTTTTCACCTACGATGAAGGCCTGTGCGTACAATGTATGCACATCGGCCCCTATGACACTGAGCCGGAAACGCTGCGAATGCTGGATGACTTTGCGGCGGAGCAGGGGTATTGCCCGGATTTTTCGGCCGCGCGTTTCCATCACGAGATCTATCTGGGAGACCCGCGCCGTACCGCACCGGAAAAACTAAAGACCGTTTTGCGGCATCCGATCCGCAAAAGAGAATAACAGAAAACTTCACAAAAACTGTCGATTTTTCTTGTAAGATGTGCTATACTAAAATTATCTGTAGAAACTCACTCAAAAATGGAGGAAAACATCATGCAGCATGAAACTGTCATCGTGCTGGACTTTGGCGGCCAGTACAATCAGCTGATTGCCCGCCGCGTCCGAGAAAATAATGTCTACTGCGAGATCTATTCCTATAAAACCGACCTGTCGGTCATCAAGGCCAAGAATCCCAAAGGCATCATCTTCACCGGCGGCCCCAACAGTGTTTATCTGGAGGATTCTCCCACCATCGATCCCGAGATCTTTACCTGGGGCGTGCCTGTGCTGGGCATCTGCTACGGCAGTCAGCTGATGATGCACCTGCTGGGCGGTCATGTCTGCCGTGCACCCGAGCGCGAGTACGGCAAGACCGAGGTGTTTGTAAACACCGAGAGCAAGCTGTTTACCGATGTGCAGCCCTCTACCATCTGCTGGATGAGCCACAACGACTATATCGAGCAGGCTGCTCCCGGCTTCCAGATCACTGCGCATACGGTTAACTGCCCGGTAGCGGCTGTGGAAAATGCAGAAAAGGGCCTGTACGCAGTGCAGTTTCATCCGGAGGTTCTGCATACCGCTGAGGGCAAAAAAATGCTGCGCAACTTCGTATACAATGTGTGCGGCTGCAGCGGCGACTGGAAGATGGACTCTTTTGTGGAGAACAATGTCAAGGCATTGCGGGAGCGCATTGGCGAGGGTAAGGTCCTGTGTGCGCTTTCCGGCGGTGTGGATTCCTCTGTGCTGGCAGCCATGCTGGCCAAGGCCATCGGCAAGCAGCTCACCTGTGTGTTTGTGGATCACGGCCTGCTGCGTAAGAATGAAAAGGAAGAAGTCTGCTCTGTTTTTGGCCCCGGCAATGCCAACGGCTTTGACATCAACTTTATCTGCGTGGACGCCCGCGACCGCTATTTCCGCAAGCTGAAAGGCGTTACCGAGCCGGAGCGCAAACGCAAGATCATTGGCGAAGAGTTCATCCGTGTATTTGAGGAAGAAGCCAAGAAGATCGGCAAGGTAGACTTCCTGGCACAGGGCACCATCTATCCCGATGTGGTGGAAAGCGGTCTGGGCGGCGAGTCCACCGTCATCAAGAGTCACCACAATGTGGGCGGCCTGCCCGATACCGTGGACTTTAAGGAGCTGGTGGAGCCGCTGCGCAACCTGTTCAAGGACGAAGTGCGTCAGGCCGGCCGTGAGCTGGGCCTGCCCGAGTATCTGGTCAGCCGTCAGCCGTTCCCCGGCCCCGGTCTGGGCATCCGCATCATCGGCGAAGTGACCCCCGAGAAGGTGACCATCGTGCAGGATGCCGATGCTATCTGGCGCGAGGAGATTGCCAAGGCAGGTCTGGATAAGGAAATCAGCCAGTATTACGCTGCTCTGACCAACATGCACAGCGTTGGCGTTATGGGCGACGAGCGCACCTACGATTATGCGGTTGCCCTGCGTGCCGTGACCACCACCGACTTTATGACTGCAGAAAGCTATGACATGCCCTGGGATGTTCTGGGCACCGTCACCAGCCGCATCGTCAACGAGGTCAAACACGTTAACCGCGTATTCTATGATTGCACCGGTAAGCCGCCTGCAACCATCGAGCTCGAGTAATGAAAATTTGCCTTCCGACTTTTTAGACCTTCGAAAAATAGAACACAGCAACGCATAAAAGCAGCCCCGTTTTCAAGAGATTTCGCTTGAAGGCGGGGCTGTTTTGCGCCCAAAGTAGCAGAAAAGTAATACCCCCGAGCAGAATCAAACCAGTATCATGGTTTTTTTCCTCCGGGGAGGTCAGAGCCTCTAGCCAATTCACAACCATTCGGAAATTCCAGATTGTTTAGGCAGTAGATGTTATAATTGACAGAGTTCTTTTAAGCGAATATAATTAAAAGGTACTACAATATCCTGTGTAATGAATAGGTGTATATCTGAGCGAAAAGAAAAATGATGGACTAAAAGGTGAATAGGATGAACGAACTACAACGTCTGGTAGAACAATTTAGTGCGAACCTGAGTTATTATAAGGATGCAAAACAGAATTATAATGAACACTCTTGTAGGATTGAGTTTGTTGATCCTTTTCTCAAATTTTTGGGTTGGGATGTAGCCAATGAGAAAGGTGTTGCTCCCCAGTATAGAGAGGTAATAGCAGAAAATTATTCGAGCCATTCGGATCGTCCAGATTATACGATGACGCTAAGAGGCGTTGCAAAATTTTTTGTTGAAGCAAAGAAACCATCTGTAGATATTACAAAGACGGGAGCACCAGCTTTCCAAACAAGAAAATATGGTTGGAATGCAAAGCATAGAATTGCCATTTTAACAAATTTTGAGTACTTAGCCGTTTATGATACTTGTTATTTGCCAAATGAGGAAGATGATTGTGCGACTGCGCGATACAGATTATATCATTATACTGAATATATAGAAAAATTCAATGAGATCAAGGACTTGATTTCAAGGGATACAGTATATTCGGGTGAGTTTGATAAAAATATAAATAATGGGTCTTTAGAAGCAGGTGCGCAGATACAACAAGTTGATGAGATGTTCTTATCTCAAATCAATGGATGGCGGGTAGCACTTAGTAATGAACTGTACTGTAAAGGTGGTAGATATAAATCTCTGGAAGTTTTAAATGATGTCGTGCAGGAATTTATTAACCAAATTGTGTTTCTGAGAATTTGTGAGGATAAAAATCTCCCGCTTTATCATAATTTGAAAGAAACAATTATAGATAAATCACAGTTAAAAGAACAGCTAGAACAGCTTTTTAGATTGGCAGATCATAGATATAACTCTGGCATGTTTTCTGGCGATGATATTATTTTTGATTTGTCGTGTGATGTGATCTCGGAGATGATTGAAGGACTGTACTACCCACAGAGTCCATATCTTTTTAACATTATCGAGCCACATCTTTTGGGTAAAATTTATGAGTTGTTTTTAACGGAACAGCTTGTTGTCTTGAAAGATGGAAGTATTGGGTTACAACAAAAGAAAGAGTGTATAAATCGCTCTATAGTTACAACGCCAACCGAAATTGTTAAATATATGATTGAGAAAACACTGGCAAAAGCGTGTGCTGGGAAAACACCAAAAGATTTGCTGAAAATCCGAATCGCAGACATTGCATGTGGGTCAGGTGTCTTTTTGGAAGAGGCTTTTTCATATCTTCAAAATTATTGTGTGCAATGGTATTTGAATGCAGGACAAAAAGAACATCTGGAGGAAATCGGAAATCATGTATACAAACTTCCCATTTCAGAAAAGAAAGAGATTCTATGTTCTTGTATATACGGCATCGATATTGATATTCATGCTGTAGAGGTTGCAAAATTTTCATTGCTTATTAAATTGATTGAAGACGAAACTGCACCGTCTGTGGCTTTGGTGAAACATATTCTTCCTGATTTAAGTACGAACATTTTCTTTGGGAATGCTCTTGTAAGCGAGAAGGAGATGCAGGGCATTTTAAATTCAGAAAATCAGCGATTGGACTTAGTTCCTTTTGATTGGGAAAAAATCAATGGAGGAGAATCTTTTGATGTAATAATCGGAAATCCTCCATATGTGAGTACAGAAGATATGCATGCGCTTCTTCCAAGTAGTGAGGTCGAGATCTACAGGAAAAAGTATAGAACAGCATATAAGCAATTTGATAAATACTTCATTTTTATAGAGCAAGCTATCAGAAAAACAAAAGATGGTGGATATATTTGTTACATTGTGCCGAATAAGTTTTTTAAGGTTGGTGCAGGAGAATATCTTCGGAATTTGATTGCAGAGGGAAAGCATCTTGTAAGTTTGGACGACTTTGGAGATGCACAGTTATTTGAAGATAAAACGATTTATAGCTCAATCTTGTTATTGTGCAAACAGCCACAGGAAAAATTTTCTTATACAGGTGTTGATTCTGCGGATAAACTGTGGCTCGGCGAAAAAATAGAGACAATTGAATTTAAATCTACGATTCTAAATAGATTGCCGTGGCGGCTCACAACAGATTTTGAGTTTTTGTCCATGCTTTATAAAATAGATCAAGTGGCAGTTCCTATTACAAAATATGTTGATATTTTTAATGGGATTCAAACGAGTGCAGAGCGTCCTAAACCAGTCTATTGGTTTTCTTCAGATGAGATTTTAGATGAGAATCATGCTACAATTAGAATCTTTCGGAACGGAAAAGAATACAAAATCGAACGTAAAATTTTACGTCCGTATTTTAAACCCACAAAAAGGGCCGAGAAGGGGTTAAACTCGTATAGTACTTTGGCAACAGATAAGTGGATTATTTTCCCTTATGATAAACAAGGAAAGCTGCTTTCAGTTGAATGCATGGAATCTCATTTTCCAGGAGCATTTAACTATCTGAAAGATTACTATGATCGTCTCGTTCCAAAATGCGTGTCGAGCCAAGGTACCAGAGATGTTCCGAATGCAACAGCGGATTCATGGTATCAGTATGGGAGAACACAAGCATTGACTGCATTTATAGACACCCCAAAGCTGATCGTTGGAGTTTTGAGTAAGGAACCAATGTACGCGCTAGATACAAATGATATGTTGATTGCATCAGGCGGAACGGCAGGTTATTGTGCTGTGTCTAAAAAGTCTGAAAGCCCGTATGCATTAGAGTATATTCAGGCTTGGCTGTCTAATCCTATTACTGAAAGAATTTTGGGGATTGTTGGAAGTGATTTTGAAAATGGGTTTACAGCACGAGGAACTTTTGTTTTGTCAACGTTACCATTTGTGGAACTGGATTTTGATGATGTAAAGCAGCGAACACTTTACAATAATGTTATAGAGGATACTCACAGAATTTATAACATAAATGAAGAGCTTAAAGATCATCCACCGAAACGAGTGATTTCTGTGCTACAGGATGAGAAAGATATGCTCATTGGCGAAATCCAGAACCTGATCAAAAAGGTGTACAGGTTTGAAATTTAAGAGAGGTTATTTTAGATGAAACTCAAAAAGGATAGTACTGAACAAAAGTTAAGAGGAGCATATTACACGCCTCAACAACTGGCTACTGCTATGGTGCGCCTTTTCGAGACTGACGATATTAACAGTGTGTTGGAACCAAGCTGTGGTGACGGCGTTTTTCTTGATGCATTGAGTGAGTTGCACTTACTGAGTGAGATTCATAGTGTTGAAGCCGTTGAAATAGAAGAAGGCGAAGCAAAAAAAGTACGTGATAGATATGATAATACTCCGAAGGTAAAGGTTTTTAATGAGGATTTCTTTGACTTCTATAGGGAAGCATTAGGAAAAAGAACATATGATTTAGTGCTTGGAAACCCGCCATATATTCGTTATCAATACTTGCAGGAAAAACAGCGAGAATATCAAGCACAAATTTTAAAATCTCATGGAATGAAGTCAAACAAACTGATAAATGCATGGGTTGCGTTTATGGTGGCGTGCATTCAGCTTCTTTCGGAAAAAGGTAAAATCGCATTTGTCATTCCTGCAGAAATATTGCAAGTTGCATATGCGGAAGACCTTCGACTCTATTTGGCAAATAATCTTGCCAAAATTACGCTTATTACATTTGAACAACTTGTTTTTCCTGACATTGAGCAGGAGGTAGTCGTTTTTATCGGCGAAAAAGGAAAAGAGGAAAAAGGTATTCGGATTATTGAATTACAAGATATTTGTGGATTTGATACTCTGAACTTAAATTCTAATGGCTTTCAACCTATGCAACACGTTAGGGAAAAGTGGACTAAATATTTTACAAGCGAAAAAGAAATCGAATTGATTCAGAAATTGAAATCGGATAATCGCTTTTCTGAGTTTTCGGATTATGGACTTATAAATATTGGAATTACAACCGGAAATAATGGATACTTTTCTATAACAGAAGAAAAAACAAACCAATATCATCTTGAGGAGGCAACACGGCCTTTAATTGGAAGAAGCTCGCATGCACATGGTATATATTTTACCGAACAAGATTGGAATTACAATAAGCAAGCCGGGAAGCAAGCTAGGCTTGTTTGCTTCCCGGAAAATATTCCATATGAAAAGTATCCTGAAAACTATAAGGACTATATTTTAAAAGGAGAAGCAAACAATGAAAATGCTGGATATAAATGTTCAATTCGAGACAGATGGTATATTATCCCATCCGTTTGGGTTCCAGATGCTTTTTTTCTAAGACGCAATAATCTATATCCTAAGTTTGTTCTAAATCAATGTGGAGCAGTTTCCACAGATACAATGCACAGAATAAAATTTAATGAGGGCGTTGACCCCGAAAACATACTGCTAGCATACTATAATAGTGTATCGTTCGCATTTACTGAGATCTGCGGAAGAAGCTACGGTGGAGGCGTTTTGGAAATTCTGCCCACGGAGGTCGGAAAAGTATTGCTTCCTAAAATTGAACGAATAGATGCAGTATACCGAGAGAAACTCTTGAGTGAAATAGATCGGATCGTCAGGGAGAATGGCGATATTGAGAAGGCCTTGGATATAGGCGATCGGGAAGTTTTAGTTGGTATGCTGGGGCTTGACCAAGAAGTATGTGATCAGTGCCGGGCAATCTGGAAAAAAATGCAGAGAAGAAGATTGGGAAGAAGCTGAAAATCAAAATACGTAAGAAATCATCTGTAATCTTCGCAGAGGTTCCGCTACGGATTGCCTGATATTACCCCAATGCCCTAGAATAACTCCAACATTTATCGCAAGTTGAGAATTAGCGCAACATTCAAGCAGCATATTTGCGATATGTAATTCAACGCTGTTGCATTAAAAAGTTGAATTGCTATAAAAATCCCGCTAAGAACTGCTGAGTGCCGGATATTGAGCCGGAACTCGGCAGTTTTACACAAAAAAGCAAAGAACCTCTTTCTTCTCTGCGCGGAGTGGAGTATAATAGGCTTTGTTGTTGGCAAAAGAGGAAAGGGGAAGTATCAACTATGGGATCGAAGCAGGAGCTTCTGGATCGGCAGTCGGATCAGATCGTACGCGCCGATCGGTTCAGCCGTAAGGTGTTCTGCGATGGAATGCGGGATGGTGTACCCATTGCGCTGGGCTACTTTGCGGTATCATTTTCACTGGGCATTGCAGCCCGCAAGGCGGGGTTCACACCGTTTCAGGGGTTTCTTGTCAGTCTGCTGAACAACGCCTCCGCAGGCGAGTATGCTGCATTTGCGCTCATTATGGCAAATGCCACCTATTTCGAGGTTGCCGTTATCACATTGATCGCCAATGCACGCTATCTGCTAATGAGCTGTGCGCTGGCACAGCGTTTTGCGCCTGGCACGCCTTTCTGGCATCGGCTGCTGATCGGTTATGATGTCACAGATGAACTTTTTGGCATCACCATTGCACGACCGGGCAGTCTGAACCCATATTATACTTACGGCGCTATTTTGTTGGCCGCTCCGGCCTGGGCGACCGGTACGGCATTGGGCATCGTGGCGGGCAATCTTCTGCCGCTGCGGGTGGTCAGTGCTTTGAGTGTGGCACTGTATGGCATGTTTTTGGCTATCATCATCCCGCCCGCCCACAAAAATGGCACCGTGGCGGCTTTGGTCGTCATCAGTTTTGCCTTGAGTTTTATGTGCAACTATCTGCCGGGCATCTCGGCGCTTTCCGAAGGCGGCCGCACCATCCTTCTGACAGTGGCAATCTCCGGCGCAGCGGCAGTTCTGTTTCCGGTCAAGCAGGAGGAATCCGAAAATGACGCATAACAATTATATTTATATCGCGGTTATGGCGCTGGTGTCCTATGCCATCCGCGTCCTGCCGCTTACCCTCATCCGTAAGCCGATCCAGAACCGCTTTGTTCAGTCGTTTTTATACTATGTACCCTATGTGACGCTGGCAGTGATGACCTTTCCGGCCATTATCCAGGCCACCCAAAGCCCCGCAGCAGGTGCTGTTGCGCTGGTGGTTGGCATTGCGGCAGCCTGGTATGGAGCCAGTCTGTTTCAGGTGGCTGCCGGCTGCTGTGCGGTGGTATTCGTGCTGGAATTTTTTATCTGATGCCCTATGCCGGAGGTCGCATGTAACAAATGAAGAAGATTCTTGTAACGGGTGCGGGCGGTTTTGTAGGCTCCCGCGTGATGCAGCAATGGGCGGGCCGATATGACCTGTGCACCTTTTCTAAAGGGTTTCTCTCCACAGCAGAGGAAAGCGCCGTGCGGCAGTTTGTTCTGCAGCAGCGCCCGGATATCATCCTGCACACTGCAGCCATCTCGGATACCGGCTACTGCACAGACCACCCGGAGCAGGCTCGCCGCGCAAACGTGGAGCTGCCGGTGTGGATCGCACGAGCGGCAGCTGCGGTCGGTGCAAAGATCGTGGCATTCAGCTCAGATCAGGTTTATGCAGGCGTAACGCAGCCCGGCGCACTGCCGGAAAGCATTCCGCTGCAGCCCGCCAATCTCTACGGGCAGGGAAAGCTGGAAATGGAACAGCAGGTGCAGGCAGTTTGTCCGGATGCTGTATTGCTGCGTGCCACCTGGATGTATGATCTGCCCGGATACCATCTGCCTATCCGGGGCAATTTGCCGCTGAATCTTCTGCGTGCGGCGCAACGGGGCGAGAGTATCCGCTTTTCCACCCGGGATTTCCGGGGTATTACCTATGTCCGGCAGGCGATAGATCTGTTGGAGCCTGCGCTGCTGCTGCCCGGCGGAGTCTATAATTTTGGCAGCGAAAACACAGAAAACATGGTGTTGACCGCCCGGCAGTTTGCAAAAGCGCTGGGGATCACGGTCGATATCCAGCAGGCGGCCTGGGCACGAAATCTTGCCATGGATTGCAGGAAGCTCCGGGCACATGGTATCGTGTTTGATACGACGCAGGCAGGCATTGAACGCTGCCTGCGGGAGTATGGTCTGGCCTGACTGCAAAAGCACGATTTTTTCCGTATCGCACAAAAAAACGCGAAATGCGCAAAAAAAGCAGGATGTTCTGTATGCTGTCTGCCCACAAGAGGATGGACGAAACCTACAGAGACCCTGCTTTTTTGACGTTCCGAAAGAAAAAACGCCTGCTGGAGCATACAACATTTCTTCATGAAAAAGTCATACTTATTTTACATTGAATTTGCTTTTTGCTATAATAATTTCGCTTTTTTTACAAAGTGTCCGAAACGCACAAAACTGTAAAACCTTAGGAGAGTGGAATTTTTGAAGGAAGTCAAGCTGGAAGAATCGGCTTATCATTTTGAAGCCAAAATGTCTCTGCGGCAGGCGATCCCGCTGGGTCTGCAGCATGTCTGCGCCATGTTTGTGGGCAATCTGACCCCGCTGCTGATCATCACCAGCGCCTGCGGCATTGCGGGCGGCGAATTTGCAGATCTGCAGGTCACCCTGCTGCAGAGCGCCATGTTCGTAGCCGGTATCGTTACGCTGGTGCAGCTGTTCACCATCGGGCCTGTGGGCGGTGCAGTGCCTATCATCATGGGCACCAGTTCTGGTTTTATCGGGGTGTTCAACAGTGTTGTCGGTACCATGGGCGGCGGTGTGCTGGCCTACGGCGCCATCATGGGCGCTTCCATCATCGGCGGTATTTTTGAAAGCGTGCTGGGCTTTTTCCTCAAGCCGCTGCGCAAGTTCTTCCCGCCGGTAGTCACCGGTACGGTGGTGCTTTCCATCGGCCTGTCGCTGATCTCTGTGGGTATCAACTCCTTTGGCGGCGGCAACAAGGCCATGGACTTCGGTTCTGTAGAAAACCTGCTGCTGGCACTGTTTGTGCTGGTGGTGATCCTCTTCTTCAAGCACTGGACCACCGGTTTCCTCAGCTCTTCTGCTATCCTCATCGGCATCCTGGCCGGTTATGCGGCGGCCTTTATCATGGGGCTGGTGCTGCCTACTACCGGTGTTACCGCCGATGGTGTGGAGTTTACAAAAGCGTGGGTGCTCAACTGGAACAAGGTAGCACAGGCTTCCTGGTTTGCCGTGCCCAAGCTGATGCCGGTCAAGGTCGTGTTTGATGCACGCGCTATCCTGCCGGTGCTGATCATGTTCATCGTCACTGCTGTGGAGACCGTGGGCGATATCTCCGGCGTTATGGAAGGCGGCATGAGTCGCGAACCTTCGGATAAGGAGTTGTCCGGCGGCGTCATCTGCGATGGCCTTGGCTCCACCTTTGCAGCGCTGTTTGGCGTGCTGCCCAATACCTCTTTCAGCCAGAACGTTGGTCTGGTGGCCATGACCAAGGTGGTCAACCGCATGGCACTGGCTTCCGGTGCGGTGTTCCTGATCCTGTGCGGCCTGATCCCCAAGCTGGGTGCGCTGATCTCCATCATGCCGCAGGCGGTTCTGGGCGGCGCAGCTGTTATGATGTTCTCTTCTATCGTGGTCAGCGGTATCCAGCTGATCACCAAGGATAAGATGACCCCGCGCCACCTGACCATCGTGTCCGTGGCACTGGGCGTGGGCTATGGCATGGGTGCCAACAGCGGCATCCTGGCACAGGCTCCGCAGGCCCTCCAGCTGATCTGCGGCGAGTCCGGCATCGTGCCGGCCGCCTTCGTGGCGATCCTGCTGAACGTCCTACTGCCTAAGAACGATATGGCAGAGTAACTACTCAGCCTTTTTGCCGGGCAATGGCTTCCAGCTGCCGGAGTACGGCGGGGGTATCTGCATCCAGCAGCTCCGTACGGTCCGCGATGCAAACAGTATGCACCTGCGCAGGATATTTTTGCAGCAGCACATTGCCGCCTTTGTTTTCCGGCAGGGTGAGCAGTTCCGGAAAAGAGCTGCTTCCAAACAGAACGGGACTTCCGACAAGTGGGACCGGGTCGTTTTCGACCCCGGCTCCGAGCCGGAAGATCTCCCGTTCTGTTTCTTTTTGCGTATCTGTCAGGCAGGAATAGTCCCGGCAGAAGGCGTCCGTCAGGGCCTCCACGCTTTCCCGGCGCAGCAAAGGCTGATCTCCGGGCAGAAACATGCAGCCGGCAAGCTCCGGCAGCTGCGCCAGCAGGGCAGAAAGCCCCAGCCGGACGGTATCGTTGCGTCCGGGCTGCTGATGCAGCAGTACGGGGATGCTGTGGGCAGTGCACAGCGCCTGCACTTCTACTGCCCGGGTCACTACGATGCGGGCGGCAAGATTGGGCGTAGCGGTCGCGGCAAATGCCCTGCAGAGCATGGGCTGCCCGCAAAAATCTGCCAGCAGTTTATTGGAGCCAAAACGGCGGCTTTGCCCGGAAGCCATGATGACACAGCCGACAGAAAACGGCATCTTCATACAAAAAGCACCCCTTTATCCTCAATTTACAATAGTATTATACCGGAACCTGTGATAAAATAAAAGCAGTGATATAAAAGAGAGGTACCTGCATATGATGACGATCCGAGAATACAAACGGGCGGAAAGCCTGGAGGAAGCATGGCAGCTCAACCAGAAAAAGCAGAACCGCATCCTGGGCGGTATGATCTGGCTTAAGATGGAAACCATCAATGTTGGCACTGCCATCGACCTTTCCGGCCTTGGGCTGGACACCATCGAGGAGACCGCCGAGAGTTTTTCCATCGGCGCTATGGTGACCCTGCGCCAGCTGGAACAGCACCCGGGGCTTGCTGCCTATACTCATGGTGCCATGCGGGAGACTGTACGCCACATCGTGGGCGTACAGCTGCGCAATCTGGCCACCGTGGGCGGCAGCATCTACAGCCGGTTCGGCTTTTCCGATGTGCTTACCATGTTCCTTGCGATGGACTGCGATGTTGAGCTGTATAAGGGCGGCATCCTGCCTCTGCGGGAATACGCCCAGCGCCCCTACGACCGGGATGTTCTGGTACGGCTGATCGTAAAAAAAGAGCCTGCGCAGTATTACTATCAGTCGGTGCGCAACAGTCAGACGGATATCCCGGTGCTGACCTGTGCTGCCGCCCGGATGGAAACAGGGGCTTACCGCATCGTTATCGGTGCCCGCCCGCTGCGGGCTGTGCAGTTCGAGTTCCCGGCGGAGCCTGCCCTTGCGGCAGAACAGCGCGCCGCACAGATTGCGGAAAGCATAAAGGCACAGATCGTTACCGGCTCCAATATGCGCGGCAGCGCTGAGTACCGCAGGCATCTGTCCGGCGTGCTGGCAAAGCGTGCAGTGCTGGAATTGGAACAGCGTAAATTGCAGGAGGAAAAGTAAATGCAGATCACACTTACATTGAACGGTGTCCGGGTATCAGAGGAGATCGCCCCGGACATGCTTCTGATCGACCTCGTCCGCGCACACGGCTGCAAGAGCGTCAAACGCGGCTGCGAAACCTCTAACTGCGGCCTGTGCACAGTATTTATGGATGACAAACCGGTGCTGTCCTGCTCGGTGCTGGCAGCCCGTGCCGACGGCCATAAGGTCACGACCCTGGAAGGCCTGCAGGAGGAAGCTGCCGAGTTCGGTGCATTTATTGCAGACCAGGGTGCCGAGCAGTGCGGCTTCTGCAACCCGGGCTTTATCATGAATGCGCTGGCCCTGTTCCGGGAGCAGCCGTACCCCACCGAAGAGCAGGTCAAGGAATATCTTGCCGGAAATCTGTGCCGCTGCTCCGGCTACGAGGGCCAGCTGCGCGGCATCATGAACTTTCTGGCCTGGAAAAAACAGAAGGAGGCCGCACAGTGAAAAACGTCAATAAACCGTTCCGTAAAAAAGACGCCCTGCAGCTGGTCACCGGCCAGCCGGTCTACATGGATGATGTTATCCCGCAGGACTGCCTGCTTGTCAAGCTGCTGCGCTCGCCCCATGCAAACGCCATCGTCCGGCGCATCGATACGACCGTTGCCAAAAAGGTGCCAGGTATTGAGGCTATCTTTACCTGGGAGGATGTGCCGCAGGATGCCCGCCGGTATACCCAGGCCGGCCAGACTTATCCGGAAGCCAGCCCATACGACCGCCTGGTGATCGACCGCCATGTCCGCTTTGTGGGGGATGTGGTAGCCATCGTAGCCGGCAAAGACGAAAAATGCGTGGACAAGGCCCTCCGGCTCATCAAGGTGGAGTACGAGGTGCTGGAAGCAGTGCTGGATTTCCATACCGCCAAGGATAACCCTATCCTTGTGCATCCGGAGGATAACTGGGAAAGCCTGTCTCCGGTGGGTGCGGACAACAAGCGCAATCTCTGCGCCCACGATGCATGCGGCAGCGGCGATATCGATGCTGTGCTGGCCGGTTGTGATGTGGTCATCGACCATGTGTATCACACCAAGGCGTGCCAGCAGGCCATGATGGAGACCTTCCGCACCTATTGCTCCATCGATACGTACGGGCGGCTGAATGTGCTCAGTTCCACCCAGATCGTATTCCATGCCCGCCGGAATATCGCCAATGCGCTGCACATCCCCAAATCCATGGTCCGGGTAGCCAAGCCCCGCATCGGCGGCGGTTTTGGCGCAAAGCAGACAGCGGTCAGCGAGGTATACCCTGCCTTCGTCACCTGGAAGACCAAAAAGCCCTCCAAGATCATTTTCAGCCGTGTGGAAAGCCAGACGGCATCTTCGCCGCGCCACGAAATGGAGATGCATGTCCGCCTTGGTGCCACAAAGGAAGGCATCGTGAAAGGCATCGACCTGTACACCCTGTCCAACACCGGCGCATATGGTGAGCACGGCCCCACCACCGTTGGTCTTTCCGGTCACAAATCCATCCCTCTGTATGGCAAGGCAGAGGCCTTCCGCTTTGTCAGCGATGTGGTGTATACTAACCACATGTCTGCCGGCGCATACCGTGGCTACGGTGCCACCCAGGGTCTGTTTGCGGTAGAATCTGCTGTAAACGAGTTGGCACACAAATTGAACATGGATCCCATCGCGCTGCGCCTGAAAAACACGGTGCAGGAGGGGGATGTGATGCCCGCCTATTACGGTGCTGTAAATACCAGTTGTGCGCTGGATCGGTGCGTCCTCAAGGTACGGGAGATGATCGACTGGGAGCACAAATATCCGGCACGGGATATGGGCAACGGTAAGATACGCGCTGTGGGCATGGGCATGGCGATGCAGGGATCCGGCATTTCTGGCATGGATGTTGGCAGCGCTACCCTTAAATTGAACGATGACGGGTTCTACACCCTGATGATCGGCGCTGCCGATATGGGTACCGGCTGTGACACCACGCTGGCACAGATCGCAGCCGAGGTGCTGGACTGCTCGGTGGATGCTATCACGGTATTTGGTGCAGATACCGATTCTTCTCCCTACGATTCCGGCTCCTATGCTTCCAGCACCACCTATGTCACTGGCAAAGCGACCGAAAAATGCGCTATGAAGCTGCGGGAACAGATCTGCAGTCTGGGCGCAGAATTGCTGGGCTGCCCGGCGGACGCAGTGGAGTTTGACGGCAGCATCGTGTTTGAAAGTGCCGACCCCACCCGGCAGAAGCCCCTGTCCGAGATCGCCTTTGCCTCGCAGTTCGGCCACATGATCCCGCTGGAAGTTACCGAGACCCATACCTCGCCTTTGTCGCCGCCGCCGTACATGGTAGGTGCCGCTGAGGTGGAAGTGGATACCGAGACCGGCGAAGTAAAGGTGCTGGAATTTGATGCCTGCGTAGACTGCGGCACCCCCATCAACCCGAACCTGACCCGTGTGCAGGCAGAGGGCGGCATCCTGCAGGGCATCGGTATGACCCTGACCGAAAATATCACCTACGATAAAAACGGTTACCCGGAGGAAAACTCCCTGTTCCAGTACAAGATCCCTGCCCGCAATGATATCGGGCATATCCATGTAGAATTTGAGAGCAGCTACGAACCAAATGGCCCCTTTGGTGCAAAGTCCATCGGTGAGGTGGTCATCAATACGCCGCTGCCTGCCATTTCGGATGCCATCTACAATGCCATCGGCACCCGCTTCTATGAGCTGCCCATCACCCCGGAGCAGATCGCCATGGCGGTTGCTGCCAAACGATAAAAACGGATGCTGAACGAGAAGGATCTCCCGTTTCTGCATGAAAAGGGGCATATCATTTCGCTGGTGGGCGGCGGCGGTAAAACTACACTGTTGTACGCCATGGCCGCCCACTGCGCCCGCAAGGGCTGGCGTATACTGGTAACGACCACCACCCATATCCAGCAGCCTGCTTCTGCCCTATGGGCACAGGATGACGCAGCGCTTACCGCTTTATGGCAAACGGGCAGTTATGCTGTTGCAGGGATCCCGGCGGCGCAGGGCAAGCTGGCCATGCCGCCAACGCTGCAGCTGCAGCGCTGGATGGCGCAGGCGGATGCCGTATTTGTGGAGGCGGACGGTGCAAAGCATCATCCCTGCAAAGTGCCAGCAGCACATGAACCGGTGCTGCTGCCGCAGAGCGATATCGTGCTGGCAGTGGCCGGGCTTTCGGCACTGGGCAGGCCCTTGCAGCAGGTGTGTTTCCGGTACGATACCGTCCGGCCGCAGTTTCTGGATGCCGAGCCGCAAGCGCTCCTTACGCCGCAGATGCTGGCACTGCTGCTTGCAAGCGAACAGGGCGGCCGCAAGGCAATAGAGGCTCGGCAGTTTTATGCCATCCTCAACCAGGCAGATACGCCGGAATTGCAGCAACAGGGGATGCAGGTGCAGGAGATTTTGCGTCAGCACGGCATCCAGAGCGTTCTGACGCATTTTGGAAAGGAAGAACGTGCATGAGCAAAGAAGATAAGATCGTATTCTGTACCGGCGGCGGTTGTACTGCCAAGCTGGGTGCCGGGGTGTTGAGCCGCATTTTGGAAAAACTGCCCCGTGGTGAAAAAGACCCGGATCTTCTTGTTGGCTACGACAGCCGGGATGATGCAGCGGTCTATCGCATTACGGACGAGATCGCGCTGGTGCAGACTGTGGATTTTTTTCCTCCGATGGTGGAGGATCCCTATACCTTTGGGCAGATCGCAGCCACAAACGCACTGAGCGACATCTATGCTATGGGCGGCGAGGTGAAAACTGCCCTGAACCTGGTCTGTTTTCCGGAGAGTATGGATCTGAATGTGCTGGGTGAGATCCTGCGCGGCGGTGCCGAAAAGGTGGCCGAAGCCGGCGGCAGCCTGGCCGGGGGGCATTCCATCGCGGACAGCGGCGTGAAATACGGCCTGTCTGTGACCGGCCTTGTAGACCCTGCCCGCATGTATACCAATGATGCCGGACAGCCCGGTGACAAACTGATATTGACCAAGGCGTTGGGCGTGGGGCTGCTCTGCACAGCAAACCGCGTGGGAGAAGCTGCCCCGGAAGAGATGGAAGCCGCTATCTGCTCCATGACCACCCTGAACAAAACGGCGGCAGAGATCAGCCGCAGCTACCGCGTCCATGCGGCTACCGATGTGACCGGGTTCAGCTTTCTGGGGCATCTGCACGAGATGATGGGCGGCAGGCTCTCCTGCCGGATCCATGCAAGGGAAGTGCCGGTTCTGCCGGGCGCGGAAAAGGCAGCAGATGCGTTTTTGTATACTGCTGCCGGGCAGCGTAACCGCAACCATACCGGGCCGTTCGTCCGGTTTGAAAACGTGCGGTTTGCAATGGAAGAAGTTCTGTTCGACCCGCAGACCTCCGGGGGGCTGCTGCTGGCAGTGGATCCTGCAGATGCGGCCGCACTGGAGCAGGAACTGCGTACAGCGGGACTGCCTGCAAAGATCGTAGGTGAGATCCTGCCGAAGCAGGAAATTGAGATCACTGTATCGGATAACTGAAAGGAGTAATCAGAATGAGTGCGTTTATTAAAGTGGATGCTCTGGGCGATGCCTGCCCGCTGCCTGTTGTTAAGGCGAAAAAAGCAATTGCGGAGCTGCAGGGTGCAGGCCAGGTAGAAGTGCTGGTGGATAACGAGATCGCCGTGCAGAACCTGACCAAGATGGCACAGCAGAAGGGATATCAGTACAGCGCTGAAAAACTGGAAGACCGCAAATACCAGGTGCGTTTTACCCTGGGTGAAGCGGTAGATGCCCCGGCAGAGGAGGCTCCGGCCTGCGTGCCGGATGCGCGCACCGATACGGTGGTCGCCATCGCATCCGCTGTGATGGGCAATGGCAGCGAAGAGCTGGGCAAGACCCTGCTCAAGGCCTTTGTATTTGCACTGACCCAGCAGGATCAGCTGCCCAAGACTGTTCTGTTCTATAATGGCGGTGCGGCCCTGACCTGTGATGGTTCTCCCATGCTGGAGGATCTCAAGGCTCTGGAAGCACAGGGCGTGGAGATCCTGACCTGCGGCACCTGCCTGAACTTTTATGGCCTGACCGAGAAACTGGCCGTAGGCGGGGTGACCAACATGTACACCATCGTGGAAAAGCTGACCCAGGCCGGGAACGTGGTCAAACCGTGATCTATCTGGATAATGCGGCCACCACGCTGCACAAGCCGCCACAGGTAGAACAGGCTATGCTGGCAGCACTGCACACAGCGGGCAATCCCGGGCGCGGCGCACACGAACCTACTCTGCATGCTGCTCGGCTTGTGCTGGAGGCCCGTTTGGCACTGGCTGCGCTTTTCCATGCGCCGGACCCCTCCTGCATCGCTTTTGCTGCAAACGCCACTATGGCGCTGAACACCGTTCTGCATGGTCTGCTGCATCCGGGTGATCATGTGATCACCACGGTATGTGAGCACAATTCTGTCCTGCGTCCGCTGTATCGGCTGCAGGCGCAGGGTGTGGAGATCTCTTTTACCGGTGTGGATCCTGCTGCCAGGCTGTGCTATGACCAATGGGAAACGCTGCTGAGCCCTTCGACCCGGGCACTTGTTGTGACGGGGGCATCCAATGTGACCGGCAACGGCACAGACCTGGCCCGAGCGGCTGCTTTTGCGCACCGGCATGGCCTGCTGCTGATCGTGGATGCAGCACAGGCCGCGGGTGCACAGCCCATTGATGTGCAGCAGCTGGGCATTGATGTTTTATGCTTTACCGGGCATAAAGCGCTGCTGGGGCCGCAGGGCACCGGCGGAGCCTATGTTCGCACCGGACTGCAGATAGAACCGTTCCTTGTAGGCGGCAGCGGAGTGCACAGCTTTGATAAAGCGCATCCCTCCCAGATGCCTACCGCACTGGAAGCGGGCACCATGAACGTGCCCGGCCTTGCCGGATTGTGTGCAGGGGTGCACTGGCTGCTGGAGCATGGCGTGGAAGGCCTTGCCGCACGGGAAAACACCCTTGCCCGGCTGTTTTATGAGCGGGTGCACACTGTACCGGGCGTGACTGTGTATGGCGATATGGACCTGCAGCCGCGTGCCCCCATCGTAGCGCTGAACATCGGGCAGGAAGATTCTGCCCGGGTTGCAGATATCCTGTGGGAGGACTACGGCATCTGCGTGCGTGCCGGGGCACATTGTGCTCCGCTGATGCATACGGCCCTTGGCACGGCAGAGCAGGGCGTAGTGCGGTTCAGTTTTTCGCACTTTAATACGGAACAGGAGGCGCAGCAGGCAGCAGACGCTGTGGCGGAGCTTGCCCTGGAACTATCATGCGGATAAAACGAAGTTACATCGTACTTTCCTTTCGCACTACGCTGGAAGCTATGGAATGGGAAAAGCAATGCCAGGCCAGGCAGGTGCCCGGGCGGCTGATCCCGCTGCCGCGGGAGATCTCGGCAGGCTGCGGCCTTGCCTGGCGGATGCTGCCGGAGGACTGGCAAAGCTGGCAGGCCGAACTGGACACCACCCGGTTCGATAAAATAACGCAGGTGGAACAATAACAGAGGGGAACAACACCAATGAACAGACAAACTCTTGCCAAAGTGCTGCAAAGCACAGGCCAGATGGGCAGCTATACGCTGGCTACCGTACTGGAAGGCGCAGATACAGGCAGCCAGCTGCTGCTGTGCAATGGAACCGCCGTGTGGCAGACCTCTGAAAACGGGCTTTTGCAGCGTGGACTTGTAGCTGTACAAGCCTGTACGGCTACAGGCTTTCTGGAGCTGGAAGGGCAGCGCGTATTTTCAGAGCGGTTTGGTGCAATACCGCAGCTCGTGGTCTGCGGCGGCGGCCATGTGGCAGCAGCTGTTGTAAAACTGGCAAAGCTCCTTGGCCTGCCGGTTGTCGCTATGGACGACCGGGAGGAATATGCCCTGCAGCTGCGTGCTGCCGGGGCCGATACTGTGCTTTGCGCCCCCTTTGTGCAGGCTCTGCAGAGCGTACCCGGCGGTGCCGAAACTTATTTTGTGGTAGCCACCCGTTCCCATGCTTTTGATGCAGATTGCCTTACGCAGATCCTGCAAAAGCAGGCGGCTTATGTCGGTATGCTGGGCAGCCGGGGGCGCGCTGCACTGATGCGCCGCCAGCTGCTGGATGCAGGGCTGGACAGCCAGCGGGTAGAGGTACTTTGTGCCCCCATCGGGCTTGCCATTGGCGCCAAGACACCAGAGGAGATCGCACTGTCCATTCTGGCGCAGATCATCCAGACCAAAAACGCCCGCCCGCAGACCGAAGGCTTCCCGGCGGCACTGCTGGACGCCATGGTGCAGGCAGATACAGACCATACCCCGGCGGTACTTGCCACCATCGTTGCACGGCACGGCTCCACCCCGCGGGATGTGGGTGCAAAAATGCTCATCCTGCCCGATGGCAGCACAACAGGCAGTGTGGGCGGTGGCATTATGGAATATCGCACCGTGCAGGCAGCACAGGCAATGTTGGTGCAGGATGCACCGGCCCTGCAATGTCTGCAGCTTTCAGCGGATGGCAAAAACGAGGATGCTGCCATTGCCGCTTGCGGCGGTTCCATGCAGATCCTGCTGCAAAAACTTTGCCCCGGGGAGGAAACCAGATGAAAAAGGATGCACTGATCGTGGTGCGCGGCGGCGGAGATCTTGCCACCGGAACCATCCACCGCTTATGGAGCGCCGGGCTGCGGGTGCTTGTGCTGGAAACGGCACATCCGGCCGCTATCCGTCGGCAGGTAGCTCTAAGCGAGGCTGTCTATGAAGGCGAAACTACGGTGGAAGATCTGCGGGCTGTCCGTATCGATACGTTGGTACAGGCGCAGGAAGTCTGGGCACAGGGTGCAGTACCGGTACTTGTTGACCCGGAGGGAGCCTGTATTGCCCGGGCAAAGCCGGATATCGTGGTAGATGCCACACTGGCCAAACGCAACCTTGGCACCCGCCGGGATATGGCACCGCTGACGATCGCCCTTGGACCCGGTTTTACTGCCGGGCAGGATGTGGATGTTGTAGTAGAGACCAAACGCGGTCATCGGCTGGGCAGGGTGATCCGGGAGGGAAGTGCTATCCCCAATACCGGCATCCCCGGCATCATCGGGGGTTACGGTGCCGAGCGTGTGATCCACGCACAGGCTGCCGGCACATTTATAAATGTCCGCAAGATCGGAGATCTGGTAGAAGCAGGCGAGACCATTGCCTTTATCCGCACTGCGGAGGGGGGCGATATCCCTGTCACCACACAGATCTCCGGCATCCTGCGCGGCCTGCTGCGCAGCGGCTATCCTGTTACGCCCGGCTTCAAGGTGGCAGATGTGGACCCCCGGAAAGAAGAGATTTCCAACTGCTTTCTCATCTCGGATAAGGCCCGCTGCATTGCCGGCAGCGTACTGGAACAGGTCTGTGCACAGGTATGGCAGTAATGTCCTAAACGAAAAAGCCCTTGCCGTTTTGCAGGCTGTTCTGCAAATGCGGCAAGGGCTTTCCTGTTCTGATTCAGTTACGGTAGCAGCGATCCTGCCCCACGAGCCAGTTTTCGCACAGGCGCTGCGCTTCCTCCAGACTGCGGCTCTCGCAATCAAAGAATGCGCCGCGCATGGAGCAATAGGAGTAGTGCACCTTGGGAACACCGTTGCAATCCTTGATGCGTTCATACCGTTCTTCACCGGGCATCAGAAAAAGTTGTTCCATGGTTCCTTCTCCTTTGTTTTTAAGCAGTTCAAACGGCCGCCGGGCGGCGGCACACAACGCTTGCTATTGTATCACGATGGAGAAGTGTTTGCTATTGTTTTTTTATCCAAAGATACGCCGGTTTTTTCTCTGCGGTTGTGGCGAAAAAAGGCTTGACAAATCATTCGTGCAAACTGCGTTCCTTTTCCAATGCAGCTTTCATGCCATGGATGCGCCCCAGTGCATAGGAGAGCACTGCCGCGCACAACAGGTTCAGCCAGCCATAACGGAACTGGTTCAGAGAGTTCGTCACACCCATGATCAGGTTTGCCAGACAGAGCAGGAAAAGCATTCGGTCAATGCGGCTCAAATGTGTCAGGCGGGAGTCGATATCCGAGAGCAATTCAAAGCTGCCAAGTTCTGCTTTCCGCCGGAAGTACACCCAGTTGACGCAGCCGCCGATATACTCCGCACCCAGCTCTTTTACAAAAGCGCGATAATCGCTGCTGGGGTTCATCTCCAAACGGATGATGTATTCGCCCGGTTCGCAGCGCACAAATGTATAAAAGGAAAACCCAGTATTGTCCAGTACCCAGCCATCCTGCGCCATCTCGTTCAGCCAGCGCTCTTCTTTTTCAAAATCCCACACAAAGAAAAGTTTGAAAACGGTCTTCTTTTCACTCATAAAACTTCCTCCTTCAGGATGCTCTCACCGTTTGCCACAAGCTGCTGCAAACGGGCAAGCTCGTGCTTTAAGACCTGTACGCCCTCTGCGGTAAGCTGGTATTCCTTTTTGCGGCTTCCGCTCTTAGAGGGCAGGGGACGGATCCAGCCTTTTTCGCACAGAGAGGTCAATGCACCATACAGCGTCCCGGCGGCAAGATGGACTCTGCCACCGGAAAGCTGCTCTGTCTGCTGCATGATGCCATAGCCATGCTGCGGATGGTAAAGCGACAGCAGGATATAATAGGTCGATTCAGTCAATGCAAGGTTTTCCATGTTAAAATACTCCCTGATTCCTATCGAGCGTCTTTATATCGTTAACCGATATATCGTGGCTTAAGTATATCGCCGTCCGATATATCCTGTCAAGTGTTTTCTGAAAAAAGCCATCAAAAATCTTTAAAACCTGGTTCGTATGGAAAAACCGATGGAACACGGGAAAATATTTTGTGCACTTTTCATAGTTTTCTTCTTGAGATTTTGGTGGTACAATATAGTCATCAAATTCTGCAATTCGGGAGGAACTCCATGGCGGAAAAATGTATTGAACTGGATAGTGTGGAGATCGCAGCGGCTGTTTTTGGCAACTGTGACCGGAATATTCGTTTGCTGGAAAATGAGTTTTCCATTACAGCCGTTTGCCGCGGTACGCAGCTGCGCATTTCGGGCGAGCCTGCCAATGTAGCGGCCGCTAATCGCGCTGTGGAGGGAATGCTTCTCCTGATCGAGAACCATACGCCGCTGGAAGACCAGACCGTGCATTACTGCATCAGCCTAGCGCACGATGGTGCCGAGAAGCGGGTCAAGGAGCTGACCGAGGATTTTGTCACGGTCACGGTCAAGGGCCGTCCCATCCGCCCCAAGACCTTGGGACAGAAAGAATACCTGAACGCTATCCGCTCCAATGCCATCACCTTTGGCGTTGGCCCGGCGGGCACCGGCAAGACCTATCTGGCTGTTGCCATGGCAGTAAAGGCCTTCAAAGCCAAGGAAGTTTCCCGCATCGTGCTGACCCGCCCGGCGGTGGAAGCAGGCGAGAAATTGGGGTTTCTGCCCGGCGACCTGCAGCAGAAGGTAGACCCTTATCTGCGGCCGCTGTACGACGGCCTGTTTGATATGCTTGGCGCCGAAACTTACGAACGCCTTGTGGAAAAGCAGATCATCGAAGTAGCTCCGCTGGCCTATATGCGCGGCCGGACGCTGGATGATTCCTTTATTATCCTGGACGAAGCTCAGAACACCACCCCGGAGCAGATGAAAATGTTTTTGACCCGTATGGGCGTAGGCTCTAAGGTGGTCGTTACCGGTGATGTGACCCAGGTCGATCTGCCGGGCAATGCCCGCAGCGGCCTTGTAGATGCGTTGAAGGTGCTGAAAGATGTAACCGGTATTGCCCAGTGCTACTTTACCGAGAAGGACGTTGTGCGGCATCGCCTGGTGCAGGAGATCATCAAAGCCTACGAAAAAGCCGGTCATCCGACCAAAGAAACCAATAAAACAGATCGTTAAAATAAGGAAGGAGTGGACTGCTATGTCCAACAAAGTTCTGATCACCAACTCCCAGAAAGCCGTCAAAGTGCCGTCCGGGCTGCGTATCCTGATCCGCCGTGCCTGCAATGCCGTGCTGGAATACGAGCATTTTGACCGTCCCGCTGAGATCAGCGTCACCTTTGTAGATAACGCTGCCATTGCGGAACTGAACAACCAGTACCGCAATAAGCCCATGCCCACCGATGTGCTGAGCTTTCCTCTGGGCGAAAATGGCAAATACGATATCGATGAAAACAACGGTTGCATGATGCTGGGGGATATCGTCATCAGCATGGAGCGTGCGCTGGAGCAGGCAAATCTGTATGGCCATCCTCTGCAGCGCGAGGTTGCCTTTTTAACGGTGCATTCCATGCTGCATCTGCTGGGCTACGACCACGAAAACGGCGGTCTGGAAGCAATGCATATGCGTGAAAAGGAAGAGGCTGTGCTGCTGCAGCTGGGCCTGCCCCGCACGGTAAGCTACACCGAATGAGCCGCCGTATCTGCAAAATAGCATAAATACAAGACAGGAGTTCACTTTGAGTACTACAACACCCGTTCAGGAGCATTATGATACTTCCTCTGTGTTCGTTGCCGTTATCGGTCGGCCGAATGTAGGCAAATCCAGCCTGACCAACCTCCTGGTAGGCGAAAAGGTAGCCATCGTCACCTCTAAACCGCAGACGACCCGTACCCGCATCACCGGTGTGATCACCTGCGGCCCGCTGCAGTATGTGCTGCTGGACACCCCCGGTGTGCACAAGGCACATAACAAACTGGGCAAGCGCATGGATAAGACCGCCAGCGATTCCATTGCAGATGTGGATGTTTCCATGATGCTGTTTGAGCCGTATGGCGCTTTGAACGAATCCGAGATGGCACTGGTGGAGGCTTTGCAGCGCAGCGGCCCGGCGATCGCAGTTATCAACAAGACCGACCTTGTAAAGGATCCGGCAGATCTGGAAGCCCGCAAGGCTGAACTGAAAGCCCTGGGCGTATTTGATGAGATCTACACCATCAGTGTGCGCAACAAGGAAGGCGGCGAAGACCTGTTCGATGCCCTGCGCCGTTATGCGGTGGAAGGCCCGCATTATTTTGACGATGATGCCTATACGGACATGCCCGAAAAAGAGCTGGTGGCCGAGGTCATCCGTGAAAAAGCTCTGCTGTTTATGCGGGATGAGATCCCGCACGGCATCGCGGTGGTCGTAGAGCGGTTTAAGGAGCGCCCGGGCACAGATCTGATCGACATTGATGTAAACATCTACTGCGAGAAGGAAAGCCACAAGGGCATGGTCATCGGCAAGGGCGGCGCGATGCTCAAAAAGATTGCCAGTGCTGCCCGCGCAGACTGTGAGGAATTTCTGGGCTGCCGGGTCAACCTGCAGTGCTGGGTCAAGGTAAAATCCGACTGGCGGGACAACGAATTTTTGCTGAATAACTTTGGCTTTAAGCAGAATCCCTCCAACCGCTGAACACTGCCAAAGCAGGACAGTTTTCCCTTGTATGATGTGCTAGAATCAGGCTGACACTATCCAAAAGCGGTTCACACAGGGAAGGGAAGGAGTGCTGAAAGATGGATGCTGCTGCAAGCTGGCAGGCATTTGCCTGCACGGGAAATATACTCCGCTATCTGGATTACAAACAACTGGTGCAGCTGCCCGCCGAGCATCCTGCAGGAGAAACGGACGATGGAACCATTTGTGACCATGGGTCTGGTATTAAAAGAGACCCGCTATAGAGAAGCCGACCGTATCCTGACGGTTCTCACGCCGAAACTTGGTGTGATCACTGCGCTGGCTCCGAACAGCCTGCGGTTGAAAAGTAAATTATTCAGTGCCTGCGGGCTATTTTGCTATTCTGAATTTACGCTGGTGCCCGGGCGCAATATGTATACCGTGCGGGAAGCGGAAGTGCAGAATATCTTCCACGGCATTTCATCCTCTATCGAGGGGGTGAGCCTTGCCATGTATCTGACAGAGCTTGCCGCCGCACTTTCGCCTACCGGTGAGGAAGCTGCCCGGGAGCTGCGTCTTGTACTCAACAGCCTGTACATGATCAACGAGCACCGGACCGATCTGCGGGTCATCAAAGCAGTGTTTGAGCTGCGCACCATGAGCGAGTGCGGTTTTATGCCGCAATTGGTCTGCTGCCGGGACTGCGGCACCTATGATGAGGGGGACGCCTTTTATCTGGATGCGCAGGAAGGAAATCTGCTGTGCGCAAACTGTGCTGCAAAGGCTGGCAAGACCTGCAACCTGGATAAGGCTGCGCTGTTTGCACTGCGCCACATCTGTCTGGTGGAGGACAAGAAAATATTTGCATTCAAAATCTCTGTGGGCAGCCTGGCAAAGCTCTCTGCAGTGGCGGAAAACTATGCCCTGACGCATCTGGATAAGCCGCTGAAAAGCTATGCTTTTTTAAAAAGTGTGCTGTCCTGACCAAAAAGGAACGGTATGGAAACAAGCTATTTAAAAACATTAGAACTGGATAAGATCATCGCCCGCGCAGCAGATGGCTGCGTGTGCAAAGAAGCCCGGGCCATGCTGCTGGCTATTGAGCCGCAGTGTGACCCGGATGAAGTGCGTTACGCACTGGAGCAGACGGATGCCATCAATACGCTGCTAATCAAAAATGGTTCTCCGCGCTTTGGCGGAGTAGAGGGGGTCGGCCAGCTTGCCGCCCGTGCTGTAAAAGGCGGCGTGCTATCTATGGGCGAGCTGCTGATGGTGGCCGGAGCACTGCGCAATTTCCAGCATCTGACCAGCTGGTACGGCGCATCGGAACATGATGCCCTGCCTACCGATGATCTGTTTTATGCGCTGGCACCGGAACCCGGCCTGGAACAGCAAATCTCCAGTGCTATCCTGGCACCGGATGCCATGGCTGACACAGCTTCCCGTACCCTGAATGAGTTGCGCAAGAAGATCCGCGCCACCGAAAATAGCATCCGCGACCGGCTGGAAAGCATGGTGCGCAATATGGACACCTCCAAATATCTGCAGGAGAGTGTGGTGTCCATGCGCAATGGCCGGTATGTTGTGCCGGTCAAGAGCGAATACCGCGGCGAGGTAAGCGGCATCATCCATGATGTGTCCTCTACGGGTGCTACTGTATTTGTGGAGCCGCAGGCTGTTGTGGAAGCCAATGCCCGCATCCTGCAGTACCGCGCACAGGAGGCACAGGAGATCGAGCGGATCCTTGTGGCTTTTACTGCGCAGGTGGCTGCTATTGAGCCGCAGTTTCAGTACAGCTACAAAGCCATGCTGGAGATCGATATCCTGCTAGCGAAAGCACGGCTTGCGCTGGATCTCAAAGCATTCAAGCCCGCTGTGCGGACGGATTCCTCTTTTAAGCTGATCCGTGCCCGTCATCCGCTGATCGACCCTAAAAAGTGCGTTCCCGTGGACATTGCGCTGGGTGGAGAGTACGATTCTCTTATCATCACCGGCCCGAACACCGGCGGCAAAACGGTCACCCTGAAAACCGCAGGTCTGTTGTGTGTCATGGCGCAGTGCGGTTTTCTGATCCCTGCAGACGAGCGCAGTGAGATCTGTGTATTTGACGAATTTCTGGTAGATATCGGCGATGAACAGAGCATTGAACAGAGCCTTTCCACCTTCTCCGGCCACATGAAAAAGATCACCGGCATTCTGGAGCTTGCCATGCCGCACACCCTTGTGCTGCTGGATGAGCTGGGTGCCGGCACAGACCCTGCCGAGGGTGCTGCGCTGGCTGTGGCGATCATTGAAGAGCTGCGCCGCCGTGGGGTACTGCTGATGGCAACCACCCACTATGCGGAGTTGAAAGTATTTGCGCTGGAAACAAAGGGCGTTGTAAACGCCAGCTGTGAGTTTGACCTGGAGACCCTGCGCCCCACCTATAAGCTGAGCGTGGGCGTGCCGGGCAAATCTAATGCATTCCTTATCAGTGAAAAGCTGGGCATCCCCAGCCGTGTCATCGAGGCCGCGCAGCAGCACCTTTCTGCCGAAGATAAGCGTCTGGATGCCGTTCTGGGGCAGCTGGATGATCTGAAATTGCAGCTGAAAGAGAGCCAGAACGAGGTAGAACAGCTGCGCAACGAGGCCTCCCATCAGTTGGAAGCGGCCCGCAAAAAGCGGGATGAGCTGATCCAGCAGGGCGAAAACGAACTGGAAGCAGCCCGCGCCAAGGCACGCACACTGGCCCAGCAGGTGGAAAGCCAGGCCTACGCCCTGACAGATGAACTGCGTCAGCTGCAAAAAGACGAGCGCATGAGCACCCAGCAGAAGGCGCAGCGTGCCCGCGAGATCGCCAAAAAGGAATCAGAAAAGCTGTTTGCAGGTACCGAGGTGGTACATAATCCGGTCAGGGAGTTTGTGCCGCTAAAAGAAGTAAAGGTGGGGCAGGAGGTATGCATCGCCGAGCTGAACCAGCTGGCAACGGTCATGGCTTTGCCGGACAAAAACGGAGATGTGCTGGTTCGTGCCGGTATTATCAAGACAAAGGTACCGCTCAAGGGACTGAAACAGCCGGAAAAGCTGGTAAAAGAACCTGTCGCCCCCAAAACAAAGGCACAGCAGCGCTACTCCCGCCTGACCGGCGATACCAACCGTCCCAATGGCCGGGTAGAGCGTGTGCAGCGCGCTGCAAAAATGGAGTGCAACCTGCTGGGGCTTACGGTGGACGAGGCCCTGCCAGAGGTAGATGCATTTATTGACCGCGCCATCCTGAATGGACAAACGGTCGTTTACCTGATCCACGGCAACGGCACCGGCGCTTTGCGCACCGCGATTCATAAGCATCTGCGCGGCAATCGTATGGTCAAAAGTTTCCGCCTTGGGCGCTATGGCGAAGGCGAAAGCGGCGTGACCGTTGTAGAACTGAAATGAGCAATCCTAAAGACTGCCTTTATCGGAAAATTGGCAGTCTTTTTTTGTTGCAGCGCAGGGGAAAGGCGAGTATACTCGTCTTATATAAAGGGTAGTCAAATCTCAAATGAACAGGAAGTAATACGATATGGCAACCAGTCATCGCAGACCAGCGAATAAACACTGCAAGCACAAAACGCGCCGCCGCAAAGCACCGCACCGGTTTTTACGCAGCTTTTTACTGTTCGCAGCGGTTCTTATGGTCTGTTCTGGCCTGTTTTTATGGAAGGCAGCCCTGGAACTGAATGCCCCTGCGCCACCGCCTGATGATACAGCACTGGAAGACAATTTCCGTCCCCAGGTAGGCGACCCGCCATATCGGGTGGTGGTGGATGCCGGGCATGGCGGAAACGACCCGGGCGCAAGGGGAGTGGCGGAAGAAAAAGAGGTAACAGCCGCAACAGCCGCCGCACTGCTCCAATGGCTGGAGCGGGATCAGAATTACATCCCGCTGCAGACCCGGGAAAGTTTTGATATCACAGCAACCCCCGCCGAGCGCGCAGCCGCAGCCAATGCGCAAACCCCACAGCTGTTGCTTTCCATCCACGGCAATTCTGCCGTCAATGGATCTGCCGCATCCGGCTTTGAATGCTATCCGGCTGTACCCGGGCGTACCTGGCACCAGGAAAGTTTTTATTTTGCCCGGCTCCTGTCCAGTGGGATGCAGCGCATCGGTGCAAAACTGCGTGGACGCGGGGGAGTGCGTTACATTTATTATCTGGAAAACGATCAGAAACAGCTGGTAGAGAACAGCCATACCGAAGTGCGGACAGAACGCAGCTTTACCTTACTGGAAGATGTAGATTGTCCGGCTGTGCTGGCAGAACAGTGCTTTGTAACAAATGCAGCCGATGTGGAGCAGTTTGGCAGCGAGGCAGGCTGCAAGACTGTGGCACGCATTTATTACGAAGCTATCTGTGCATACTTTGGTACGGAACCACTTGCGGCAGAATAAGCATCGTTGCATAAGATCTATAGTAGTTTATTTATCAGAACGATTTGAATCGCCATAATTACACCGGCTGTGTACCGGAGAAGCGAAGCAGGGCGCGCGGATCCAGCTGGACGGATAGACAGAAAGCTGCCGAAGATCTGACGGAAAGAGAGAAGGGCAGCTTCTGTTTTTTGATTATATCTGTTTCGTATAATGCACGTTATGCGAAACTCAGGGGAGTGAAAATAGCCCTTTTCCGGATATTTCCGCCGATTCGTCCCAGCTGGCTCTTACGGGCCTCGATTTTACGGTTCCTGCCGTTTTTGCATGTTTGCAATTTTTATTGTTGTTTTTTGTATAGGAATATTTCCTTACACTGTTCCTGCATCAATATATGCTGTACACAATGTTTCTTTTCCGGTGTTTATATTTTTGCCATACGGTTGTAGGATGCGTATCTTAGTGCGTGCAATCCTCGCAGACTGTGTTTTTTCTATTGACAAAGCCAGCGCCACTCGCAGACATTCTATCTATGATATAAGCCGCTAATCATATAAAATGCCCATGACGATCGTCCGGAGGTTCCGGAACGCGTCATGGGCATTACGCACTGAATGGTCAGTATTCAGCTGCGTCAGAATACTGCCTTTTACGGCGGTTAGTATTTTATGTATCTTCTGACGTATCGCTGCTTTCTTCCTCGGTCATAGAAGAAACGTCTGCGCGGAAACCTTCCTGTGCGGCACCTTCAAAGGCTTCCATCGGGCCGGACGGTTCAGCCGGTTCCTCTTCCGCCGGGGTATTTTCCGCTGTAGTCTCCCCTGCTGCCGGTTCTGTTGTATCCAAGTCTGTGGTCTTCTTATGTGATACTTTTCCCAACGGATTTTCTTCAATGGCAGAACGCACCTGAAATTCCTGTAGATGCGTATAAATTTGCGTGGTGCCAACACTGCTGTGGCCCAGAAGCTGCTTGAGCGTAAGGATATCTACATTGCCGGTCTGATACATCAGCGTAGCGGCCGTGTGGCGCAGTTTATGGGTAGAAAACCCCTTTAGACCGGCAGCTTTCATTGCACCGGTGATAAGCTGTTCCACCCTGCGGTTTGAGATACGCTCCTTGCGCAGCCGCGTAACAAATACTGCTTTTTCTTTGGGCGAAAGTCCTTCCAGCGCGTTGCGTTTACGCAGATACAGCTGCAGCGCTTCCACACAGGCATCATTCAGATAGACCATGCGTTCCTTATGCCCTTTGCCAAACAGCCGTATCTGCCGCTGTTCCAGGTCTATATCGCCCAGATCCATGCCAACCAGCTCAGAAAGACGCATACCGCAGTTCAGGAAAAGAACGACCATGCAGTAATCCCGCTCCGGAAAATCGCTTTGGGTCTGGGTGCTTTCTAACAAAGAGATGGATTGCTCTGCCGTCAGGTATTTGGGCAGGACCTTATCCTGTTTTGGCGGGCGGATGGAAGCTGTTGGGTCGGATGGCAGCCGGTTGACCTGGTTGACCAGATAATCATAAAAGCCGTGCAGGCTGGCCAGCCGCCGGGCAGTAGACGACTTTTTGTTGCCGCATTCCCGGTTTAAAAAATACAGGTATTCGTAGATATCTTCCTTGGTGATACCGCCCCAGAATGCTGTATCCAGCCCTTTGGGGTCTATCTCTTTAAAGTCTGTATCTGCAGCCACCAGCCCGCGGCGGCGCTTCATAAAGCGACTGAAAGAGCGCAGATCGCAATAATAGCTAAACGCCGTATTGGCGCTTTTGCCTGCGATCACTTCCAGATAGCGTACGTATTCCACAATATCCGGGGATGCATCCTCAAAAGGCGCATGTTTTCCGGGGTTTCTTTCGTCCAGATAGATCGACATAGGGTCCCTCGTTTCATCACAGGCGGTCGTTTTTCAGTGCGTTGATGGCATCGGCAATATATGCGGCGCCCACCAGCTTCATCCCGGGATAATCCGCTGCATTCAGATGCGCAAGGCTGTGTTTTGGTATAACAGCCCGCTCAAAACCAATGCGTTCCGCCTCGTGCAGACGTTGTTCCAGGTTGGGCACACTGCGCACTTCCCCGCCCAGACCAACCTCTCCGATGGCGATCAGTTTATCGCTGACCGGACGATCCAGCAGAGAGGATACCATACTCAGGCAGACGGCAAGATCGCAGGCAGTATCCCGCAGGGCAATACCGCCCACGATGTTGACATAGACATCCAGATTGCCAAAAAAGTACCCTGCCCGTTTTTCCAATACAGCGATCAGCAGGTTCATACGGTTATAGTCGTAACCGCTGCAGGCGCGGCGTGGGGCCGGAAAATTCGTCTTGGTGGCAAGTGCCTGGATCTCGCTCAGGATGGGGCGGCTGCCCTCCATCGTACAGGCCACACAGTTGCCGGAAACTCCCAGCGGGCGGCCCTCCAGAAGCATCTGAGAGGGGTTTTCGATCTCCGCAAGTCCTGTGCCGGTCATATCGAACATACCCAGCTCATTGGTAGAGCCGTAGCGGTTTTTGGCTGCCCGCAGGATGCGGTACGGCAGCATCTTATCTCCCTCGAAATAGAGCACCGTATCCACGATATGCTCCATGACCTTAGGCCCTGCAATGGCACCGTCTTTGTTTACGTGCCCCACGATGAACATCGGGATCTCCTGCTTTTTGGCAACCGCCAGCAGACGGGCAGCACTTTCCTTCACCTGGCTGACCGTACCGGATGACGAAGAGATATCCATACAGCGCATGGTCTGGATAGAGTCGATGACCACAAGTTCCGGCTTTTCTTTTTCGATCAGCCCACAGATCTCATCCACATCGTTTTCGGCGGCCAGAAAAATGTTGTTCTGCGGCACCTTCAGCCGCGCTGCACGCAGCTTGACCTGCCGGACGGACTCTTCGCCGGTGATATACAGCACGCTGTGCTGGTTGGAGATAGCACCGCACAGCTGCAGCAGCATGGTGGATTTACCCACACCAGGCTCACCGCTCAGCAGCACCACGCCGCCCAGCACGATGCCGCCGCCCAGTACACGGTCAAGTTCCGAGATTCCGGTCAGGATTCGGCTTTTTTCTTCGGTCGTGCTGATCTCTGACAGCCGCCGGGCGGTCAGGCTGGTCACACCCTCCTGCCTTGCTGCTGCAGCCTGCCGGGCCGCGGGCGTACCTGCTTTTGGCGCTTCGGCTACCACATCTTCGTTCATGGTATTCCAGCTGCCGCAGCTGGGGCAGCGCCCCATCCAGCGCGGGCTGGTCTCTCCGCAGTTGGAGCACACATAGACAGTTTTCAATTTCGGTTCTTTCATTTCTGTCCCTCATTTATCATGGTCTTTTGCTATTGTAACACACCGCGCCAAAACCCGCAAGAAAGGTGTTCCATTCACAAACAGTTTTCCAGGTACGAAAGCCCTGCCGCCGCACCGCACAATGGGAGCAAGACCACCATGGTCAGGAGATACTGTCCCATCAGCGCCTGTACACCGGGGCGGGCTTGTCCCCCGGTACGGTTCCGGAAAGAATATGCGTGGATGCGGCTGCTGACCTGTAAAGCAGAAGCCCCAAAAAAGCACAAGCATCCGCTGGCCGCCGCTGCAGGGGCACCTGTCCACAGCAGTGTCGGCAAAACCGTCTTCCACCCTCCTGCAGCGGAAAGCTGTACCAGCAGCAGCCCGCTGCCTAGGCCGTACAGCATCATGCTGCCAAAGATCATGACCGGCCCCAGCGCAGACAGCCCCAGAAGCATAAATAAACTGACTACAAGGCCAAGGGTCAGGTATTCCATACCGAACAGATGTACCGCCCTTTGCAGGCTGCCCGGCGCAAAAAGTGCCCGCCAGGCATCCAGATAATATTGCAGCAGCTCTGCCTGCCGGGCATCACAGACCGCCTGCAAAACGCCCGCTGCCGTACAGCCCAGCAAAAAAGCGGCAGCCAGCAGCCAGCAGTCCTGCGTAGCGCATGGTCTTGTTGGAGTACGCAGCTTTTTTTCAGGCGCAGATCCAGATACTTTATCCACTGTTTTTTGCATGTGCTCCGGCGGTGCAGTTGCCGTCTGTTTTGGTTCCGGCGTGATGCCGGTCAGCTGCGGCACCAGTGCCAGTTTGTTTTCCGGTTCGGTTTGTTCATAGATCCACATACACGTTTTCCCTCCGGGTCGTTTCTGTTACAAAAAGGCTCATTCCCGCAAACTATCAGCGCAGCGCATGACGATGGCCCCGCAGGGTGACCCCCAATAGACCTCCGGCGCTGCCGCAGAACAGTACGGCCAGGACACGGCAGAGCGATATAGTTTCCGCTGCGGTTCCGTTCCATGCTGCTGAGAGCGCCAGCGGGGCCGCCAAAAAGATACTCTGGAGCAGCCCTGTAAGCAGACCGCGCTCTTTTTTGCGGAAGGCTGCCGCCAGGGCACTGAGCAGGCTGCCCGCGCATACGGATGCCGTTGCCAACGGCAGAACCGCCCCGCCGGAATATCCTTGTGTAGCCATCAGCTGTGCAGCACCGGCCAGCCCTGCTACAGTTACGGCCAGCCCAAGCAGTCCATACAACAAAAACGAAAGGAGCTTTGGCAGGAATCTTTCAGATCCAGACATAATAAAACCGCCTCCCTGCACATAGTCTATGCGGGGAGGCGGTCCATGTATGCATTTTGAAAGCGCTTACTTCTTATCGGCAGGAGCCTTGTCCATGTTCAGCTTTTCGACTGAAGAGATAGCAGACTTGGTAAAACGGATCTTCACACGGTCAGCACCGGTCTCCAGAACAAAGGTATCGTCCTTGATCGCAACAACACGGCCAATGACGCCGCCGATGGTGGTGACCTGGTCACCGATCTCCAGGCTGCTGCGCATTGCGGCATCCTTCTTTTCCTGCTTCTTCTGGGGACGATAGATCATGAAGTACAGCAGGACCAGCATCAGTGCCAGCGTGAAGAACAGGCTGATATAGCCTTCGGACGTAGTAGTCAGAAATTGCATGGGGCAAAATCTCCTCTCAAAATTCAGATAATGTTATTATACCCTCTTATCTGCCTTGTTGCAAGGCTAAAGTTCAAATTCGGGTATCCAGAATCTTAACATATTTGTCGTGGAAGGCGGTAAAAGTACCGGCATCCAGCTCGTCCCGGATGCGCTCCATCAGATGATTGTAGAACCACAGGTTGTGCATCACGGTCAGGCGCATCCCCAGCATCTCGTCTGCCTTGAGCAGATGCCGGACGTAGGCACGGGAATAATTGCGGCACACCGGGCAGCCGCAGGCGGGGTCGATGGGGCGCTCGTCCCGCTCATACTTGGCGTTCTTGATATTGATGATGCCGCTCCAGGTATTCAGGTGACCATGACGGGCGTTGCGGCTGGGCATAACGCAGTCAAACAGGTCTACGCCGCGTGCCACAGCCTCGATGATGTTGCCAGGGGTACCAACGCCCATCAGGTAACGGATCTTATCTTTGGGCATGTGCGGCTCCACCTGACTGATCATCTCATACATCACTTCGGCAGGCTCGCCCACTGCAAGGCCGCCGATGGCATAGCCATCCAGTTCCAGCTCCGCGATCTGCTTCATGTGCTCCACACGCAGGTCGGCAAATGTGCAGCCCTGATTGATGCCAAACAGCAGCTGGTCCGGATTGACCGAGATCTCTTCATGTTTCAGCCGTGCCATCTCGGCCTTGCAGCGTTTCAGCCAGCGGGTGGTACGCTCGCAGCTGTCCTTGGAGTAAGCGTGCTGGGCAGGGTTCTCTACGCACTCATCAAAGGCCATTGCAATGGTAGAGCCAAGGTTTGCCTGGATCTGCATGCTTTCTTCCGGCCCCATAAAGATGCGGTGTCCGTCCAGATGGGAGGCAAAGGTCACGCCTTCTTCGGTGATCTTGCGCAGCTTTGCCAGGCTGAACACCTGAAATCCGCCGCTGTCGGTCAGGATCGGACCGTTCCAGCGGGTAAACTTATGCAGACCGCCCATATCTGCTACCAGCTTATCGCCGGGGCGCAGATGCAGATGATAGGTGTTGCACAGCATCACCTGTGCGCCGATGTCTTTCAGATCCTGCGCCGACAGACCGCCTTTGATGGCGCCGGCGGTAGCAACGTTCTGAAAGGCGGGAGTTTGTACCGTGCCGTGCACGGTCTTGAATACGCCCCGCCGGGCATTATGCTCCTGCTTGAGCAGGGTGTAGGTCGTCAAAGAAGGCATGGTAGTTCCTTTCTGCGCACGGAAAACAGCCGTGCAGCCTCGATGCAGGCCCGCAGCCTGCAAGTTATCAGAATGATCACAGCAGAGCTCTGCCGTAATTGCAAGGTGCTTTTTGCACACAGCTCAGAGGATCAACATCGCATCGCCAAAGGAGAAAAAGCGGTACTTTTCCGCCACTGCGACCGCATAAGCGTGCATGGTCTTTTCGTAGCCGTACAGGGCCGACACCAGCATGATCAGGGTGCTTTCCGGCAGATGGAAATTGGTGATAAGTCCATCGATGCAGTTAAATTTCACTCCCGGGTACAGGAAGATGGAGGTGTTTCCGCTGCAGGCTTTGATCTCGCCGTACTTTGCGGCAACGGCTTCCAGGGTGCGGCAGCTGGTAGTGCCCACAGCAATGACCCGGTGTCCGGCTGCCTTAGTCTCACGGATACGCTGTGCAGTTTCCTCGCTGATAGAATACCACTCGCTGTGCATCTTGTGGTCGGTGATCTCGTCCTCCTGCACAGGGCGGAAGGTACCAAGGCCAACATGCAAAGTCACCTCAGCAATGCCGATGCCCTTAGCGCGGAGGGTATCCATCAGCTCCGGGGTGAAGTGCAGCCCTGCAGTGGGAGCAGCGGCGCTACCCAGTTCCTTGGCGTAAACGGTCTGGTACTGGCTCTGGTCTTCCAGCTGCTTGGTGATATAGGGCGGCAGCGGCATCTTGCCAAATTCATCCAGTTTTTCATAAAGTGTTTCGGTATCATAATAGAATGTAACGTACTTGTTGCCGTCCTCCATGGTCTCATCCACCACGGCGGTCAGGCTGCCATCGCCAAAGCTCACCTTTGTACCGGGCTGCATCCGCTTACCGGGTTTGGCCAGGCATTCCCACTGGTCCCCCTTCACCTGCCGGAGCAGCAGCAGCTCGCATACGGCACCGGTAGGCTGCTTGACACCCACGATACGGGCGGGCAGCACCTTGGAGTTGTTCACGACCAATAGATCCCCCGGCTCCAGAAACTCCGGCAGGTCGCGGAATACTTTGTGCCGGATGCTATCGTCCTTCTGGCTCAAAACCATCAGGCGCGCCGAATCCCGCGGATCTGCCGGCTCCTGTGCAATAAGTTCTTTGGGTAAATCATACCAAAAATCTTTTTTCAACATACTGTGCATTTGCCTTTCCGATGATTGACACGGACAACGTATCAATGATATCATAGAATCTGTATAAACAGTATCTATTATATTGCATTACTGTCCGGTTTGCAAGCGGTGTTCTGTGCAATGCCGAGATTTACTGTTTTGTTTTTTGAAAGGAAAGGTGCTGGAAATGGAAAGACAGTATAAAGTGGGTATCGTAGGCGCAACGGGCATGGTGGGCCAGCGTTTTGTAACTCTGCTGGAGAATCATCCCTGGTTCAAGCTGACCGTGCTGGCCGCATCCGGCCGCAGCGCAGGCAAGACCTATGAGGATGCCGTAGGCCCCCGGTGGGCTATGACCACTCCCATGCCGGAGAGCGTAAAAAAGATGACCGTTCTGGATGCCTCCAAGGTCGAGGAAGTTGCTTCGCAGGTGGATTTTATCTTCTGCGCAGTCAACATGCCCAAGGACGAGATCAAAGCACTGGAAGAAGCATATGCCAAGGCTGAGTGCCCGGTAGTCTCCAATAACAGTGCCCATCGTTTTACCCCGGATGTTCCCATGGTGGTGCCTGAGATCAACGCCGACCATATCGAGATCATTCCCGCACAGCGCAAGCGCCTTGGCACCAAGCGCGGCTTTATCGCAGTCAAGTCCAACTGCAGCCTGCAGAGCTATGTGCCTGCCCTGCATCCCCTGATGAAGGACTTTGGCGTGAACAAGGCACTGGTGTGCACCTATCAGGCAATTTCCGGCGCAGGCAAGACCTTTGACCGGATGCCTGAGATCGTGGACAACGTGATCCCCTACATCGGCGGCGAGGAAGAAAAGAGCGAGCGGGAACCGCTCAAGCTGTGGGGCCACATCGAGGGCGGCCAGATCGTAAACGCTGAAAAGCCGGTCATCACCGCACAGTGCTTCCGTGTGCCTGTTTCCGATGGACACACTGCAGCCGTTTTCGTGAGCTTTGACAAAAAGCCCACCAAGGAGCAGATGCTCGAAGCCTGGGCAAACTTCCGTGGCCCGGCACAGGAGCTGGATCTGCCCAGCGCGCCCAAGCAGTTCCTGCACTATTTTACCGAGCCGGATCGTCCGCAGCCCAAGCTGGACCGCAACACTGAGAACGGCATGGCTGTGTGCATCGGCCGCCTGCGTGAAGATACGCTGTTCGATTACAAGTTTGCCTGCATGAGTCACAATACCCTGCGCGGCGCTGCCGGCGGTGCTGTGCTGCTGGCGGAGCTGCTGGCAGCCAAGGGCTATATGGACTGATGCCTGAATTTTTGCGCGAGATACGCAGCAAAGGAGTTTTTTACTATGAAGAAGCCTGTCTTTACTGGCGCGGGCGTGGCGATCATCACCCCGATGTATGAGGACGGAAGCATCAACTTTGACGAGCTGGGCCGCATTATCGAGGATCAGATCGCACGCCACACGGATGCCATTATCATCTGCGGCACCACTGGCGAGTGCTCTACCATGACCGATGAAGAGCAGCTGGCCGCTATCAAGTTTACCGTGGATACGGTCAACCACCGGATTCCGGTCATTGCCGGTGCCGGTTCCAACGATACCGACCACGGCTGTGCGCTGGCTGCAAAGTCCGCCGCCTGTGGTGCTGATGCCCTGCTGATGGTCACCCCCTACTACAACAAGACCTCTCAGGCCGGTCTGGTGGCACACTTTACCGCCATGGCTGAGGCTGGCGGCATCCCGGTCATCCTGTACAATGTGCCTTCCCGTACGGGGCTGAACATTGCGCCCGAAACTGCGCTGGAGCTGAGCAAGCACCCGCTCATCAACGGCATCAAGGAAGCATCCGGCAATATCTCCCAGGTGGCCAAGATCGCTGCACTGTGCGGTGATGCGCTGAACATCTACTCCGGCAATGATGACCAGGCTGTTCCCCTGCTGTCTCTGGGCGGCAAGGGCGTTATCAGTGTGGTCTCCAATATTGCCCCGGAGCTGGTGCACAACTGCTGCCAGGCATTTTTTGACGGCGACACTGCCAAGGCCTGCGCACTGCAGCTGGAAATGCTGCCGCTGGTAGATGCCATGTTCTGCGAGGTGAACCCCATCCCGGTCAAGTATGCGATGAATCTGCTGGGCTGGAACGCAGGCGAATGCCGTCTGCCGCTGGTAGAGCCTGGCGATGCCCACAAGGCACAGATCGAGCAGGCACTGCAGGCAGCAGGACTGCTGGAGAAATAACAGAATTTGCACAGAATGCCCGGGGAACTCTTGCTTCCGGGCATTCTGGCGTATTATGGAAATGAGGAACTGACAATGACAGAGATCGTGATTCAGGGCATTGGCGGCCGCATGGGCCACGTGCTGTGCGAGATGATCGCACAGCGGGAGGACTGCCGTGTGGTGGCCGGTATCGATATCAAGGACGGCGAACAGAACGGTATTCCGGTATATGACAGCCTGGAAAAGCTGAACGGCAAAGGAGATGTCATCATCGATTTCAGCTCCCCTGCTGCGGTAGAAAAGGCCCTGCCCTACTGCGAGGCACATAATCTGCCCATCGTGGTATGTACCACCGGCCTCTCGGAAGAGCTGCAGCTGAAAATCGTGCAGCTGTCCCGCAGTGTTCCGGTGTTCAAGAGCGCCAATATGTCTATGGGCATCAATGTGCTGGCTGAACTGTGCAAGCGCGCCTCTGCAGTGCTGGGTGTCAACTACGATATCGAGATCGTGGAGCAGCACCACCACAACAAGCTGGATGCTCCCAGCGGAACGGCACTGATGCTGGCCGATGCTATCAACGAAGAAAACGATGGCGCTTACCATTATGTGTACGACCGTTCTGCAGTACGCCAGAAGCGCGACCCAAAAGAGATCGGCATCAGCTCTGTGCGCGGCGGCAGCATCGTGGGGGACCACGAGGTGCTGTTCTGCGGCCCGGATGAGGTCATCACCCTCCGCCACACTGCCTACTCCCGCAGCATTTTTGCCAACGGTGCAGTGAATGCCGCGGTCTATCTGGCCCAGAAGGAGCCGGGCCTGTATGACATGGGGGATCTGATCTCTGCGCTCTGAGCGGGAAATCCCCAGTTTGCATCTGTTTTGGCGCGTCCATACGCAGGAACCGGCAGCGCAAAAAATGCTGTGGTGGAAAATTATTCTGATTTCAGCCTTGACAGGATACAAAAAATCGCGCAAAATAATAGCAGTGCCGACTTTTTAGCGCTTACATAAAAATGTGGCAATTGATAGTGTTGCCCGGGCTGCCGGGCAGAACGGAGGACTTTTTATGTACGGAGTATCAAAGATCAACATCGAGACCGGCCTGATGATGATCAGTGTGCAGGATGCAGCATTCCGGGGCAACAGCCTGGCACGCTATCTGGACATCTTTGCGGACAATGGCGTTGTGGTGGATATGATCAGCCAGAGCGCTCCGCATGGCACGAGCATCGATTTCAGCTTTACTGCATCCAGCAGCGACCTGCCGCGGGTGATGAAAGCGATCTCGGCGGCAAATCTGGATAAAGACGCTAAGGCTTCTCCGCTTATCAGCGTAGGTTATTCCAAGCTGAATCTGTTTGGAGAAGACATGGTCACCAGCTGTGGCGTAGCGGCACGCGCCCTGAATGCGCTGGCGCTGGCTGACATTGAGGTTCTGCTGATCACGACCAGTGATCTGGACATCTCTCTGCTCGTCCACGCAGAGAACGAGGATGCCGCCTATGAGGCACTGAAAAAAGCATACGAACTGTAAGAAGCGACCGGGGTCGGAGGGGTGTATTCCCTTTTGGCCCCGGTTTTTGGCACAAAAATACCGGCCTGCATCCGTTTGGACACAGGTCGGTATTATTTTTGCTGTTTTACTTCTTTTCCTGGCGGTCGCCCACAAGTTTTTTCAGCTCATCCAGAAAACTTTCCACATCGGCAAACTGGCGATAGACGGAAGCAAAGCGGATATAAGCCACCTCATCGATCTTTTTCAGCTCTTGCATGGTCAGCTCGCCAATGCGCACGCTAGGGATCTCACGGTCGTAGGAGCTGAACAGCGCCTGCTCGATACTGCTGACTGCGCGGTCCAGTGCTTCGTAGCTTACCGGACGCTTCGCGCAGGCGCGCAGCATGGCGTTGAGCAGCTTCTGCCGGTCGAACGGTTCCCGGGAGCTATCCTTTTTGATGACCACCAGCGGCACCGTTTCCACGACCTCATAGGTCGTAAACCGCATATGGCAGTTCAGGCACTCGCGGCGGCGGCGGATACGCTCGTTGTCTTCGGTGGGGCGGGAGTCAATCACCTTGGATTCCTCCGCGCCGCAATAGGGACACTTCATCTTCTGTTCCTCCGCCTTAGTTTTTCTTTTTGCTGCGCTCGCTCCACAGCACCCATGCCGAGGTAGAAACGCACAGAGAGGTGTACACGCCGCTGATCATGCCCATCATCAGCGGGAACGCAAAGGTGAAGATGCTTTCCAGGCCGTACAGCTTTGCCACGATGCACATAACGCCCAGTGCCATCACGGTGGTAATAGTAGTAACAAGGGTGCGGCGGGCAGACTGGTTGACCGAGAGGTTGACCAGCTCCTCAAAGGAAGCCTTCTTGCCCATGAGGGCGCGGTTCTCACGGATACGGTCGTACACCACAACGGTATCGTTGATGGAGTAGCCAAGGATGGTCAGCATTGCGGCGATAAAGTTGCCATCCAGCGCAGTGCGCAGTAGCACAAAGGTGCCAAATACCACCATCAGGTCGTTCACCAGTGCCAGCACCGCCATCAGGCCGCCGGTCAGGCCGCCGATGTTCTTGAAACGCAGCGCGATATACAGCAGGATGAGCACCAGTGCAAACACCACTGCCACCAGGCTCTTCTGCAGGAACTTGGTGCCCATGGCAGCGCTGACATTGCTCAGGGACAGCTGGACAAACTGGTTATCAGGGTAGTTCTCGTTCAGAGAAGCCAGCAGCTCCTCCACCTGCTCAGTGGTCACAGTTTCGGTGCCGGGCATGGAAATTTTCAGGGTCTGGTCGCCGGTGGCAACATTCTCGCCGGTCTGCAGGGTCAGGCCGGTATTATCCAGTGCAGCGGCGGCAGTCTTTTGTACTGCGGCCTGGTCAAAGCTGCCCTCGTAGGACAGGGTGATCATGGCACCACCGGTGAACTCAGTATCCAGATGCACACCAAACACCGCTGCGCACAGCAGAATGACGGCCATCAGGCAGGTCGAGAAGGTGAGGAACTTTTTGCGCAGTGCCACAAAGTCCATCGGCTTCTTTTCGGCCTTTGCCTTCCCGGGCTTTGCAGCGCCGTAAAGCCACGGGCTGCGCAGCGCCTTGATGGAGGCTGCACCACGGATCATAACACGGGTGGCAAACACGCCAAATACAAAGTTCAGCAGCACGCCGGTAAGCAGCGTATAGCCAAAGGCGTAGATGGTGCCTGCAGTAGAGGGGCCAAAGGCAAAGAACACAAAGTGCAACGCCTTGGCAAACAGGCCATCCGAAGGGCCAAAGGCGCTCATCAGCACGATGGCCACGATGACGATGGTCACATTGCCATCAATGATGGGGGTCAGACCGCGGGCAAAACCGCTTTTGAGCGCACCATCCAGCGATTTGCCGTTTTTCAGCTCTTCCTTGATGCGCTCGGCAGTAATAACGTTGGCATCCACGCCCATGCCGATGGCCAGAATGATACCTGCAATACCGGGCAGGGTCAGGGTGAAACTCTCAAACACCGGGAAGTAGCCGGACACGAATGCCAGCGTAGCTGCCACCTGCCCCGCCAGGGCGATACAGGCCAGGAAACCCGGCAGACGGTACAGCACCGTCATGAACACCACGATGAGCGCAAACGCGATCAATCCCGCCAGAACCATGGCACCAAGGCTGTTTTCGCCCAGGCTGGGGCTTACGGTAGAGTAGCTGTCCACACTCAGTGCAAAGGGCAGCGCACCGGAGTTGATCTGGCGCGCCATCTTGACCACAGCATCCTGCGTAAAGGGATTTGCTGCCGAGCTGGTGATGATGGCCTGGCCATCCGTAATGGCAGTGTTGACCGTAGCAGTGCTCACATTTTCATCATCCAGCCAGATGCTGATGCTGCCCTTATCGGCGGCCAGCTTTGTAGTGGCCTCGCCAAAAGCCTTGGCACCCTCGCTGGTGAACTTGAGGGAAACATAATACTCTGCGCTGCCGCCATTGCTCACGGGGCCGTACTGCGCTGCTGCGCTTTCGACCATGGAGCCATCCAGGATCAGTGTGCCATCCTTGCTGGCACCTTCGCGGAAGGTCAGATAGGCTGTGGTTCCGATCTCCTGGATCGCAGACTCGGGGTCAAAATCCGTTTCGCCGGACTGCCACGGGAACTCCAGGATCAGGCTGTCGGAGTTGTTATCCACATACAGCTCATAGTCGGTCACGTTCAGCGCGACCAGACGGTTCTCGATAACGAGGCGGGCAGCATCCAGCTGCTCGTCTGTTGCATCGTAGCCATCCGATGGTACAAAGGTGACGTTTACGCCGCCCTTGATATCCACACCAAAGCGGATATCCTTTGCACCCTTGATGTAGGTGGTGGTCACATCGCCGTATTTTGCTGCCACGCCCAAAAACGCGGTATAGACAAATACAACGATCAGCAGCACGGTAAGTACCAGCTGCCATGCTTTGCCTTTTGTTTTCATAAGATCAGGGAACCTCCAAATGCAACGGCTCTGCATCCGCAGCCGTTTGTGTTGTGAACCGCACAGTTGGCGGCTCCTTTCAGCACAGGGCAGCCGTCGTGCCGACCTTCCTGTGACAAAACTCCCCTGCCGACCCTGCTGGGACCGGCAGAGGAGAATATACCAAATAAATAAATTTAAGCCTTTTCAGCCAGCAGCTTTTCCACTACTGCCAGACGCACACAGACGCACAGCAGTTCCGATGCGGTCTCCACCTCGTCCAGGCTGGGGTAAGTGGGTGCGATGCGCAGATGAGAGTCCTGCGGATCCTTGTGGTACGGGTAGGCAGAGCCTGCACCGGTCAGCACCAGACCTGCATTCTTGCACAGTTCTGCCACACGCTTGGCACAGCCGGGCATGACATACAGGCTGATAAAGTAACCGCCCTTGGGGTTGGTCCAGTGGGCAATATCACCACAAGGGGTCAGGTTGTTGGCAAAGGCAGTCTTGACAGCATCAAAACAGGGCACCAGACGGCGGCGGTGCTTTGCCATGTGTGCCAGCACGCCTTCCTTATTTTTCAGGAAACGGACATGGCGCAGCTGGTTCATCTTATCATAGCTGATGATCATTACCGAGAAGCGGCTGCAGATGTACTTCATGCAGCTCTCACTGCAGGCGATGGCAGAAACACCAGCACCCGGGAAGGTGATCTTGCTGGTGGAGGTAAACATGAACACGCGGTCTTCGTTGCCGTACTTCTTGCTCTCGTTCAGCAGCACCGGGGTCTCGATGATCTCATCGGTCAGGTGATGGACGATATAGGCCTCATCCCAGAAGATCTTGAAATCGGGAGCTGCAGTCTTCATCTTTGCAAAGCGCTCGATGGTCTCATCGCTGTAGGTATAACCATCGGGGTTGGAATACTGCGGCACACACCAGATACCCTTGATGGTATCATCCTCTGCCACCAGTTTTTCCACAACATCCATATCCGGGCCGTTGGGGGTCATAGGCACGCTGATCAGCTCAAAGCCCATCTCCTCGGTGATGGCAAAGTGACGGTCGTAGCCGGGCACCGGGCAGAGGAACTTGCGCTTTTCCACCTGAGACCAGGGACACGGAGACTCCGGGAAGCCAAACATGTAGCCGATCGCTACCAGATTATACATCAGCTGCAGGCTGGAGTTGCCGCCCACAAATACCTCGGCGGGCTTTACACCAAATACATCGGCAAACAGCGCCCGTGCCTCATGCAGGCCCTCCAGCTCACCATAGTTGCGGGCATCAGTGCCTGCATCGGTGGTATAGTCGGTCATCTTGAGCAGGTCCATCGCCAGATCCATCTGGTGAGGGCCGGGTTTGCCGCGGGCCATATTCAGTTTAAGGCCCTTTGCCTGAAATTTTTTGTACGCTGCTTCCAGAGCAGCTTTTTCAGCAGTCAGCGCGTCACGCTCCATTGCAAGATAATTTGCCATTGAAAACACACTCCTTTATCGTACTTCCTGTTACCCAAACAGCTGGTCTGCTTTTTGCAGCCTGCCCCTGCCAGGGGGCCACACACTGCGCAGTCCAGACTTTACTATTATAGTACATTTTCCTGCCGGAAACAAGAATTTGAAAGCAAAAAGCCCTGCCAAAAGCAAAAAGCTCTTGAAACAGGGCCTGGAAGCGGCTTTCTTCCCTCCTGTACGGTAGTTCCGTCAGCTCAGGGCCGCCTGATTTTTATAGCGTTTGCGCACGGCACCATACTCCAGATGTGCCTCGCCGCCCTCCACGGTGTCCTCGTCCACAGTCACACGGATGATGGTGGCATCGCTGGGCACCTCATACATGATGGGCAGCAGGATGCTTTCCATCACACTGCGCAGGCCGCGGGCACCGGTCTTGCGCTCAATGGTCTTGCGGGCAATGGCATGCAGCGCTTCGTCGGTGAAGAGCAGCTCCACATTGTCCATACCCAGCAGTTCCTTGTACTGCTTGACCAGGCTGTTGCGCGGCTCCTTGAGCACCCGCACCAGCGCATCTTCGTCCAGATCATCCAGCACGGTGATGACCGGCAGACGGCCGATCAACTCCGGGATCAGGCCAAACTTGACCAGATCGTGGGGTTCCACCTTACGCAGCAGTGCGCGCTCAGCTTCGGTGGAGTTATCCTTGAGTGCGCTGCCAAAGCCCAGTGCGGACTTATCAGTGCGGCGCAGGATATACTTATCCAGACCATCAAATGCACCGCCGCAGATGAACAGAATATTGGTGGTATCGATCTGGATGAACTCCTGCTGCGGATGCTTGCGGCCACCCTGGGGCGGAACATTGCTGACAGTCCCTTCCAGGATCTTCAGCAGTGCCTGCTGCACGCCCTCGCCGCCCACATCGCGGGTGATGGAGGGGTTTTCGCTCTTGCGGGTGATCTT